>JBIOTP010000085.1:0-15855 GCA_044865965.1 Solirubrobacteraceae bacterium
CGTGGTGCGCGGGCCGCGCCGGGAGCTCATCTCGCGCGCCTACAACCGGCTGGTGCACGCCACGCTGCGGGCCCGCTTCAGCGACGCCCAGTGCGGCTTCAAGGCCGTCCGCCGCGACGTGCTCGACGGACTGCTGCGCGACGTGCGCGACGACGGCTGGTTCTTCGACACCGAGCTGCTCGTGCTCGCGCAGCGGCGCGGGCTGCGGATCCACGAGGTGCCGGTCGACTGGATCGAGGACCCCGACTCGCGCGTCGACCTCCTCGCCACGGCGCTCGCCGACCTGCGCGGGATCGCGCGGCTCGCGGCCGCCGGCCCGGTCGCGCGGTTCCTGGGCGTCGGCGTGGCGAGCACGCTCGCGTACGCGCTGCTGTACCTGCTGCTGCGCGGGCCGCTCGGCGCCGCGGGCGCGAACGCGCTCGCGCTCGCGATCACCGCGGTCGGCAACACCGCGGCCAACCGCCGGCTCACGTTCCGCGTGCGCGGGCGCGCCGGTCTACTGCGCCAGCACGCGATGGGCGCGATCGTCTACGTGCTCACGCTGGGCCTCACCAGCGGCGCGCTCGCCGTCCTGCACGGGCTTGCGTCGACGCCCCCGCGTGCGCTGGAGCTCGCCGTGCTCGTCGCCGCGAGCGCCGCAGCCACCGTCACCCGCTACGTCGCCCTGCGCACCTGGGTGTTCGCCCGCGCACGGCGCCGGCCGAAGCCCGCGGCGGCGGTCACCCAGCAGTAGCGTTCGGCGAGTCGCTCAGGGCACGTAGTGGACGAAGAACGGGTCGATGGAGACCGCCACGGGCGTGACGTTGTCGACGCGCAGCAGGGTGTGGGAGCTCCAGTCGGCGTTGCGCTGGTAGGTGACGCCGTGCGGGAAGTTCGCCATGTCCGGGAGGTTGGAGCCGCAGAACGCGCCGAAGAACTCCGGTCCGACGCAGACCATCCGGATGTAGTCGCCGAGGTAGGGCAGGAACGTCCGCGGCGGCTGCGTGGCGCTCGCCGCGTGGATGATGTGGCGCGTGGCGGGCGTCGCCCAGGCGTCGTCGGTGAGCTCGATGCGGGTGTTCCAGCGCCTCGCCGCACCGGCGCCGACGACCTGCTGGAAAAGCAGCCCGACGAGCCCCTGGTCGTTGACCGCGAGGCTCGGGTTCTTGGAGTTGGTGGCCGCCCGCACGTCGCCCGACCAGGTCGCGCCGCTGTCGGTCGAGTGGCGCACGTGCAGCGTCCAGTCCGTGCCGGTGACGCCGCCGACGCGGTCGCACCACGCCAGCCAGACGTGGGTGGCGTCGGTGGGGTCGACCGCGATCGCGAGGTCGGCGCCGATCCGCTCCTGCCCGAGCGGGCCGATGCTGGCCGTGAAGTGCGTCAGCCGCCCCCTGGCCACGCGCAGCCCGCTGTGGTTGTCGTCGGGGTCCTTGAGGTCGGTGAACGGGTGCTCGCCCTTGCCCCAGTCGTCGTCGCGCGACACGACGACGTCGAACTTGATGTCGGCCGACGACGACGTCTGGCGGACCACCTCGCGCCAGCGGTGCGCGGCGGCGTAGACGACGCCGCTCGGGTGCACGGCGGTGCGCACCGGCGGCCCGTCCTGGCCGAGCGTGTCGCGGCGCTCGATCACGCGCGGCGTGAACCCCGCCGGGGCGGGGGCGGTGCGCGCGTTCATCGAGAGCTCGACGGTCGCCGTGCGCGGCAGCGTGTTGAAGTTGTTGTGGCTGACGTACACGTGGTCGTGGTTCGCCGTCGTGATGGCGGTCACCCACGGCTGGTCCTCGTCGGGGCGCTCGACGAGCTTCTTCATCGTGGCGGTGCCGAACGGGTTCGTCGTGCGCAGGATGTTCAGCGCGAAGTTGCTGTAGTTGAGGATCCCGGCGTACAGCGCGCCGCCCTGGGACGCGAACGCGACGCTGATGTCCGAGGTCGCCATCCCGCCGGGCACGACCGTGCGCAGCGACCAGGTGGCGCCGCCGTCGGTGGAGACGAAGATCGGCGCCCGCGGCCCGGCGGCCGGGTCCGGCGTGAACGCCGTCGCGACGATGTGCTGGGTGTTCTCCGGGTCGACGGTGATGCTCGACTCGCTGTCCTGCTCGGTCTCGCCGCTCAGCGACCGCGGGATCATGTTCACGATCGTGAGGGTGCTCATGACGGGCCTCCCTCGCGCAGCAGGTCGAGCTCGAGGCTGGGCTGCAGGTCCTCCGGGTGGCAGATCTCGAAGTCCGCCATCCCCGCGCGCGCGTCGGCGGGGCGGTGGAGGATCCACATCCCGCCCTGCCCGGCCTTCGGCTTCGGCCAGCTCCGCCAGCGCCGGTCCAGGCTGTTCGCGTAGAGCACGCGGACCTCGCCGCCCTCCTCGCCGACGCCCGGGATCGTGCCGCGCTCGACGACGTCGACGAGCAGCGTGGCGATCCACCACTGCGGGTCGTGCTCGTGCGGCAGCCGGTCCGTGGCGACCGCCTCCAGGCCGGTGACGTGGCCGCGGACGACCGCGTCGGCGGTCCGGGCGTGCTCGAGCAGCGCCTCACGGCCCAGCTCCTCCCGCGCCTCCTCGAGCGCGGACATCGGCGTCTCCGCGGACGCCCGCGCGCCGGCCGCCGGCGGCGCCTCGGCCCCGGTGCGCCCCACCTCCGCGACCGCGAGCGTCTCCCCGTAGACGAGCGGGTCGGCGAAGAACGTGGCCCGGTCGCCCGCGCCCAGCGGCGGCAGGTCGGGCGACATCTGCACGGTCACCGACGACCCCGGGCTGAGGTCGATCGCCGGCGGGCCCTGCAGCGGCGCGTCGACCTCGACGACCGCGGTCCGGTCGTCAGGCTCGACGCCTTCCACCGCCGACTCGCCGACCGCTCGCACGGTGCCCGCGAACGCCAGGCTCGAGGCGGCGAGCAGCTCCTTCAGCGACGGTTCGGGCATGGGCCCTCCTCCCAGGGTCGGCGTCCGTCCGACGCTAGTCCTCCTCACCCGGTGGCGCAAGTACGATCCCGCGCCGATGACCGGAGCTGGTGCCGCCAAGCTGGCGCGGGCGATCGCCGCGCGCGAGCTGAGCGCGATCGAGGCGCTCGACGCGCACGTCGCGCGGATCGAGGCGCGCGACCCCGAGCTCAACGCGCTCGTGCTCCCGCGGCTCGAGCAGGCGCGCGAGGAGGCGCTCGCGGCGGACGCGGCGCTCGCGCGCGGCGAGGCGCTCGGCCCGCTCGGCGGCGTGCCGTTCACCGCCAAGGACCCGATCGCCGCCGCCGGGATGCGCGCCCCGAACGGCTCGCGCCTGCTCGCGGACTACGCCTACGACGCCGACGCCGAGCCGCTGCACCGGCTGCGGGCGGCCGGCGCGATCCTGCTCGGCAAGACCAACGTGCCGGAGTTCTCGGTGTACTGGGACTCCACCAACGCGCTGTTCGGCTCCACCCGCAACCCGCACGACCCGTTGCGCACCGCCGGCGGCTCCTCCGGCGGCGAGGCGGCCGCGCTCGCCGCGGAGATGAGCGCGCTCGGGCTGGGCTCGGACCTCGGCGGCTCGATCCGCGCGCCGTGCCACTTCACCGGCATCTTCGGACTGCGGCCGGGGCGCGACACCGTGCCGCCCGCCACCCACCACCCGCTGCCGGACTCGCCGGCGATGCGGCTCATGGGCTCCGTGGGGCCGATGGCGCGCACCGTCGAGGACCTCGAGCTCGCGCTGTCGGTGCTCGCGCCGGACGCCGCGCCGGCCCGGCCGGTCGCGCGCGTGGCGGTGTTCGAGGAGGACGGGCTGCAGCCGGTCAGCCGCGCCTGCCGCGAGGCCGTGCGGCGCGCCGCCGCCGCGCTCGCGGACGCCGGGCACCCGGTCGTGGAGGAGCGCCCGCCCCACCAGGCGCAGGCGCGCCGGATCCTCGACACGGTGCTGACCGAGGAGATGACCGCCGTGCTGCCGGGCTTCGTCGGCGACCGCGCCGACGAGCTCTCGCCCTACGCCGCCGGCATGTTCGCAGCGACCCGCGGCAACGAGCCCTCGATCGAGCGCTACCTGGACGCCTTCGACCGCCTCACGCCGATCGAGCGCGAGGCCTCCGCCTGGTTCGCGCGTCATACGGTGGCCCTGTGCCCCGTCGCGCCCGACGTCGCGCCGCCGGCCGGCGACCCGGTCTGGCCGCCGGTCGACGGCGAGCCGCCGCGCGAGGGCGGCAAGCTGTCGCTGTGCACCTACGCGAACGTGCTCGGCCTGCCCGCGGTCGCGGTGCCGGTGATGCGCTCGGACGCCGGCCTCCCGGTCGGCGTCCAGCTGATGAGCGCCCGCGGCGGTGAGCGCACGCTGCTCGCGCTCGCGGCCGAGCTCGAGGAGGCGCTCGGCGGCTGGCTCCGCCCCAGGTCTGACCCCTCTATTCCGCCGCTTCGCCGGTGATCAGGCGCGCGCCGCGGCCGTGCGTGAGGAAGCTGATCGCCCAGCGGATGAAGACCAGCAGCCGGTTCTGGAAGCCGATCAGGTACCAGAGGTGGATGGCGAGCCACATCACCCAGGCGGGGAAGCCGCTCAGCTTGACGCGGTGCAGGTCGGCCACCGCGCGGGCGCGGCCGAGCGTGGCGAGGTTGCCCTTGTCTCGGTACCGGAACGGGCGTACCTCGCGCCCGCGCAGCCGGTCGCGCACCACGCGCGCGGCGTAGCGGCCCTGCTGCATCGCGACCGGCGCGACGCCCGGGAGCGGCTCGGCGCCGCGCACCTGGACCATGTCGCCGATCGGCAGCACCTCCGGGTGCCCCGGCAGCGTCAGGTCCGGCTCGACCAGCAGACGGCCGACGCCGTCGACCTCGGCGCCGGCGGCCTCGGCGAGCAGGCCGGCCAGGGGGGAGGCGGTCACCCCGGCCGCCCAGATCACCGTGCGCGCGGCCGTCCGCAGCTCGCCGCCGGCGGTCTTCATCACCACCCCGTCCTCCTCCACGCTGGTCACCATATGGTCCACGAGCGGCGTCACGCCGAGGCTCTCCAGCGCCCGCGAGGCGCGCGCGGACAGCTTCGGCGGGAACGCGGGGAGCAGGCGGTCGCCGGCCTCCACGAGCAGCACCCGCGCCTGCGAGGTGTCGGCCGCGCGGAAGTCGCGGCGGGTGTCGCGCGCGATCTCGGCGATCTGCCCCGCCATCTCCGCGCCGGTGGGGCCGGCGCCCACGACCACGAAGGTCAGCAGCGCCGCGCGGCGCTCCTCGTCGGACTCCAGCTCGGCGGCCTCGAGCGCGCGCAGGATCCGCCCGCGGATGTGCAGCGCCCCCTCGATCGACTTCAGCTCCGGGGCGTGCTCCTCCCACTCGGGATGGCCGAAGTAGTTGTAGCGGGAGCCGCCGGCCACGATCAGCGTGTCGTAGCCGACCCGGCGCTCCCCGGCCGGCGTGCGGAGCGCGAGCTCGCGCGCGTCGAGATCGACCGCCGTGACCTCGGCCATCATCACGCTGACGTTGTCCGCCCGCCGGAAGATCGCGCGCAGCGGGTAGCAGACCTCGCCCGGCGACAGCGCGCCGGTCGCGACCTGGTAGGCCAGCGGCTGGAAGAGGTGGAAGTTGCGGCGGTCGACGAGCGTCACCTCGACCGGCGCGCGGCGCAGGTGCAGACCCGCCTGCAGCCCGCCGAACCCGCCGCCCACGATGACCACACGGTGCACGGCGCGGATGCTAGTGGCCCCGGCCGCGAGTACGAGCACCGCCAGGCGGCCGCTGATCACCGCCTGGCGGCGTCCTCGACCACTTGAAATCCCAGAGGGATTCCTACGGGTCTGCGTCCTTGCCAGGCGGCGCCAGCGACCGCCTGGACGGCGCACGTACCCACGGCCGGAGCCACCGGTCAGCGGATGGAGCGGCGGCTGAGCTCGATCGCCTTCGCCGCGTCGGCCTTCGTGACGAAGTGCGGGCCGGTGGGGATCACGTCGCCCTGGGCGGGGAACAGGCCGTACCGCGCGCGCTGCGCGAGCATCGCGATCGGCCAGTAGCCCTGGAGGTAGGGCTGCTGCTCGACCGCGAACGCGATCTTGCCCGCGCCCACCGCCTGGAGCACCTCGGGCCCGAGGTCGAACGTGCCGATCTGGACCGGGCGCCCGAGCGTGGCGAGCCCCTTCACGGCCTCGCTGCCGCTGGTCGAGTTCAGCGTCAGCACGCCGTCGACCTGACCGTCCCTGACCGCCGTCGCGATCCGGCGCGGCGTGGCCGCGCTCTGGTCGTCGACGCCGAGCACGCTCGAGGAGCCGCCGACCTCACGCATCGCCCGCTCGAGCCCGCGGCAGCGGTCGTCGAGGCCGGTCTGGCCGACGCGCTGGTTGACGCACAGCGCCCGCCGCACGCCCGCCGCGGCGAGCCGGCGCCCCGCCGCGAGCCCGGCGGACCCGTCCTCCTGGCCGATGTAGGCCAGCACGCCGAGGCGCCGGAAGAGGTTCGCGCCGGAGTTGACGACCACGACCGGGATGCCGGCGCGCACCGCGCGCCGGACCGCCGGCGCGACGCCGGGCTCGGGGATCGAGACGACCAGCCCGTCGGGCCGGCTCGCGACCGCCTGGTCGATCAGCGCGCTCATGCGCTCGACGCTGTAGACGTCGGGCGCGTTGTAGTCGACGAGCACGTCCATCTGGCGCGCGGCGGCCTCGACGCCGTTGCGCACGACCGCCCAGAACGTGCTCGACGCCTGGCCGTGGGTGACGACCGCGATGCGCACGCCGCCGGTCTGCGGGCGCCGGGCAGCGCCCGGGCTCGGCGTGCCGCTGACGGTCACCCCGGGCTCCCGCACCACAGTGGTGCCGCCGCAACCGGCGAGCGCGAGGGCGAGCAGCACGAGCAGCCGCGTCATGCCGCGGTCTCCGGGATGCGCGCCGTCAGCCGGGTGCCGTCTCCGACCGGGCTGTCGATCGCCAGCTTGCCGCCGAGCGCCGCGAGCCGGTCCTGCAGCCCGCGCAGCCCGCTGCCCGCGCCGACGTCGACGCCGCCGATGCCGTCGTCCGCGACGAGGACCGTGACCTCGTCGCCCTCGCGGCGGATCTCCACGCGCGCCCGCGACGCGTGCGCGTAGCGGGCGACGTTGGTGAGGGCCTCCGCCACGACGAAGTAGGCGGTCGCCTCCACCTGCGCCGGCAGGCGCTCCTCGACGGCCACCTTGCACGCGATCGGCACGCTGATGCGCTCGGCGAGCACGTCGATCGCGGGCGCGAGGCCGCGCTCGGTGAGGATCGCGGGATGGATCCCGCGCGCGAGCTCGCGCAGCTCGGACAGCGCGGTCGCGAGCCGCTCGGACAGCGCGTCGACCAGCGGCGCCGCGCGCGGGTCGTCGAGCCGGCTCTTGAGCATCCGCAGCTCGAGCGCGAGCGTCACGAGCTGCTGCTGCGCGCCGTCGTGGAGGTCGCGCTCGATCCGCCGGCGCGCCTCGTCGGCGGCCTCGACGATCCGCCGCCGCGACTCTCCGAGCTCCGCCACGCGCGCGCTGAGGTCGGCCCGCAGGCGCTCGTTGTCGATCGTCAGCGAGGACGCCGCGGCGGCCGCTTGGACGAGCTCGGGGCTCGTGTCGAGCGCCGCGTCGTGGACGATCGCGGCGACCCGGCGGCCGTCGCGCTCCACCGCGGTCCAGGCGCGTCCCGAGCCGGGCTCGGGCAGCTCGACCGGGCGGCCGGCCTCGTCGACGAAGCGGCCGCGGTCCGGCAGCCAGTAGGCGACCGCCACCGTCCGGTCGCCCAGGCTCTCGGCCAGCATCTCCCGCACCGGGCCGGCCGGCAGGGCCCGCGGGGCGAGGAAGGCCCGCGCGATCGTCCCCAGCACGGCCCGCAGCGCGTCGAGCGTCGCGATCACGAGTACGCTCGCCGGCAGCGCCAGCGCGAGCAGCACGATCCCCATACCGGGCCCGAGCGCCCACCAGCCCACGTAGTCGGCGTCGCCGACGCCCGCGAGGCCGTCGACGCCGAGCTCGATGAGCCCGGCCAGCACGACGACCGGCGCCAGGCCGACCGCCAGCAGCGCGGCCACGAGCGGCACCTTCAGCGCGAGGTCGGCGACGATCCGCCACAGCGCGCGGTCGGACAGCAGCTCGAGCGAGCGGTGGTAGATGCCGCCCGGGCTGCGGACCGGGGCGGGGATCGGCGCGATCCCCGCGTCCAGCAGGCGGTTGGCGGCGATCCGGTCGAGCCGCACGAGCCACCGGCACGTGGCGCCGGCGGCCAGCAGCAGCGGCAGGCCGATGCCGATCACGCTCAGCGCCGCGCCGAGCAGCAGCGCCACGACCGCCGGGATCGCGAGGATGGCGATCGGCACGCTCGCGGCCAGATAGCCGAGCGCCTCGGCGGCGTGGGTCAGGCGCCGCGGCAGCGCGAGCGACTCGATCACCGGCGGCCCTCCACGTCGACGTCGCCGGAGCTGGAGAGCGCCTGGATCGCGAACGGCGCGTCCGCTACCGCCGTGACGCCGCGCACGCGCTCGGAGCCGGAGGCGCTCTCGGCGTCCAGCGTGTAGCGCCCGGGCGGCACCGCCGCGCGGACGGAGCCGGACGTCGCCCGCAGCGACATCCGCTGCAGCGGGCACGTGCTGCCGGCGGCGACGTCGCCGCTCTCGGTGCGCGCCTCCAGTGAGAACCCGCAGAAGCCGCGGACGTCGATGTCGCCGCTGCGCGTCGTGACCCGCGCGGACCCGCGGTAGCCCTCCAGGAGCACGGCGCCGCTGTCGGTGCGGACGTCGACCGGCACGTTGTCGGGCACGGTCACCCGGTAGCGCACCGAGCATGCGTGCAGGAGCGTCGTCGGGCACCGCGAGCGCACGCGGAACACCCCGCCGGCCGCCGAGCGGGTCGTCTCCACGTCGTGGCCGAACGCGAAGCGCTCCGTGCGCTGGACGGTCAGCGACGCCCGCGGGCCGCCGCCGGCGATCACGATGCCGCCGTCGCCGAGGTCGAACGCGACGCCGTTGAGCGTCCCGGTCACCGGATAGGAGACCAGCCGCTCCTGCGTCGAGGCGAGGTCGCCCACCGCCAGCACCGCGCCCCCGCCCACCACCAGTACGGCCGAGATCGCGACGACTCGGCCCCATGGCGATACGCGCATTGGACCGAGCTTATCCGGGGTATGAAGCGCCCGGACAACCAGAGGTCGGGAGGAGCCATGGCCAGCACTGATCCGCCCACCCCCACGTCCGAGCGGGACGACGAGGGCGGCTTCTGGCACGACTACTGGGAGCGGTTCCGCCGCCAGCAGGTCGACGACCCCGTCGAGGCGCGGCACGAGGGCTACTGGGACCGCTTCAAGCGCCAGCAGGTCGACGATCCGGTCGACGAGCGGCGCGGACGGCGCGCTGCGCCGTAGGGCAGGGAGAGAGCTTCACGAGGGAGGTGGTGCCCGATGACGGGCACGACAATGGAGGACCGGGAGTACCGGGTCATCGAGACCGCGATCCCGGCGCGGATGGACCGCCTGCCATGGTCGAAGTTCCACTGGCTGGTGGTGATCGGCCTCGGCACGGTCTGGATCCTCCACGGCCTGCAGGTGACGATCGTCGGCGCGATCAGCCCGCGACTGTCGGAGGCGGGCGCCGGGCTCGAGCTCACGGCGACGCAGGTCGGCATGTCCGGCTCTGCGTACATCGCCGGGGCCTGCCTCGGCGCACTGTACTTCGGCTGGCTGGCCGACCGGATCGGCCGCAAGAGGCTGTTCATGATCACGCTGGCCGTCTTCCTGCTGGGCAGCGTGCTCACCGCGTTCTCGATGAACGCGGTGTGGTTCATGCTGTGCCGCGCGGTCACGGGCGCCGGCATCGGCGGCGAGTACGCGGCGATCAACTCGGCGATCGACGAGCTGATCCCCGCGCGCGTGCGCGGCCAGGTCGACCTCACGATCAACGGGTCGTTCTGGATCGGCTGCATCCTCGGCTCCGGGCTGTCGCTCCTGCTGCTGGACGAGTCGCTCTTCGCGGCCGATATCGGCTGGCGGGTCGCGTTCGCGCTCGGCGCCCTGCTCGGGCTGGTGATCCTGTTCGTGCGGCGCAACGTGCCGGAGAGCCCGCGGTGGATGTTCATCCACGGCTATGACCGAGAGGCCGAGGCGCTCGTCGACGACATCGAGCGCATGGTCGTCGAGGACACCGGCGAGGAGCTGATCCCGCCCGACCGCACGATCCGCATCAAGCAGCGCAAGTCGGTCGGCTTCGGGGCGATCGCGCACACGGTGTTCAAGCTCTACCCGAAGCGCACCGTGCTGGGCGTGGCGCTGTTCACCGGCCAGGCGTTCCTCTACAACGCGATCTTCTTCACGTACGCGCTGGTCCTGACGAAGTTCTACGGCGTGTCGTCGGGGAGCGTGGGGTGGTAGATCCTGCCGTTCGCGGTCGGCAACTTCGCCGGCCCCCTCGTGCTCGGCCGCTGGTTCGACACGGTCGGGCGCAAGCCGATGATCGCCGGGACGTACATCATCTCCGGTGTCCTGCTGCTGGGCACCGGCCTCCTGTTCCAGCAGGGGCAGCTGACCGCCGCCACGCAGACGTTCGCGTGGACGGTGATCTTCTTCCTCGCCTCGGCGGGCGCGTCGGCGGCCTACCCGACCGTCAGCGAGATCTTCCCGATGGAGACGCGCGCGATGTGCATCGCGTTCTTCTACGCGTTCGGCACCGCGCTCGGCGGGATCAGCGGGCCGATGATCTTCGGCGCGCTGATCCAGAGCGGCTCGGCCAGCGCGCTGTTCGGCGGCTTCGCGCTCGGCGCGGCGCTGATGATCGCCGCGGGCGTGGTGGAGATCTTCCTCGGGGTCGAGTGCGCCGGCCGTGAGCTCGAGGACATCGCCGCGCCGCTGTCCGCGCGGGACGTCGAGGAGCACCGCGGCGAGGAGTACGACACGTTCACGCTCGGCCGCGACCAGCGGATCGTGCCGGTGTCACGCGCCCGCGCGGCGCTTGGCGGGCGGACGGTGCGCGACGTGATGGTTCGCAACCCGGTCATGGTGGAGGCGGACATGCCGCTCGACCGGTTCGTGGACGAGGTGTTCCTCGAGTGCCGCCACACGGCGTATCCGGTGACGCGCAACGGCGACGTGGTGGGGATCATCTCGGTCCGCGACGCGCTCGAGCTGCCGCGCGCCCAGTGGGGCGAGTTCCACGTCGCCGACCGGATGACGACGCGCGACGACGCGCTGGTGATCGACGCCGACACGGAGCTGGCCCTCGCCATGCACGACCTGTCGGCCACCAGGATCCGGCGTGCCCTGGTGGCCGATGGCGACGACATCGCGCTGCTGTCGATGACCGACGCCGCGCGCATGTTCGAGGTGCTGGCGGAGGAGGACGCCGGCTACCTCGGCGGGGCGCCGACGGGGCGCTTCAGGCGCGCCCCGGCCGAGGCCCCCAAGCGAACAGCGACGCCCAGGACCTGACGCTGTCCGAGTGGGCGCGCCGCATCTGGCGCGCCCGCTCGATCAGCAGCCACAGGAGCTCGGAGGACGGCCGCAGCGGATCTGCGACCGCGTGGCCGTCCTCGAGCGAGAGCGCCGCCCACAGCTCGTCGCCGACCTGGCCGATCAGCACGTCGCCGCGCGGCGTGCGGCTGGAGTCGAGCTGCGCGAGCCGCTCGAGCGCATCGGCGTCGGCGGGGCCGGCGGTGCGGATGACGACCGAGGGGACCCCGGCGCCCGCGGCCGGGTGACCGATGTCCTTGCGTGCTGTGAGGTTCTTGAGCATGCGTACATCTTGGCCTGCGACGGCACCCCTTACATCGGGCATTTGCAGCCGATCCAAGGGGTCGAGGCCTTAGCTGTGGGGACTGTGGACTTACGCAGCTTCGAGCCCGCGTAAGCGGCGGCCGAGAGCCCCAACCGAGCGGCGAAACACCAGCCGCGGGTCGCGAGGATCGCGGCCATCGCGGAAGCCCGGATCGGCGCGGCGGGAATCGATCATCGCCGCGCGGGGCCGTGTCAATTGAGTTCGACCAGGTCGAACTCAATTGACACACACCCTGCCAGGGCCGATCGAGCGTGATCGATCGCGCGCCCGGCGACCGCAGGCGCGAGGTAGCCGGCCGGGGTTCGATCACGCGATCGGCTCGAGCCCCTCCTCACTTGCACGAAGTTCGCCGGGCCCGCCGCGGCGACCGGCTCGACTCTCTCCTCACTTGCCCGAAGTTCGCCGGGCCCGCCACGCCGCCTGGCTCCGGAACGTGCGCCGGTACGCCACGCTCCTGGGCCGGCCAGCGATCCGGCGAGCCGCCGACGTCATCGAGATCGGCGGCGGCGGGATCGACGTCGTCGCGGCCGGCGGCGCGCTGTGGGTGCCGAGCCGCAGCCCCGAGGTCGACCGCACCGGCCTGCCGACGATGGAGTCGCTCCGGCGCGTGACGCCGGACGGCCGCGCGACGACAGTCGCCACGCCGAGCGGCCGCCTCGACGTGCACGGGCTCGCGGCGAGCGACCGCGACCTCTGGCTCGCCGACAACACCGGTGAGGTCGTCTACCCATCGCGCTCTGATTCACCACTCCGGAATTCCTACTGCGGCCCCGCCGGTTCGGATATACACCGCACATGGGCCTCCTCGCGCCGGGCGTGGTCATCGCCGGCCACCGGATCGAGTCGCTCGTCGGCCGCGGTGGGATGGGCGTCGTGTATCGCGCCCGCCAGCTCGACCTCGACCGGATCGTCGCGCTCAAGGTGATCGCTCCCGAGCTGGTCGAGGACCCCGACATCCGCGCCCGCTTCCTGCGCGAGGCGCGCGCGGCGGCCTCGTTCGAGCACCCCAACGTGATCCCCGTGCACGCCGCCGGCGAGGACGACGGCGTCGCCTACATCGCGATGCGCTTCGTCGCCGGCGACGACCTGCGCCGGCTGGTCCGGCGCGACGGTCCGCTCGGCGCGGAGCGCGCCGCCGAGATCGCCTCGCAGGCGGCGGCGGCGCTCGACGCGATCCACAAGGCGGGCTTCGTCCACCGCCCACCGGTGTCCGCACGCGCGGACCGGGCGTGTGACGCAACGGCTCACGACGTCGCAGCCGCCGCACTATCTGGCCGCCGGCCCAAGCGGATTGTGGGTCGTCACCGGAGCGCCGACGATCGCCGATTGGCTTCTCCACTACGACCGCCGCGGCCGCCGCCTGCTCGGGCAGACCTTCCTCCCCAACGGCGTCGGGCCGATCGCGCTCGGCCGCGGCGCCGTCTCGGTGGGCGGGAGCAGAGGGGCGAAGCTGGGTCGGCTGGACCTGCGCTCGGGGCGGATGTCGTTGCTTCACGTTCCGCTCAAGGCCGGCCAGCTGTACTACGGCGGTGGCTGCGTGTGGGCGACCCAGGCCGAGGAAGACTCGCTCACGCGCATCGATCCAAGCACGGGCGGGGTCATCGAGCACGACGCGGGACGGGGACCCGCCCAGGTCGCCGCCGCGGGCGGGCGCGTGTTCGTCGCCAGCAAGACGGACGACACGCTCCGCGTCCTCAGCGCCAGGACGCTGCGGGCAGTCCACCCGCCGCTCCCGATGCCGTTCAACCCGTACGCCGTGACCGCCGACGCGAGACACGTCTGGGTCACCGGCCTCGGCGAGGACACGCTGACAGAGGTCGCCTACCGCTGATCCGCGGGTACCAGCCCGCGCTCGAGCGCGCGCAGGGCGAGCGAGGCCCGCTTCTGGTTCTGCGGCAGGTGGTCGACCGCGAAGAGCTCGAACAGGCGGGCCAGGGTGCACTTGACGGTGAGGATCGACAGGACGAGCTCGTCCGCGATCTGGCGGTTCGAGGCGGGCGCGGCGTAGCGGCCGGAGCGCAGCGGCCGGCACAGCGCGGCGAGCACCCGGCCCTGGGCGGGGGTGATGGCGACCGCGGCGTCCTCGCGGCTCGCCGGGCGCGTCCGGGGCGCGGTGGACGGGCTGGAGGCGTCGCAGAACGCGATCAGCGTGTCGCCGACCGCGATCACGTCGCCGCCGTGCAACCGGCGCCGGCCGTGCACGCGCTCGCCGTTGACGAACGTCCCGTTGCGGGAGAGGCCTTCGTCGCAGACGACCCAGTCGCCGCCGAGCAGCGTGAGCTCGGCGTGCAGGCGCGAGACGCCGGCGTCCCACCCGAGCCGGACCTCGTTGGAGCGGCGGCGGCCGATCGAGACGCGCTCGCGCGCGGCGTCGAGATCCACGACGACCTCGTGGCCGTCGTCGTCGCGGAACAGCAGGAACGGATGTGGCTCGACCATGCGCGCCAGGGTGCCACCGACTGGGTGGCGCGGACATCCCACCAAGGTGGACTCGGGCGACCACCCCGGGACGGTTGCGCCGCGCCGAGCGACAGGCAGATAATCCTGAGCGTTGGAGTCGCGGGTCTGCAGTCAGGCCACCATCGGTCGCCAGGAGCCGCTCGGCGCGCTCGAGCGAATGCTCGCGGCCGCGGCCGCCGGGCAGCCGCAGCTCGCCGGCATCGGCGGCGAAGCCGGCATCGGCAAGACGCGGATGGTGGAGGAGGCCGAGGCCCGCGCCCGCGCGCTGGGCTTCCTCGTGCTCCACGGCGAGGCGGTCGAGTTCGGCGGCGAGGAGTTCGCCTACGCGCCGATCGTGGCCGCCCTGCGCGACCTGCCCCCGGGCTGGGCGGAGGCCGCGCTCGAGGGCCTCTCCGGCGAGGCCCGCCACGAGCTCGCGGCGCTGCTCCCCCGGCTGCCGGTCGCCGGCGAGAGCCGCTTCTCGAGCGACACCGGCCAGGGCCGGCTGTACGAGCTCGTGCTCGACCTGCTCGGCCGGCTCGCGCGCGAGCAGGCGCCGCTGCTGATCGTGCTGGAGGACCTGCACTGGGCGGACCGCTCGTCGCGCGACCTGCTCGCCTTCTTCGCGCGCAACCTGCGCGCCGAGCGGATCGCCGTCCTCGCGACGTACCGCACCGACGAGCTGGAGAGCGGCCACCCGCTGCGGCGCGCGCTCGCCGAGCTCGTGCGGCGCGCGAACGTGCTGCGGATCGATCTGGCGCCGCTCGACCGCGCGGAGGTGGGACAGCAGCTGGAGGCGATCGCGGGCCGGCCGGTGCCGGCCTCGGTGGCCGACGAGCTGCACGCGCTCGCGAGCGGCAACCCGTTCTTCGTCGAGGAGCTCTACGCGGCCCGGCGAGAGGGTGCCGGCGTGCCGGCGAGCGTCGCCGAGGCGGTGCTCGTGCGTGTCGAGCGGCTCGAGGGCCCCGCGGGGGAGCTGCCGGCGATCGTCGCCGCGGCGGGCGGGCGGGTCGGCTATGAGGTGCTCGAGCGCCTCGCGCCCGGCGCCGCCGGCCTGCGCGCCGCGCTCGACGCCGGGATCCTCGTGCGCGAGCGCGGCGACCGCGGCGTCGGCTTCCGGCACGGGCTCATGGGCGAGGTGATCTACCGGCAGCTGCTGCCGACCGAGCGCACCGCGCTGCACCGGGCGATCGCCGGCGCGCTGGCCGAGGAGCCCGGCGCGCCCGCCGCGCAGCTCGCCTACCAGTGGCACCAGGCCGGGGCGCACGCCGACGCGCTCGCCGCCTCGGTCACGGCCGGGCTCGAGGCGGCGCGGCTGTACGCGTTCGCCGAGGCGCGCGGGCATCTCGAGCGCGCGCTCGAGCTGTGGGACCGCGTGTCCCCAGCGCCCGGCTCGCTCCCCGTGGACAAGGTGGAGCTGCTCGCCCGCGCGGCCCAGGCGGCCCGCTTCACCGGCGACCGCGCGCGCGCCGTCGAGCTCTGCCGCGCGGCGCTCGCCCAGCTCGACCACGCTGCCGAGCCCGCCCGCGCGGCGCGGCTCTACGAGCGCCTCGGCGAGTACCACTTCTGGGACGACCGGATGGCGCTCGAGTACTACGAGCAGGCGCTGCGGCTGCTCGAGTCCAGCCCGAGCGCGGACCGCGCCCGCCTGCTCGGAGTACTCGAGCGCCATCCGGTCGTCCCAGAAGTGGTACTCGCCGAGGCGCTCGTAGAGCCGCGCCGCGCGGGCGGGCTCGGCGGCGTGGT
>JBIOTP010000086.1:0-30962 GCA_044865965.1 Solirubrobacteraceae bacterium
CTGTACTCGCTGTCGGTCAAGCTCGCCGCGGTCGTCGTCTTCACCGTGCGCGCGTTCCAGTACGCGTGGCCGCCGCTCGCCTACTCGATCGCCGACGACGAGGAGGCGGCGCGGGTGTACGCGCGAATCACGACCTACTACGTGCTGTTCACCGGGCTCGTGGTGGCCGGGCTGACGCTGCTCGGGCGCTGGGTGGTGCGGCTGTTCGCGGCGCCGGCGTTCTTCGCCGCCCACGAGGCGCTGCCGTGGGTCGCGCTCGGCTGGGCGCTGTACGGGCTGTTCCTCGTGCTCGTCGCGATGGCCGGGCGGGCGCGGGTGACGGTGCGCAACGCGCCCGCCGCGCTGTGCGGGCTGGCCGTCAACGTCGGGCTGCTGGCGGCGCTCGTGCCGCCGCTCGGGATCGCCGGCGCCGGCGTCGCGCTCGTGGGCGCCTACGCCGTGATGCTCGTCGTGATGTGGCTGCTGACCCGCCGCCTGTTCGAGGTGCCGTTCGAATGGGCGCGGCTCGCGCTGCTCGTGGCGATCGCCGGCGGCATCGCCGCGGCCGGCGAGCTGGCGCTGCCGGCGGCCGGCGCCGCCGGGTTCGTGACGCGCGCGCTGGCGCTCGCCGCGATCGCGCCCGCGCTCTGGGCGGCGGGCTTCTTCCGGCCGGGCGAGCTCGCCGCCGCGCGCCGGCTCGTGGGGCGGGTCACGGGACCGAGGGCTGCCGCGACCGGCGGCGGTTGAAGTCGGCGGCCGCCTCGGCGAGCCCCTCGCCGCGCTTCGGGAACAGCGTGGCGGAGACGTGGCGGGCGTAGCGGCGGAAATCGTGCCCGGGCATGACGAGCGCGCCGAGCGCCCGCATCGCGTACGTCCATGCCGTCAGCCAGCGCACGAGCGCGGCCGAGAGCGCAGAGTGGTGCTTGCGCATGTAGCGGTCGCGGTTGCGCGAGAACTCCACGATGCGCCGGTGCGGAACGCCGCCGGTGGCCAGCTGCTCGTGGTGCACGGCGCGCGCCTCAGGGACGTAGAGCGTCGGCCAGCCGGCGTCGGCAAGGCGCCGGCAGAAGTCGACCTCATCGGAGTAGACGAAGAAGTCCGGGTCGAAGTAGCCGATCTCCTCGGCCGCCTCGCGGCGCACGAGCATCGCCGCCGATTGCACCCAGTCGACGCGCCGGATCGCGTCGCCGCGGCTCTGCACGACGCGTGACCGGTGCAGCCACAGGGCGGTCAGCAGCGCGGTCCAGGGGCTCGGGAACCGCCAGGCGGAGGGCTGCTGGGTGCCGTCGGGGCGCACGAGCATCGCGCCGGCGGCGCCCGCCCGGTCGTCGGCCGCCAGCGCGGCGTGGAGCGCGACGGCGGCGCCCGGCTCGAGCTCCGAGTCCTCGTTGAGCAGCAGGCAGAAGCGCCCGCGGGCGCGTTGCAGGAGCTCGGTGTCGTTGACGCCCTTGCCGCGGCGCTCGTCGAGCGCGATCAATTCGGTCGTGGCCGGGTGCCGGCGGGCCGCATCGGCCGAACCGTCCTCGGACGCGTTGTCCAGCACCAGCACCTCGGTCTCGAAGTCCACGGTGGCGCGCTCGCGCGCGATCGCGTCCAGGCAGTAGCGCAGGAGCCCGCGCTGCTCGGTGTTGACGACGCAGAAGGAGAGCTCGACGTCCACGGACTGCATACTCTCGCGCCTTGCGGGTTCACCTTGTCGATCCAGCCGCCTACACCCCCCCATACGACCGGGCATTGGGAGCCGCGCTGGCGCGAAACGGGGCGGATGTCGAGCTCTGGACGAGCGTCTTCGCCCATGGCGAGGTGCCCCCCGCGCCCGGCGTCCGGGTGCGTGAGGCGTTCTACCGCTGGTCGCCGCGCCGGGGCCGCCGCGCCGCGCGGCTGGCCCAGCACGTCCCGGACATGCTCCGCTACGCGCGGGCGGCGCGGGCGGCCGCCGTCGTGCACTTCCAGTGGCTCCCGGTGCAGGCGCTCGACGCGCGCCTGCTGCCGCGCGTGCACCCCCGGCTGTTGACCGCGCACGACATCCTGCCGCGCGAGCCCCGCCCGGGCCAGCGTGCCGGCCAGCGCGCGCTGTACGAGCGCATGGACGCGATCGTCGCGCACTCGCAGCACGGCGCGGACCGCCTGCGCGACGAGCTCGGCCTGGACCCGGCGCTGATCCACGTCATCCCCCACGGGCCGCTGGACGTCCTGACCGAGCAGCCGCCGGACGCCGCGCCCCCGCCAGAGCTCGGGACGGCGGCCGGTTCGCCGCGCGGCCCCGTCGCCGGCCCCGAGGCCGGTTCGCCGCGCGGCCCCGTCGCGCTCTTCTTTGGCCTCATCCGTCCGTACAAGGGCGTTGACGTCCTCCTCGAGGCGTGGCGGCGCGCGGACAAGCCCGCCGGTGCTCAGCTCTGGATCGTCGGCATGCCCCGGATGGACGTCACTTCTCTGCGGGCCGCCGCCGCACCGAACGTCCGTCTCGCTCTGCGCTTCGTTTCGGCGAAGGAGCTCGCGGGGACGTTTCAGGCCGCGGACCTAATAGTCCTCCCTTATGAGGAGATCGATCAGTCGGGCGTCCTGTTCACCGCGCTGGCGTTCGGGCGGCCGCTGCTCCTCACCGCGGTCGGCGGCTTCCCGGAGGTGGCCGCCACGGGCGCCGCCGAGCTCGTCCCGCCCGGCGATCCCGACGCGCTGGCCGCCGCCCTGGTCACGCTGCTCACGGATCCAGCGAGGCGCGAGCAGCTCGCCGCCGCGGCGCGCGCGGCCGCCGCGCCGGACGGCCCGTTCGGCTGGGACGCGATCGCCCGGCGGACGCTCGGCCTCTACGCGGCGCTCGGCGCGCGCCAGGCGTAGACGGCGTAGCGCGGCGGGCCGGGGTCCTCGGTGCGCGGCGCCGGCCGCCGCTCGCCGGTGTCCACGAAGCCGGCGTTCTCGGCCACGCGGCGCGAGGCGAGGTTCTCCACGTGCACGAGCGCCTCGATGACCGTCAGCCCCAGCGCCGCGTGCGCCCACTCGCGGAGCAGGCGGACGGCGCGTGTCGCCGTGCCGCGCCTGCGGGCGCCGGCCGCCACCCAGTAGCCGATCTCGCCGAAGCCGGGGCCCCGGTCCATCTCCATCACGCTGAAGGAGCCGATCACGCGGTCGTCGGCGTCGACCATCACGTAGGCGGCGGTCCTGCCGGTGCGCGCCTCCGCGGCGGTGCGCTCCACGTACGCGATGGCGTGCTCGCGGTGGTACGGCGACGGAACGGTCGTCCAGCGGGGGATCTCGGGGTCCTGGCAGCAGGCCGTGATCGCGTCCGCGTCCTCCGGGCGCGGCGGGCGGAGCGTCAGCTCGCCGTCGGTCAGGATGGGGCGCTCGATCGCGGGCATCGCCGCCAGTGTGGCGCGCGGCGCCGGGCGTGTCGGCCGCCGCCGGGTTCGAACCTGCCAGCATCTCGCGCCCGTGAGGGCCACCACCCCGTCGAAGCGCCGGCACGCCGCGGCCGCCGCGCATGGTTCGAAGCGCCGGCCGGCCGCGGCAGCCGCGGCCGTCTTCTGGACGTGCGTGGCCCTGCTCGCCTGGACCCAGGCGGTGTACGGCCCGGCGCTCGCGGTCCTGCGGCGGCTGCGCGGGTCGCCGCCGCCCGCGCCGCGGGGGCCGGCGCCGGACGTGCGGGTGTCGCTCGTGGTCGCCGCCTACCGGGAGGAGGCCGTGATCGGCGCGAAGGTGGCCAACGCGCTCGCGCTCGACTGGCCGCGCGAGCGGCTGGAGGTGATCGTGGCCGTGGACGGTGGCGCGGACCCGGGGCCAGACACGACTGCGGCCCGTTCCCGCGACGCGGGCGCCGACCTCGTGCTCGAGCTGCCGCGGGGCGGCAAGATCCGCGCGCAGGACGCCGCGGTGCGGGCGGCCTCGGGCCAGGTGATCGCGTTCTCGGACGCCAACGCGCGCTGGGAGCCGGACGCGCTCGCCCGCCTCGTCGAGCCGTTCGCCGACCCGGCGGTCGGCTACGCCTGCGGGCGCGTGGAGTTCGTGAACGACGAGGGAACCAACCAGGAGGGCCTGTACTGGCGCTACGAGCTGTGGCTGCGCGCGCAGGAGTCCGCGCTGGCGTCGGTCACCGGCGGCAACGGCGCGATCTACGCCGTCCGCCGCGAGGCCTACGTGGAGGTCGACCCGATCATGGGGCATGACCTCTCGCTGCCGTTCACGATGGTCAAGAACGGCTGGCGCGCGGTCTACGCGCCCGCTGCGCGGGCGACCGAGAAGATGGTCCCGTCGATCGAGGGCGAGTGGGCGCGCAAGCGGCGGATGATGTCCCACGCCTGGCCGATCGTCGTGCGCGGCGGGCTGCTCGACCCGCGCGGCTACCCGCCGCTGTACGCGCTGATGATCGTCTCGCACCGCCTGCTGCGCTACGGGACGCCGCTGCTGCACGTGCTCGCGGCGCTGTCCACGCTCGCGCTGCTGGGCCGCGGCCGCGTGTACGCGCTCGCCGCGGGGCTCCAGGCCGCGGTCCTGGCCGGCGCCCTCGCCGGCGGCCGCTCGCGGGCCCGCCCGCTGCTGATCGCCCGCTACTACGTGCTGACCACCGCGTCGCTCGCGGCCGGGCTCTACGACTGGCTGCGCCACGGCACGCCGGCGGGCTGGGAGGCGCCGGAGGGGACGCGGTGAGCCCGTATCTGAGCTCGCGGCGCAAGCGCGCGCTCGACGTGCTCGTCGCCGCGTTGGCGCTCGCGCTGTCGGCGCCGGCGATCGCGCTGGCGATCGCCGCCATCCGCCTCGGGTCGCGCGGGCACCCGATCTACCGCCAGCGCCGGGTCGGCCGCGACGGCCACCCGTTCGAGGTCTACAAGCTGCGCACGATGGTCTCCGGCGCCGAGCACATCGGCCTCGGGATGGCGGTGGACGAGGGCGACGAGCGGATCACGCGCGTGGGGGCGCTGCTGCGCCGCACGTCGATCGACGAGCTGCCGAACCTCGTGAACGTGATCCGCGGCGAGATGTCGCTCGTCGGCCCGCGCCCGACCCTGCAGGTCCAGGTCGACCGCTACACCGACCGCCAGCGCCGCCGCCTCGACGCCCGCCCGGGGATCACCGGCTGGGCGCAGGTCAACGGCCGTGCCACGCTGCCGTGGCCGGAGCGCATCGAGCTCGACCTCTGGTACCTCGAGCACGCCTCGCTGGGGCTCGACCTCCGGATCCTGCTGCTGAGCGCGCGCATGGCCGTGACCGGCCATGGGCTGTATCGGGGTGAGAGCGGGGGGTGGCGTGTGTAGCCGCGCGGCTGGGCCGGCCTAGTCGACCTTCTCCGGACCCTGATCGATGTACTGGGTCCGGAAGTCGCGCAGCACGTCGAAGACCTTGTCGTTCATCTGCGGGCAGCCGACCAGGTGGCCCCAGGCGGTCGCGGCCACCTGGTAGGGCATGTTCGTCGTGTTCTGGAACATGAGCATGTGGTAGCCCTGCTCCTGCTCGGCGAGCAGGGACTCGAGCTGCGCCACCGTCCGCTCCGGCGTGCCCGGCTTGTACTGGACCTCGATCCGCCCGTGCTCGAGCGGGTGCACCAGCATCCCGAGGCGCGGCACGTCGCCCGGGAGGTAGACGCCGTCCTGGTACCAGTCGGGATTGTGGTTGCCCGACGTCGGCGGGTTGGTCTTGTAGTCCGAGGGCTTGAACTCCTTGTCCTCGTGCGTGGCGCCCTCGATGTCGGCGTCGACGACCTTGCAGTTCGCCGCCTTCGCGGCCGCCTTGAGGTCGCCGATCTGCGGCGCCGGCAGCTTGGCGCCGCCCTGCGGCGTCTGCGCCTCGCCGGCGGCAGGCTCGCCTCCGCCTCCGCCCCCCACGACACCGGCGGCGAGCGCGGCGATGCCGCCGACGACGACCAGCACCAGCAGGCCGGTGAGCGCGAACTGCAAGCGCCTGCGGCGCGCGTGCGCGGCCCGCTCGGCCTGCTCGCGCGCAAGCCGCTCCTGGCGCCGGCGCTCCTTCTCCTGCTGGCGGCTGGACATGTCTCGCGCGGTGAGGGTAGCGGCCTGCCGGTCCGTCACGACGCCGCGGCGCGGCGCTGCGCCCGCCGCGGGCGCCAGCATTCCTGCAGGAAGGCGGCGATCTCCCCGGTGAGCCGGCGTGGCGCCAACCGCAGCTCGAGCAGCGAGCGCGCCTGCATCAGCCGGCCGTTCGGCAGCTCGTCGGCCAGCATCCCGGCGTCCGAAAACGGGTGGATCACGTCGTACTGGTGGCCGATCACGAGCGCAGGCGCCTGGAACCTACGCCGCTCCTCGCGCGGCGGCGCCGTGCGCCCGAAGAACAACCCCTGCAGCACCGCCGCGCTCGGCGCGGGCTGCTGGCGGACGCAGTCGAGCAGGATGTCGGCCTGCCACGGCAGCCGCCGCCGCGGCACGGCGCCGGCCGCGAGCCGGACGGCGTGCATCGCCGGGCGGCCGGCGGTCAGCGCCACCATCAGCGGCGTGAATGCGAGCGCGCAGCCGATCAGCGCGTGGTCGAGCACCGGCATCTCGATCACCATGCCGCGCAGCCGCTCGGGCGCCTGGGAGGCGACCTCGAGCGTCACGTTGGCGCCGAGCGACGTCCCCATCACGACCGCCTCCGGCAGCTCGAGGTGGTCGAGCAGCGCGACGACCTCGCGGCCGAACTCGGGCATCGAGTAGCACCACATCTCATGCGGGCGGTCAGAGTCGCCGTGGCCCAGCAGGTCGAGCGTGACCACGCGGTTGCCGTGCGCCGCCAGCGCACGCGCCAGCGACTCGTGCATCCGCCGCGAGAACAGCAGGCCGTGCAGCAGCACCATCGCGCGCGCGCCGTCGCCGTAGGAGGTGTAGGCGAGCCGGCGGCCGTCGTGCGTGAAGGTCAGCACCACGCCGATCGTAGGACTCGAACCCGACGCTACGCGCCGGCGCCTCGCGCGCGGGCCGTATCGTGGGAGCGGATGCCCGCCGATCCGGTGATCCGCCCGATGCGCGAGGAGGACGCCGAAGCCGCCATCGGGCTGTCCGTGGAGACGTTCGAGGACCTCTCGCGCCGGCAGGGCCGCGAGCCCGAGCCGCCCCCGGAACCGGCGCGCGTGCTCCCGCGCTACGTGGATCTGCTGCGGTCCGATCCCGCCGGCGCCTGGGTGGCCGTCCAGGACGGCGACCTCGTCGCCTGCGCGATGGCGATCATGCGCGAGGGCGTCTGGGGGCTCTCGCTGCTGATCGTCCGGCCGGACCGGCAGTCGTCCGGCCTCGGCAGCGCCGTCCTCGCCCGCGCGCACGGCTACGCGAACGGCGCGCGCGGGCGGATCATCCTCGCCTCGGCCGACCCGCGCGCGCTGCGCGCCTACGCGCGGCTCGGCCTCACCCCGCACCCGTGCCTGCAGGCGACCGGGACCCCGCGCGGGGTCGCGGCCCCGAACGGCGTGCGCGAGGGGACGCCGGACGATATCCCGTTCACGGAGGAGGTCGACCGGATCGTCCGCAGCGCGGCCCACGGCGCCGACATCGCGACCTTCCTGGCGATGGAGAACACGCTGCTGATCCTCCCCGGACGCGGCTACGCCGTGGTGCGCGGGGCCGAGCTGCGGCTGCTCGCGGGCGTCGACGCCGCCGGCGCGCAGGACGTGCTGCGCGCCGTGCTGGCGCGCGCGGACGGCGAGATCACGGTGGAGTGGCTCACCGCCGCCCAGCACTGGGCGATCCCGGTCTGCCTGGACGCCGGGCTCGCGCTGCGCCCGGACGACGGCGTCGTCTTCCTCGGCGGCGACCTGGGGCCGTTCAGCCCCTACCTGCCGTCCGGCGCCTTCCTGTGAGCGATCTCACAGGAGCGCCGCGCCGCCCTTCTGGAGCGCGACGCACGGGAGCTCGGCTATCGGCTGGTGATCGCTCACCTTCCGTTAGGGTGCGATGCTGACGTCGCGTCGATTTCGCTTTTTCAGTTCGGAGGAGGCCCCGTCCACATGTCCAAGACCCCGCGCTCGCTGACCGGGAAGGTCGCCGTCGTCACGGGTGGCGGCAGAGGCATCGGCAAGGCGCTCGCGCACGCGCTCGTGCGCGAGGGGGCGGTGGTCGCGATCGGGGACGTCGATCGCGCGGCGGCCGAGGCCGCCGCGGCCGAGCTGGGCGGCGGCACCGTCGGCCTGTCGCTCGACGTGACCGACCGCCCCTGCTTCACGGCGTTCCTCGACGAGGTCGAGCGCCGGCTCGGTCCGCTCGACATCCTCGTCAACAACGCCGGGATCATGCCCGTCACGCCACTCGAGGAGGAGAGCGAGGCGAGCGTCACCCGCCAGCTCGAGATCAACCTGCACGCCGTCATCCACGGCACGCAGGAGGCGATGCGCCGCATGCGCCCCCGCCGCACCGGCCACATCGTCAACGTCGCCTCGCTCGCCGGCCGCGGGGCCGCTCCCTACCTGGCCACGTACTGCGCCACCAAGCACGGCGTCGTCGGCCTCTCGGAGGCGGTCCGCGCCGAGCTGCGCGGCAGCGGCGTGGAGATCACCGTGGTCATGCCCGGCTTCGCGCGCACGGAGCTGACGACCGGCGTGCCCGACCTGCGCGGCGTCAAGCGCGTCACGCCGGAGGAGATCGCCGACGCGACGATCGCCGCGATCAAGCTCCCGCGCTTCGAGGTCTTCGTCCCGCGCAAGCTGGCCGGCATCCTGCTGGTCGGCGCGCTGCTGCCGCGGCCGTGGCGCGAGGCGGTGGCGCGCGGGATGAACTCCCAGAGCGTCGGAAAGACCGACCGGGCGGCCCGCACCGCCTACGAGGCCCGCGCGGCGGCCAGCGCCCCGCACGCGGAAGAGGTCATCGTCGAGCCCGAGGAGCAGGTGAAGGCCGCCTAGCGGCCCCGCCCGCGAGTACGCACACCGCCAAGCGGCCGCTGATCACCGCCTGGCTGTGTCCTCGACCACTTGAAATCCCAGAGGGATTCCTGCGGGTCTGCGTCCTTGCCAGGCGGCGCCAGCGACCACCTGGACGGCGCACGTACTCACGGCCGGAACCGCTGAGACGCCAGCCAGTCGGCGATCGTCGCTCCGACCAGCTCGCCCTGGTCCTCCTGCAGGTAGTGGCCGGCGCCCTCGACGCGCTGGGGGGCCGGCCGCCCGAGCGCGCTCGCGAACGCCTCGCCGGCGGCGGGAGGCAGCGGTCGGTCCTCCGCTCCCCACAACATCAGCGCGGGCCGGCGGTCCTCGCGCATCGCCTCGAGCACGCGCTGGCCGGCGGCGGCCCCCGGCGCGTCCGGCTCCAGCGGCAGGATCGCGGGGAACGCGCGGGCGCCCGCCTTGCTCGCCTCGTTGGGGAACGGCGCGTCATAGGCGGCGGCGACGTCGTCGCCGGGATCGCTGAAGCAGCCCCGGCGCACGAGGAAGCCGATCGGCAGCTCCTCCGCGTTCTCGACGAACCGGCGGAACCTGTGCCACATCTCACTCATCTGCTGGCGCCCGGTGAACAGGCCGGTGTCCATGAGCACGAGGCGGTCCACGCGGCCGGCGTGCTCGACGGCCAGCCGCAGGCCGAGCGGGCCGCCCCAGTCGTGCATCACGAACGTGCAGCCGCGCAGGTCGAGGTCCTCGAGCAGGCTCGCGCCGGCCGCGACGTGGCGGTCGTAGGAGTACCAGGCCGGGTCGATGGGCTTGTCCGAGCGCCCGAAGCCCGGCAGATCGGGCAGGATCACGCGGTGGCCGGCCTCCAGCACGGGGCCGGCGACCTTGCGCCACAGGAAGCTCCACGTCGGCTCGCCGTGCCACATCACCACGGGCGAGCCGTCGCCCTCGTCCACGTGCGCGAACCGCAGCCCCTCGTGCTGGCGAAGCGCGGCGCCCACGGGAATCCCGGCAGGCCGTCGAGCAGGACGTCGGGCGTGCGGATGGCGTCGGTCACGGCGTGCTCCCTGAGAGACGGTCGAGCAAGGGCTCCAGCCCCGCCGCGTCGGGGGCGACGGTGACGTGGATGGCGCGGTCGTCGCGCGTCCAGGCGATCGCGTTCAGCACCTGCAGGCGGTCGAGAACGTACTGGAACGCCAGCGCCTGGCGGCGCGACGCGTAACGGCGGGCGACGTCGAACGTCCAGCCGCCTGCGTGCGGGTCGAAGGCGTCGCCGGGCCGCGTGGTGGTCGTGACGTCGAGCGCCCCGCCCGCCAGCGCGTGCACCGCCGCGCCGATGTAGAGCGCGAGCGCGAGCGCCGCCGGGCGCAGCGCCGCCCCCGGCGGCGCGCGCAGGCCGGTCACGTCGGGGCGGCTCGGAAGCGCCCGCAGCGCGCCGTGGCCGAGCGCGTCCTCGACGGCCTCGGCGTCGCGGAATGCGGCCGTGGCGGGCGGCGGGTGGAGCACCATCCACGCCGACGGCGCGGCGGTCTGCAGCGCGGCCGTGCGCGTCAGCGCGGCCCGGTCCGTGCGATAGAGCCGCATGATCGCCTCGGCGGCGCCGAGCTTCCAGTAGTAGTTGGAGGAGTCGTCGCCGAACGCCTGCAGGCGCCGGTAGGCGGCCGGGTGGCGGGCGGGCGTGGAGTCGAAGTAGAGCTGCGCGTACGACGGCCGGCCCCCGCCGTAGGCGCGCAGCACGCTCTGGAGGTTGCCGACCCCCATGTGGTAGGAGACGAACGCGAGGTCCTCCCGCCCGAGGCGCTGTCTGGCGAACACGAGGTAGCGGCCGGTCGCGGCGAGCGCCTTCACGGGGTCGAAGCGCTCGTCGACGCGCCGGCGGGCCCGGCTCAGCGCAGCGGCGCGCCGCAGCTTCAGCGAGCGGATCGCGCGCTCGAGCCGGCGCGTGTAGCGCGCGCTGCGCGCCGTGTCCACCCGCATCGCGAGCAGCCCGCTGCCGGTCTGCGCGAGGATCTGCGTCAGCCCCGCCGCGCCCTCGATCCCGCCCGCGGTGAGCGCGTCCGGGCGCCCCGCGCTCTCCAGGAACACGAGCGCCTCGAGCCGGTCGGCGTCCACCCCGGCCGTCTTCGCCGCCCGCTCGATCTGCGGCCGCCAGCGCGCGGTCCGCTCCGCGGTGGCGAGCGCCCCGCCCGGCGATCGCACGTACAGCAGGTGCGCCGTCCCGGCCGCCGCCCGGTGCTCCAGCGCGGCCGCCCGGCCCGGCGCCCAGGCGAACGGGTCCGGCACGGCCTGCCCGTCCTTCCGCGGGGCCGGCACCGTCGGCACGGCGCCCCGCGTCCGGGAGTCCTGCCGCAGCACGAGCGCGAGCCCGACGGCGACGATGAGCGCGCCGGCGACGAGCGCGAGGGGGGAGCGGCGAGCGCGAACCACGGCGGGTTAGGGAAACACATCGGCGGGCGACAGGGCGTCGGCGGCGAGGCGCGGGCCGCGGGGTTGGGGGCGGGCCGCGCTTGGGCGCGGATTGGAACGGCAGGCAGGTGTAGGAGGCGGTTACCCGGGCGGCCCGGGGTGAACCGCGGGCGGTGGCTTACGAATGTCGCCTCTGGGGCGACAAACGTCATACACCCCCTCGAAAGTGGCACACAGACGCTCGGTTAGCCGACCCCTTCACCTGCCGCCGTTCGTCCCGCACCCGGATCCGGTCAAGATTGGCAAGTGCGATGGGACACAGTCCTCGCCTGGCGGGCGCAGCGCCAGCACCTGACCCGACGCGCGCCCCCCGAACAGGCGCTCCAAGTCGTCTCGGACATCGCCGGCCTCCACGCCCAGGTCATGTCCTCGGCCGAGCTCACCCTGTGGGCGCGCGTCGACGACCTCCCGCGCGCCGCCGTGGAGCGGGCGCTGTGGGAGGACCGCGCGCTCGTGAAGACGTGGGCGATGCGCGGGACGCTGCATCTGTTGCCGTCCGCCGAGCTGCCGCTGTGGATCGGCGCGCAGGCGGCGCTGCGCGCGCGCACCGACAACCCGGTGTGGCTGCGCCACCACGGCCTGAGCCGCGAGCAGGCGGACGCGCTGCTCGAGGCGGTCCCGGCGGCGCTGAGCGACGGGCCGCTCACGCGCGACGCGCTCGCCGCCGAGGTCGGGCAGCGCAGCGGCCACCCGGAGCTCGCGGACAAGCTGCGCGGCGGCTACGGCGACCTGCTCAAGCCGCTCGCGTTCCGCGGCGACCTGTGCTTCGCGCCGTCCGAGGGCCAGAACGTCCGCTTCACGCGCCCCGACCGCTGGCTCGGCGCGTTCGCGCCGCTCGACCCGGACGAGGCCACGCGCGAGGTCGCGCGGCGCTTCCTCGCCGCCTACGGCCCGGCCACCCGCGAGGACCTCGCGCGCTGGTTCGGCACGACGTCGGCGCCGCAGGCGGGGCGCTGGCTCCGCGCGCTCGGCGGCGACGCGGTCGAGGTCGACGTGGAGGGGCGGCGCGGCTACCTCCTGGCCGCCGATGCCGAAGCCGCCGGGGCCGCGGCGCCGGCGGGCGCCGTCCGTCTCCTCCCGGCGTTCGACCACTACGTCGTGGCCACGCCGCGCGACGAGCAGGCCGCGATCGCGCCCGAGCAGCGCGACCGCGTCTACCGCCCCGGCGGCTGGTTCTCGCCAGTGCTGCTGGTCGACGGGCGGATGGCGGGCGTGTGGCGCCACGAGGCCGCGGGCGGCCGCGTCGCCGTCACGATCGAGCCGTTCGCCCCCGTGCCCGGCGAGGTCCGCGACGCCGCCGAGGCCGAGGCCGCGCGGCTCGGCGCCTTCCTCGGCGGGGAACCGGTCGTCGAGTGGGCGCGTACCCAGCCCTGAGATGCCGCGCCGCGCGCTCCTGATCGGGCTCGTCCTGCTGACGGCGGGCTGCGGCGGCGGCGGCAGCGGGCCGGCGCCGCGCCGCGCGCCGCCGGCCGAGGACGAGCCCGCGCCCAGCGCTGCGGCGCCGCCGGTCGAGCGCGACTGGCCGACGTTCGGCCACGATCCCTCGCGCACGGGCGTCTCCACGGCGCCGACCGGGATCACGGCGCGCACCGTCGCGCGGCTGCGCCGGCGCCGGATCGCGCTGCCGGGCACGGTGGACAGCGCCCCGATCTACCTGCACGGCGTCCACGTCAAGGGCGCCGCCCGCAACGTGTTCGTGATGACGACGACGTACGGCCGCACGCTCGCGGTCGACGCCCGCAGCGGGCGCATCCTGTGGGCTTTCACGCCCGCCGGAATCGCGAAGCGCGAGGGCAGCCCGCAGATCACGCAGGCCGGCCCGACCGCCGACCGCGACCGCGCGCACGTGTTCGCCGCGTCCTCCGACGGTTACGTCCACCGCCTCGCGCTCGGCGACGGGCGCGAGGCGCGCGGCTGGCCGGTGGCGATGACCCGCGACGCCACGCACGAGAAGCTCACGTCGTCGCTGAACCTCGTCGGCGACCGCCTGGTCGTCGCCACCGGGGGCTACCTCGGCGACTCGCCGCCCTACCAGGGCCACGTCGTGACGCTCGACCGCGCCTCGGGCCGCATCCTCGCCGTCTTCAACGCGCTGTGCGCCGACGTGCGCCGGATTCAGGACCCGCCGTCCTGCCGGTCGCAACTTGCCGCGATCTGGGGCCGCGCCGGCGCGGTGGCCACGCGCGACCACGAGCGCGTGCTGGTGGCGACCGGCAACGGGCCGTTCGACGGCCGCCGCGACTGGGGCGACAGCGTCATCGAGCTCCGGCTCGCCGATCTGCGGCCGACGCAGAGCTGGACGCCGGTCAACCAGGCCGACCTGGAGGCCACCGACGCCGATCTCGGCTCGGCCTCGCCCGTGGTGGTCCCCGGCGGCGTGCTGCAGTCCGGCAAGGAGGGCATCACCGCCGTGCTCGCCGCGGACGCGCTCAACGGCACGCCGCGCGCCGGCCCCCGCCTCGGCGGCGAGCGCCAGCGGGTGCCCAACCCCGGCGGCGCCGGCATGTTCAACGCGCCCGCGGTGTGGACCCGCGGAGGGCGGACGACGGTGTTCATGACCACCTTCAGCGCGACCGCGGCCTACGACTGGCGCGGCGGCCGCCTCATCAAGCGCTGGGAGGACGCGACCGGCGCCACGAGCCCGATCCTCGCCGGCGGGCTGCTCTACCTCTACGACCCCGGCGGCCGGCTCGTCGTGCGGGCGCCGGGCGACGGGCGCGTGCTGGCGCGGCTGCCCGCCGGCCCGGGTCACTGGAACAGCCCGGTGGTCGGCGACGGCGTCGTCGCGCTGCCAGAGGGCAACGGCAACGAGCACCGCACGGACGGGATCCTCAACCTCTACAGCACGCGCTAACGTCAAGCGCCATGGTCGTCACCATCTCGGCCTCCTACGGGGCCGGGGGCAGCCGTGTGGGCCCCGAGCTCGCGCGCCGCCTCGGCGTCGACTTCCTCGACCGCGCGATCCCGACGCGGGTCGCCGAGCGGCTCGCGGTGCCGCTCGACGACGCGCTCGCGCACGACGAGTCGCTCGGCGACGCGATCGGGCGCCTCGCCTCCTCGTTCGCACTGCTGCCCGAGCTCGCCGGGGCGATGATGCAGGCCGGCGTGCTGGCCGGCGAGGACTACCGGCGCGAGACCGAGCGGCTGATCCGCGACCACGCGGACAAAGGGGCGGTCGTGCTCGGCCGCGCCGGCCAGGTCATCCTGCGCGACCGCCCGGACGCGCTGCACGTGCGGCTCGACGGCCCGGAGGAGGCGCGGATCGCCCAGGCGATGGCGCTCGAGGGCATCGACCGCCAGACCGCCGAGCGCCAGCGCCGCGACGGCGACCGGGCGCGCGAGGCCTACATCCGCCACTTCTACGGCACCGATCCGAAGGACGTCTCGCTCTACCACCTCGTGATCGACTCCACCGCGCTGCCGCTGGACGGCTGCGTGGAGGTCATCGAGGCGGCCGCGCGGTTGCGGGGCAGTTGACGTAGACGGCGAGATAGCGCCCCGAGGCCACGCGGCGGAAGTCCGGCCCGGGCACCTGCACCAGCGGCGAGTCGTCGAGCTGGTCGAACGGGCCGTAGGCGGGGTGCTTGAGGAACTCGTTGCCGCCGACCACGAACAGCGCCGGGCCGCGGCGGAAGCGCCCGTGGTCGGGCAGCGTGGTGCGCGGCAGCACGCCGTCCTCACCGGCGTCGAGCAGGTAGCGGATGTCGGGCACGAGCTTGTGGTTCGGGACGGTCATGGGACCGCAGCGGCGGGCCGCTCGCACCTCGGGACGGTTCAGCAGCCGCACCATGTCGGCGTGCACACGCTGGCGGCTCTGGATCTCCCAGCGCACGTGGTAGACGCTGAAGCGCGAGACCGTCCAGCCCGCGCCCACCAGCGCCAGGCCGATCGCGGCCGCCGCCCACAGCCGCCGCCGGCCGCCGGGCGCGAGCCGCGTCCAGCCGGTCAGCGCGAACGCCGCGAACAGCGTCAGGCCCAGCGCCGACACGACCAGGTAGCGGTTGATGACCGCGAAGCCGCGCAGCGAAAGGCCGACGAACGTCAGCACGCCGAACGCGAGCAGGAACACCGGCAGCGCGAGGCGCGCCCGCGGGCGGATGAGCCGCCACGCCGCCGCTGCGCCCGCCACGCCCGCGGCCAGCACCGGCGGCTTCACGAGGTCGTTCATATAGCGCGCGAGCCGCCCCGGCAGCTCGTCCAGCCCCGCGCGGCGGCCCAGCGCGAGCGCCGAGCGCGTCGTGTAGTGCAGCGAGTACAGCGGGTCGCCGGTCACCACGAGGTCGGTGCCCATCCACAGCGCGGGCGCCGCCGCCACCCACGCCAGCTCGCCGATGCGCGGGAGCCGGCGGCCGCCCAGGCACATCCAGGCGCCGTAGCACGCGCTCAGCACCCAGGCCTCCGGGCGCAGCAGCCCGGCGGCTGCCAGCAGCGCCCACACCGCGCCGCCGCGGCGCGGGCGCTCGGCCTCCAGCGCCGCCGCCCACACGATCAGCGCCAGGTAGGGCACGTCGACGTAGCCGCGCATGGCCAGGAACGGGTAGTCGAGCCGCGACAGCAGCAGCAGGGCGGCGATCCACGCCGCCGGCTCGCCGAAGATCGCCTCCGCGAGGCGGAAGAAGCCGCAGATCAGCGCCACGAACCCGGCCACGCAGACCGCGACCAGCGCGCGGTTGCCGGCGTCGCCGAGCGGCGCCACCACGGCGCACAGCGCAACCCACAGCGGGTGCTCGGTCGGCGCCCGGTACGCGTCGAACGACGGCAGCCGGCCGTGGAGGATCTCCTGCCCCCACACCAGCGAGTAGATCGAGTCGAACGCGCTGTAGGCGGGCAGCGCCATGAACGCCGCGGCGGCGGCGAGCGACAGCGCGGCCGCCGCGAGCAGCCGCCGGCGCCGCCAGGCGGCGAGCACGGCGCGCGGCCGCGCGCGGAGGCTGACGGCAAGCGTGCTCAGGCCGCCGCACGTTAGCGTCCGGTGCCGATGCGGACGCTGACGCAGCGCGAGCTCAACCGCGCCCTGCTCGCCCGCCAGGACCTGCTCGAGCGGGCGCGCACGCCACTGCCGCGCGCGCTCGAGCGGATCGGCGGCATCCAGGCGCAGTACGCGCCGTCGATGTACATCGGGCTGTGGTCGCGCGTCGAGGGCTTCGAGCGCGCAGCGCTCACCCGCGCGCTGGAGCAGCGGACGGTCGTGCAGGCGACGCTCATGCGCTCGACGATTCACCTGGTCTCCCGCCGCGACTACTGGCCGCTCGCGCTCGCCGTCGGGCCCGGGCGGCGCGAGTGGTGGCTGCGCGTCGCCACGCAGCGCGCGAGTGCGGAGGAATGGACGCAGGCGGCCGCGCGCGTGCGCGCGAAGCTCGCGGACGGGCCGCTGCGCCGCAAGGAGATCGAGGCGCTCGTCGGCAAGAAGCTCGCGAGCGGCGTCGGGATGTGGCTGGACATGGTCCGCGTGCCGCCGTCCGGCACGTGGGAGCGCCGGCGCGCGGACCTCTACGGCTCGGCCGAGGACTGGCTCGGACCGCCGGACGTGTCCGCAGACGACGCGCTGGACACGCTCGTCCGCCGTTACCTGCGCGGGTTCGGGCCCGCCTCGCCGGCCGACGTCGCCGGCTTCGCAGGCCTGCCCGTCGGCCTCGTCGCCCCCGCGCTCGAGCGCCTGGAGCTGCGCCGCTTCCGCTCCGGGGACGGCGGCGAGCTGCTCGACCTCCCGCGCGCGCCGCTGCCCGCCGCCGGCACGCCCGCGCCGCCGCGCTTCCTGCCCACCTTCGACGCGACGCTGCTCGTGCACGCGCGCCGCACGCAGATCCTCCCCGAGGAGCACCGGCCCCGCGTCTTCAGCACCAAGACGCCGCATTCGGCGCCGACGTTCCTCGTCGACGGCGCCGTGGCCGGCACCTGGCGCTACGAGGACGGCCGCGTGCGGCTCGCGCCGTTCACCCCGCTCACGCGCGCCGACCGCGAGGCGCTCGAGGACGAGGCCGAGCGCCTCGCCGCGTTCCACGCCTAGGCCGGTACCGTGGATCGCGTGAGCGTCCCCGACGCCGGTCCGTTCGTCGTCTTCGCCGAGGAGGCGCACGAGGAGTCCGCCGACCTGCTGTTCATGCCCGACGCGACGGCGTCCGACTGGGCTGCCGTGTTCGCGCACGCCGAGGTGCGCCGGGTGCCGGCCGGGCTCGCGCTCGTCCAGGCGGGCGAGCAGGACCGCGCGCTCTACCTGCTCACCGAGGGAACGGTCGGCGTGCGGCTCCCGCGCGACGAGAGCCCGTTCAAGACGATCGACGCGCCCTCGGTCGTCGGCGAGCTCGCGTTCTTCGACGGCCGCCCGCGCTCCGCGACGCTCGACGCGGTCACCGACGTGGAGGTCGTCCGGCTCGACACGACGGCGTTCGAGCGGCTGTCCGAGCACGAGCCGAGGCTCGCGCACGCGATGCTGCTCGACCTCGCGCGCATCCTCGCGCTGCGGCTGCGCATGGCCTCCGAGGTCATCGCGCACCTGCGCGGGTAATCCCCGCCCCGAAATACGCCGGGTTCTGGCGGGCCGCCAGCGACCCGGCGGCCTCCTCGACGACGAGATCCTGGGCGCGGCCGCGCGGCACCCCGCGCGCCGCGCGGTGGCCGAGGCGCGCACCGGCCGCGCGCTCACGTTCGGGCAGCTCGCGGACGGGGCGCGGCGGTTCGCCGGCGGGCTCGCCGAGCGCGGGATCGGCGGCGGCGACGTCGTCACGATCGCCGCCTCCAACGGCCCGGACTTCGCGGTCGCCCTCTACGGCGCGCTGGCCTCCGGCGCCGTGGTGGCGAACACCAACCCTGCGCTCACCGCGCCGGAGCTGGCACGGCAGTTCGCCGCCACCCGCCCGCGCGTGGTGATCGCCGACGCGCTGTCGCTGCCGGCCGTGACGGAGGCGCTCGCCGGCCGCGACGCGACGGTCTGCCCCCTGGAAGAGCTCGCGCAGCTGCTCGCGGCCCCGGCCCCGGGTGCGGGCGCCCGCGACCCGCGCGACCTCGCGCTGCTGTTCGGCTCGAGCGGCACCACCGGCCTGCCCAAGCTCGCCATGCACAGCCACGCCGGGACGACCGCGTTCCTGCAGGCGGCCGCGCGGACGGCGTCGATGCGTGTGTCTGAGGTCGACGTCGTCGGCATCGTGATCCCGTTCGCGCACCTGTTCGGCAGCGCGCTCCTCAACCACGCCCTGCGCGCCGGCGCCAGCGTCGCGACGCTCGCGCAGGCCGAGCTCGAGGCGTTCCTGCGCATGCTGCAGGACCACCGCGTCACGGTGGCCCCGGTCACGCCGCCGCTGCTGGCGGCGCTGGCCCGCCACCCGCTCGTCGACCGCTTCGACCCTGTCGTCGCTGCGGCTGCTGATCTGCGGGGCCGCGCCGTGCCCGCCCGAGCTGCCGGACGAGGCGGAGGCTCGCCTCGGCTGCCGGGTGGGCGACTACCTGGGCTCGACGGAGGCGTGGTGCCTCGCGCCCGCCGCCGAGCCGCCGGTGCGCGGCTCCGTCGGCCGGCTGGGCGCGAACCTCGAGGCGATCGTCGTGGACCCGGCCACCGGCGCGCGGCTCGCCGCCGGCGAGGCGGGCGAGCTGTGGGTGCGCGGGCCCTACGTCATGCGCGGCTACCTCAACGGCGACGCCGCCGGCGTCGACCGCGACGGCTGGCTGCACACCGGGGACCTCTGCCGCTTCGACGGCGACGGCAACCTGTACGTCGTCGACCGGCTGAAGGAGCTCATCAAGGTCGGCGGCTACAGCGTCGCCCCCGCCGAGGTCGAGCAGGCGCTGCTGACGCATCCCGCGGTCGCGGACGCCGGCGTCGTCGGGCGGCCGGACGGCGAGCTCGGCGAGGTGCCGGTGGCGTACGTCGCCCTGCGCGCGCCGGTCGAGCCGGCGGAGCTGCAGGCGTGGCTCGCGGGGCGCCTGGCGCCGTGGAAGCAGGTCCGCGAGATCGACATCGTCGAGCAGCTCCCGCGCACCCCCGTCGGCAAGCTCCTGCGCCGTCAGCTCGCGGCCACGAGCCGGCCCAGCTCGGCGCGGCGCGACACGCCGAGCTTGGCGAACGCAGTCGACAGGTAGTTGCGCACCGTCCCCTCCGAGAGGTACAGGCGCGCGCCGATCTCGCGGTTGCTCAGGCCGTCGGCGGCCAGCATCACCACCTCGCGCTCGCGTGACGTGAGCTCGGCCAGCGCCGCCGGCGGCCGCGCGGGGAGCGCCGCCCGCACGGCGGCCACTCGCCGCGCGATGCGGCCCAGGCCGTGGGCGTCGCACAGCCGCTGCGCGCGCTCGAGCGAGGCGGCGTCGGCGGCGTCGCACCACAGCTCGGCGGCGAAGATGGCCCGCGGCGCGCGCTCGAACAGCGCGGCGGCCGCCTGGAAGCGGGCCCCGGCCTCCTCGGGCGGCGCCGCGAACCCGCGCACGGCCTCGGCGGTCGCGAGCACGCCCGGTCCGGTCGCCACCCGCGCGAGATCGGCGATCCGCCGCTGCGCCGCCTCCAGTGCCTCGCGATCGTGCGTCGCCGCGCCCGCGCGGGCCTGCACGTAGGCGAGGTCGGCGGCCGCGTCGCTGAACGGCTGCGGCGACAGCGTGTCGATCCGCCGCACGGTGCGCAGCGCCGCCTCGGGCCGCCCGCCGTGAACCTCGGCCATCGCCCGCAGCGTGAACGTGTGGGAGGCCATGAGGCCGCGGCCCAGCGGGTCATAGTCGAACGCCGTCAGCAGCTCGTCGCCCGCCCGGACGAGCATCGCGAGGGCGTCCGGGTCGCCGTGCTCGAAACGCCGGTAGCCCTCCACGAAGCGCGCGAGCGCATGATCGTCCCCGACGTCGCCGAGGCCGAGCAGCAGCTCGTCGGCGCCCGCGTCGACGTCCCCGACCAGCGCCATCATGTCGCCCAGCGCGATCTGCCCGGTCCAGCGGACGGCCTCGGTCTCGCGCCGGCTGATCGCGACCGCGCGGCGGATGAGGTCGAGCGCCTCCAGCGCGTGGCCCTGGGCGAAGCGGCCGAGCGCGCGGATCGTCTGCACGCGGCTCTCGCGGCCGGGCTGCGCGTGGACGTCGGGAAACGTGAGCGCCTCGTCCAGCAGCGCCTCGCCGCGCTCGAACTCGCCCAGCGCCAGCAGCGTCATCCGCGCCGCGCGCGCGAGCGCCATGCCGTCGCGGCGGGCGCGCGCCGTTTCGACCGCGGCGGCGACGAGGCCGCGCGCCGTCTCCGGGTCGCCCGCCGCCATCGCCTCGTGCGCGTCGACGAGCAGCCGCTCGACCGGCTCGTCGCGGATCGTGCCGGACCGGCCGATGGGCAGGTAGTCGAACGCGGGGTCGAGCCGCATGCGGACCGCGCGGTCGAGGCGGCCGGCGGCGCGGTAGAAGCGCTCGCCGGCGGCGATCCACTCGTGCATCGCCCCGATCTCGCCGATCCGCGCCGCGGTGCCTCCTCGTGGAGCTCGCCGGCCGCCTCGGGGTCCGGCGGCGGCCGGCGCACGGCGATCTCGTAGCAGTCGAACGCGCGCCGCGTGGCGCCCTGGGCGCGCAGCTCCGCGGCCGCCGCGCGGGCGAGCGGCGCGGCACGCTCGATCTCGCCCGCCGCAGCCCAGTGCCGCGCGACGCGCGCGGCACGTGCTCGTCCCCCAGCGCCTCCGCGAGGCGCGCGTGCCAGCGGACGCGCTCGGCCGGCCCCAGCCGCGCGCGGACCGCCTCGTCCACCAGCGCGTGCCGCAGCGCGATCGCGGCGGCGGGATAGCGCTCGACGAGGCCCGCGTCCGCGAGCGCCGCCCACGCCGTGTCGTCCGCCCTCCTCTCGCGGGCCGCTCCCGTCTCGCCGGCCGCGCCCTCTTCGCCGGCCACGGCCGCCGCCAGCCGCGCGGCGGCGGTCGCGGGCACGGCCTCGTCGGCGACGGCGAGCGCGCACGCCAGCTCGCGGGCCGCGGGCGGGAGCGCGTCGAGCTGCGAGGTGACGCTCTCGACGACGGTCCACGGGACGGCGTCGCCGCCGCCGAGCACCTGCTCGGCCCAGAACGGGTTCCCGCCCGTGCGCGGGTAGAGGTCCTCGCTCGCGTAGCGCCCCATGGCGGCCGCCATCTGGGAGACCCCGGCGGGCGACAGCGGCATCAGCCGCAGCTCGTGCGCGCGCGGATCGCGCACGAGCCGCGCCAGCGCGCGCATCTCGGCGCTGCCGGCGGCGTGCAGGCCGAGCCGGAACGCGAGCACGAGCAGGACGTCGTCGAGCTCGTCGAGGCGGGCGGGGATGGCCGCGAGCGCGGCGGGCTCCAGGAAGTGGGCGTCCTCGACGATCAGCGCCAGCGGGCGCGGGTGGGGCACGACCGGGAGCGCGCCGCGCGTGCGGGTGATCGTGGCGGTCGGCGCCGCCCACTCGTCCGGCAGCGAGGACGCGAACTCGCGCGCCAGCCGCGACTTCCCGGTCCCGGCCTCGCCGGTGATCACGACCAGCCGCGTCCCTCCCTGGCTTGCCAGCCGGGAGAGCGTTCGGAGCTCGTCGTCGCGCTCGACGAGTACCGGGCAGTGCGCCACCTCGCGCCGACTCTAACGGTTCCCGGTTGCGCCGGACGGCGCCGCGGGCGCACAATCCCGCGGCCATCACTCGAGCAGGAGGTCTCGGAAGTGCGTACCACGCGCTCGCTCGCCGCTCTGACCGGAGTGCTCGCCGCCCTGGCCGTCCTCCCCGCCGCGGCGCGCGCCGCCGACTGGGTCGGCCTCGGAGACTCCTACGCCGCCGGGCCGCTGATCCCCAACCAGTCGCTGTCGCCGCTGGGCTGCCTGCGGTCCGACCACAACTTCGCCCATGTCGCCGCCGCCCAGCTCGGCATGTCGCTCGCCGACGTCTCCTGCAGCGGCGCGACGACGGCGCACATGACGCAGCCCCAGAGCACCGACGCGGGCACGAACCCGCCGCAGTTCGACGCTCTGTCCACGGCCGCGAAGATCGTGACGCTGCAGATCAGCGGCAACGACATCGGCTTCAGCGAGATCCTGCGCAACTGCGCCACGATCAACCCCTTCAGCCATCCCTGCCGGGACCGCTACCTCGTCAACGGCCGCGACGAGATCGCCGACCGGATCGCCGCCACGGCGCCGAAGGTGGCCGCAGTGCTGACCGGCATACGCGCCCGCGTCGCCACCACGACGCGCATCCTCGTCGTCAACTATGCGTCGATCCTTCCGGCCGGCAGCGGCTGCTGGCCGCAGGTGCCGCTCGGGTTCACCGACGTGCCGTACCTGCGCGCCAAGGAGGAGCAGCTGAACGCGATGCTCGCCCAGCAGGCGGCGGCGTCGGCCAACACCCGGGTGGTCGACGACTACACGGCGAGCCTCGGGCGCGACGCGTGCCGCTCGGCCACGGTCCGCTGGGTCGAGCCGCTCGTGCCCGCCAGCGCGGCGGCGCCGTTCCACCCGAACCGCCGCGGCGAGGCGGGCGTGGCCGCGGCGGTCGTCGTCGTCGTGAAGGCCGGCTGACCCGCGGGTGCCCGGGGCGGCCGGCGCCGCGGCCGCCCCGGGCATCGCTCGCTAGCTGTTCGCGGTCGGAGGGCCGAAGGCGCGGGCCAGGCGCGAGAGGGTGAGGGCCCCCAAAAGCAGCCCGAAGTCGCGCAGCGCGATGTCGCCGTAGCCGCCGACCAGCAGCAGGTTCACGATGATGCCGCCGAGCCACGCGGCGACCAGCAGGCCGCCGAAGCGCGGCGTCACGGCGACGATCAGCCCGGCGAGGACCTCGACCACGCCGACCATGTACATCGCGTCCTGGGCACTGCCCGGGATGATGTCGTTGAACTGCGTCGAGAGGTACTTCGTCCAGTCGTCGGTCAGGATCCCGGCGAACTTGTCGAGCCCGAAGAGGATCGGCGCGACCGTGAACGCGATCCGCAGCAGCAGGAGGGCCTGCGCGGCCGGATCGCGGCGCAGCGTCTCCGACGTGGGGATGGGGGTGGGCCGCAGCACGGCTCCGGCGGTGCTCATCGATGCTCCCTCCTTGAGGGTCGAATGGTCTGACCCGATTGGCGACCGCGACCACCGCCGGTCTTACCTGCCGTAAGACGCGCCGCCCGGCCGTCGCCAAACCCTGAGATGAGCGTGCTGGAGGCGACGCGCGCGCCGGCGGGCCGGCTCTATGCTCGGCGGGCCGTGAAGCGCGCGCTCGAAGAGAGGACGGCCGATTCGCAGGCCTGGCTGGACGCGCTGCGCGCCGAGGGCCCCGTGCGCGAGGAGGCGGTTGCCCGCCTGCACGCCCTGCTCCTGCGGGCGGCGCGCTTCGAGCTCTCCCGCCGGCGCGCCGCGCTGGCGCACGTGCGCGGCGAGGAGCTCGAGGACCTCGCCGAGCAGGCGGCCGCCGACGCGCTGATGGCGGTGCTCGCGAAGCTCGACGGCTACCGCGGGGCCAGCCGTTTCACGACCTGGGCGTACAAGTTCGCCCTGCTGGAGGCGGGCGTGAAGCTGCGCCGGCGGGCGTGGCAGGGGCGCGAGGTCATCCTCGACCCCGAGCGCTGGCCGAGCTTCGCGGACGAGCGCCCGTCTGCCCAGGGCGCGGTAGAGGGCGCGGAGCTGCTGGCCGCGCTGCAGCGCGCGGTGCGGGACGCGCTCACCCCGCGCCAGCGCGAGGTGTTCGTCGCGGTCGCGCTCAACGAGGTGCCGATCGACGTGCTCTCCGAGCGTCTCGAGACCACGCGCGGCGCGCTGTACAAGACCCTGCACGACGCCCGCCGCAAGCTGCGTGCCGAGCTCGCCGCGGCGGGCTACGGGGAGGAGGACAGGCCATGACCGAGCGCGACGAGCGGCTCGAGCGCCTGCTCGGGCCTGCGGGCTACGAGGTGACCTGCGAGGAGTGCTTCGAGCGCCTCGACGAGTACGTCGAGCTCGAGCTCGCGGGCTCCGACGCCGACGCCCGGATCCCCGGGATGGCCGCGCACCTCACCGGCTGCCCGGCCTGCCGCGACGAGCACGACAGCCTGCGGGTGCTCGCCGCGGCCCACACGGACACCCCGGCGCGCACGCAGCATTGACAAAATGCCCCGATTGGCGTATTTTCCCGGCGTTTCTTCGGGCTCCGAAAACGTTTACGGTTCCCAGAGACGTCGGGAGGCACTCAGATCCGTCATGACGTCGGTGTCCGGGTAACAGGTCGCAAAAGCGTTTTTGTCTCGCTCGGGAGGCGAGTGGACGCGGGATCCAAGACAGGGGTATGACAATGCGGGGGACTCGATGCCTGCCCGCCGTCGCGCTCGCGCTCGCGTGTTGCGCGGCGACGGGGCCGGCGACGGCCGGAGCGGCTGGCTCCGGCTACTTCCACACCAGCGGCACGCAGATCCTCGACGCGAACGACCAGCCCGTACGGATCGCGGGCATCAACTGGTTCGGCTTCGAGACCGCCAACTACGTCGTGCACGGCCTGTGGACGCGCGACTACCGCTCGATGCTCGACCAGATCAAGGCCGAGGGCTACAACACGGTGCGGCTGCCGTACTGCAACCAGATGCTGGATCCGGGCGCGATGCCCAACTCGATCGACTTCTCGGGCGGCAAGAACGCCGACCTGCAGGGGCTGACGCCGATCCAGGTGATGGACCGGATCGTCGCCTATGCCGGGTCGATCGGCCTGAAGGTGATCCTGGACCGCCACCGGCCGGACTCCGGCAGCCAGTCGGCGCTGTGGTACACGGACCGCTACAGCGAGGCGCGCTGGATCGCCGACTGGCAGATGCTGGCGCGGCACTACGCCGGCAACACGACCGTCATCGGCGCCGACCTGCATAACGAGCCGCACAACCCGGCCACGTGGGGCGACGGGAACCAGTCCACCGACTGGCGGCTGGCGGCCGAGCGCGCCGGCAACGCGATCCTGTCGGCGAACCCGAACTGGCTGATCGTCGTCGAGGGCGTCGAGAGGGTCGGCGGCGACTCCTACTGGTGGGGCGGGAACCTCAGCGCGGCGGGCGCGAGCCCGGTCCGCCTGAGCGTGCCGAACCGGCTCGTGTACTCGCCGCACGACTACCCGCAATCGGTGTTCAACCAGCCATGGTTCAGCGCGCCCGACTACCCGGACAACCTGCCCGGGATCTGGGACTCGCACTGGGGCTACCTGCGCAAGAACGGGATCGCGCCCGTGCTGCTCGGCGAGTTCGGGACTCGCTACCAGACGAGCGTCGACCAGCAGTGGCTCAAGCGCCTGGTGGGCTACCTCGGCACGGGCACGAACAGCTTCAGTTGGACGTTCTGGTCCTGGAATCCGAACTCGGGCGACACCGGCGGCATCCTCAACGACGACTGGACGACGGTGAACCAGACCAAGGACGCCGTCCTGGACCCGATCAAGCTGCCGTTCAGCGCGAGTCCGACGCCGACGCCGACGCCGACGCCCACGGCGACGCACGTCGACAACCCGTTCGCCGGGGCGACCGCGTACGTCAATCCCGACTACACGCGCAACGCCGACGCCACCGCGGCGCAGACGAGCGACCCGGCGCTCGCCGCGAGCATGCGCACGGTCGGGCGCTATCCGACGGCCGTGTGGCTCGACCGGATCGCCGCGATCGAGGGCACCGGCGGCGCGCGCGGGCTGGCCGCCACGCTCGACGCCGCGCTCGCCCAGCGTCAGGGGTCGACGCCGATCACCGTGACGATCGTCGTCTACGACCTGCCGAACCGCGACTGCGCCGCGCTCGCCTCCAACGGCGAGCTGTCGGTGTCGGCCAACGGGCTGCAGCGCTACCAGACGGAGTACATCGACCCGATCGCGCGGATCCTCGCGGACCCGAAGTACGACGCGCTGCGGATCGTGGCGATCGTCGAACCGGACTCGCTGCCGAACCTCGTCACGAACACCGGCATCGCGAAGTGTGCAGAGGCGCGCGACAGCGGCGCCTACGTCAAGGGCGTCCAGTACGCGCTCAACAAGCTGCACGCCATCGCGAACGTCTACCCGTACCTCGACATCGCGCACTCCGGCTGGCTGGGCTGGGACGACAACATCAGCGGAGCGGTGTCGCTGTTCACGCAGACCGTGCGCGACACCACGGCCTCCTTCGCGAGCATCGACGGGTTCGTCAGCAACACCGCGAACGCGACGCCGCTCGAGGAGCCGTTCCTGCCCGACTCCAACCAGAGCGTCGGCGGCCAGCCGCTGCGCTCGGCGAAGTTCTACGAGTGGAACCCGTTCTTCGACGAGTCGGACTTCGCCGCCGCGCTGTACACGCGCTTCGTCGCAGCGGGTTTCCCGAGCGGCATCGGAATGCTGATCGACACGTCCCGCAACGGCTGGGGCGGCGCCGGCCGCCCGACGGGCGCGAGCGGGAGCGACGTCAACGCCTACGTCAACTCGGGCAGGGTCGACCGGCGCGAGCACCGCGGCCTGTGGTGCAACCAGAACGGCGCCGGGATCGGCGCCCGGCCGCAGGCGTCGCCGCCCGGCTACCCGGCCTCGCACCTCGACGCGTTCGTGTGGGTCAAGCCCCCGGGCGAGTCGGACGGCGCGAGCGAGCAGATCCCGAACGACGAGGGCAAGGGCTTCGACCGGATGTGCGACCCGACGTTCACGACGCAGTACGGCGTGAAGACCAACGCGCTGCCGGGCGCGCCGCTCGCCGGCCACTGGTTCGCGGCGCAGTTCACGCAGCTCGTCCAGAACGCGTACCCGCCGATCGGCAGCGCGACCCCGACGCCGACGCCGACTCCCACGCCGACGCCGACGGGCACGCCGACGCCGACACCGACGCCGACGCCGACCGCGAGTCCGACCCCGACGCCCACGCCCCTCGCCGGCGCCCTCCGCGCGCGCTACCGCAACTACGACGCCGGCGCGACGGACAACCAGATCAAGCCCGGGCTGGAGCTCGCGAACACGGGCACGACCAGCGTGTCGCTCGCGGGCGTCACGCTCCGCTACTGGTTCAGCCGCGACGGCGGCCCGGCGGTGAACACGTGGTGCGACTACGCCGCGATGGGCTGCGGCGCGTTCACCCGCACCGTCACGGACGCCTACCTCGAGGTCGCGTTCACGTCCGGCTCGCTGGCGCCGGACGCGTCCACGGGCGACATCCAGCTGCGCATGAGCAAGTCCGACTGGTCGGCGTTCAACGAGGCGAACGACTACAGCTACGAGGCCCCGACCGGCGCGTACGCCGACTCGTCCCGGATCACCGTCTACCGCGGCGGCAGCCTGATCTGGGGGACGCCGCCCTGATGCCGGCGGCCACGCTAAGCGTCGTCGCCGAGCATCCGGCGGACCGCGTGCTCGTCGACGCCGCGCTCGCGCAGCCAGGCGGCGACGGCGCCCCGCCGCTCGAGGATCTCCAGCAGCAGGTGGCCGTCGACCTGCGGGTGCCCGATGTCGCCGAGGAGCGCCTCGCCGAGCCGGACGGGCAGCGGATCGGGCGCCGGCTCGTCGCGGCGCACCGGCGCCGTGTGCTCGCCGAACTGGCGGACGACCTCGGACCGCACGTCGGCGGGGGTCGCGCCCGCGCTCACGAGCAGGCGGCGCGCGAGCGCATCCTGCTGGCGCAGCATGCCGAGCAGCAGGTGGGCGGGCTCGACGCGCTCGTGCCCGAGCAGCATCGCCTCGTGCAGGGCGGCGTCCAGCGCGTCGTGGGCCGCCGGCGTGAACGGGATCTGGCCGTGCTCGGCGCTGTCGCCCATCCCCATCACGCGCACGACCTCGCCGCGGGTCCGCTCGCCCGTGAGCCCGTAGCGGAGCAGCACGGCGCTCGCGTCGGGGTCGCCGGACCGCGCCAGCCCCACGAGCAGGTGCTCGGTGCCCACGCGCGCGTGGCGCATCAGCCGCGCCTCCTCCTGCGCGAGGGTGACCACCTCCCGTGCCGTCTCGGTGAAGCGCTCGAACACCGTCAGTACCCCAGGCGCAGGAGCGTCCAGCGGTCCGCGTTCGTGACCCAGGCGGCGCCGCCGCCGACCGCGACGCGCCCGAGGTTGCCGGCCGCGACGGGCACCGGCGGGCCGCCGAAATCCCTCTTGGACGGATCGACGCGGGCGACGATCTGCCCGCTGCCGTCGGTCGCCCACAGGACTCCATCGCCCTCGGCGAGCGCGGCGGTGCCCTGATTGAGCGAGAGGACGGTCGAGGTGAGGCGCCGATCGCCGGGGTCGATCCGGCGCAGGGCGTTGGCGTTCACGTCGCCCACCCAGACGCCGCTCGGGACGGCGAGGATGGCGCCCAGGAAGCCCTGGCGGCCGACCCGGATCGAGTCGCGCGACTCGCCGGACCTCGGGTTGACGGGCGTGACGAAGTTCGAGTCGGTGTCGTTGTTGCTCGCGAGCACCCAGATGGCGCCCTCGCCGGCCGTCAGCGGGCCGCCGACGCCGCGGAGAACCCTGAACGGCCTGACCCGCGACGTGTCGGGGTCGATCCGGATGACCGTGTCGTCGAACGGGTCGGACACCCAGACGGCGCCCTCGCCCACCGCGACCCGCGAGTCGCTGGACGTGTCGACGTCGATCGGCCCGCCCACCGGCCTGCGCTTCTCGGCGTCGATGCGCTGCAGGCCGTTGTCGAGCAGCACCCACAGGGCGTGGTCGCCGGCCGCGAGGGCGAGCGGCTGCCCGGGCAGCTGCAGCGGCTCCGACGGCTTGTGCCCCTCGACGGCGACGAGCGTCCCCGGCCGGTTGCTCGCGCCGGCGATCGCGACCCACGCCCGCCCGTCGGCGAAGGCGACGTCGATCGGGCGCCCCGGCAGGCGGATCCCCTCGACCGTCACCTGCGCGTCCAGCGCGCGCCCGCCCCCGCCGGTGAGCGCGAACGCCGCCGCCACGACGACCGCGGCGACCGCGGCGGCCGCCGCCACCAGCCAGGGCAGGCGGCGGCGCGAGGGCCCCGCGGGCGCGGACGGCGCGGGGGGCGGCGCCGGCGATGGCGTCGTCACCGTGGAAAGCGCCGCGGGCGACGGCTCGTGGATCGCCGCGCGGGCCGCGCGCGCGAGCTCGCCCGCGGTGGCGAAGCGCGCGTCCGGATCCTTCGCCATGCCGCGCGCCACCACGTCCCCGAGCGCGCGCTGCTCGGGCGAGTCCATCCGCGGCGGCGGGGCGTGCACGTGCGCCCACATGATCGCGGCGAGATCCTGGCGCGGGAACGGCGCCCGGCCGGTGAGCGCGGTGTACAGCACGCCGGTGAGCGCGTACACGTCCGAGCGGGCGTCGGCATGGCCGTCGCTGATCTGCTCCGGCGCCGCGTAGTCGACGGTGCCGAGCCAGTCGCCGGTGGTCGTCGGGCCGCCCGTGTCGTGCAGCGGCTTGGCCAGGCCGAAGTCGCCGAGGAAGGCGCGCGGCGGCTCGAGCAGGATGTTGGCCGGCTTGACGTCGCGGTGCACGAGCCCGCGCGAGTGGGCGGCGTCGAGCGCCGACGCCACCTGGGCGACCAGGTCGACCGCCACGGTGGCGTCCAGGGGCCCGTACGTCCGCACCCGCCGCCCGAGGTCCGGCCCGTCGACGAGCCGCATCGTCACGTACAGCAGCCCGTCGTGCTCGCCCGAGTCGAACACGGTGAGGATCGCCGGATGGTCCAGCCCGGCGGCCAGGCGCGACTCGCGCCAGAAGCGCGCGCGCCACGCGGGGTCGGTCGCTCGCTCGGGCGAGATCAGCTTCAGCGCCACGGTCCGCTCCAGCTCGACGTGCACGCCCGGTACACGACGCCCATGCCGCCGCTGCCGATGACGGCCTCGATGCGATGACCGGCGAATACGGCGCCCGGGCGAAGTCCCTCCACGCGGCCGGTTATACCGCGCGGCCCCGATACGCTGATCCGTGTCCCCGCAGCCGTAGGCGGCCGCGAGCTACAGGTTCCGGGTTCTCCGCCGGGGCTGAGCGATTCACCGGCGCGGCCGCTCCGGCGGCCGCGTCAGTGCAGGTTGCCCGGAAGCTGCTGCTGGTTCGTCGAGACGCTGCTCGGGCCGGCGGCCTCCGCGTTCCAGAACGCGATGGCGAGATCGAAGGAGGGGCTCTCCTGGTTGAAGTACACGATGTCCTTCGGCGTGACCTTCATCTGGGCGTCGATCGTGAACCCCCACGTGACCGTCGCGTAGACCTTGCCGGCATCCGGCCCGGTGCGGCAGATGGCCGCGGTCTCGAAGTCGAACTCGTGGTTCGGCGTGGACCGCTTCGGGACGTCGCGCATCCAGGCGGGGCCCTTGGAGCCGCGGGTCCACGGCTTGAGCGTGCTGCTTGCGCACCATCCACGGCTCGGGGCCCGCCAGCAACAGCCGGGCCGCGCCCTGCCAGTCGCCGCCCGCGGTCGCCTCGGCGACCTTCTCGTCGGCACCCGGCAGCCCGAGCGCGTCGGCCCGCTGGAGCAGCGCGCGCTGTACGGCGACGTTGCCGGCGCTGCGCTGCAGCCGCAGCACCTGGTCGGCCGCGGGCGGCAGGACGAGCGTAGGTGGCCTGTGCGGCGCGTCGAGCCGCTCGCGCTGCCCGTCTTCACGTACCCGCATCGCGCGACCATAGGGCGTGCGGTCCCGCGGAACATCGGCCACCCGGCGGATATCGCACGCGGTGTCGAATCCGGCGCGCTTGCGGCGTCGTCGAAGATGAGGTCGCGAAACGAGCGACGAATCGAAACGAAGGAGGGGACATGCCCCAGTACGCGCTCTTGATGTACCAGCCGGTCGGGAGCGGTCCCTCGACGCCGGAGGAGTGGACCGAGCAGCGTGCCCGGTGGACGAAGTTCCACCAGGACATCCAGGACGCCGGCTTCTACCTGATCGAGGCGCGCGACCTCGACGGCGCGCTCGAG
>JBIOTP010000087.1:0-7129 GCA_044865965.1 Solirubrobacteraceae bacterium
CCACACTACTCCCCGCGCTCGCAGTGACGGGTCCGCGGCAGATCGGGCGGCCGCAAGCCGGCGTCCGTGCCGCCCAAGCGCTGTCTACTGCTCCTGGAGCACGGACAGCACGTTGCCGGCCGGGTCCTTGAACCAGGCGATGTACGGGCCGCCCGACCGCATCACGCCCTTCTCGTCCTGGTCGAACCCCTCGTAGCGCTCGAAGCGCACTCCGCGCGCGGTGAGCTCGTCGACGGCGGCGTCGATGTCGTCCACCGGGAAGTTGAGGACGGTGAACGTCGCGGGCGCGTGGTCCGGCTTGGGGTAGATGAGCGTCGCCCGGTCGCCGGGGTGGTGCAGCTGCAGGAGGCCGTTCTCCTCCGTCACGTTCAGGCCGAGGGTCCCGCCGTAGAACTCCTTCGCGCGCGGGATATCGTCGACCGAGTAGCCGCTGAATGCCTTGCTGGTCTCGAGCACGGAGCATCTCCTCGCGTTTGCGGTTGTTCCTTAGAGACCGGCGATCGCGCCGGAACTCATCGGTCGCCGAGCATCCGCTCGTGCTGCTCGAGCGTCGTGCCGAGCAGCGCCGCCGCCTCGCGCTCGACCTCGACGAGGCGCACGAATGGCTCGAGGAGCGCCGGGGAGGCCATGACCTCCGGATCGTGGCGAGCCATCGGCAGGTCGCGGTAGCCGGCCATCTCCTCGCCCGTCGCCCGCAGCCGGGCGGCGAGCTCGCGATGCCCCTCGGCGAGACTCCGGTAGGCGTCGCGCTCGCGCCGGCCGTTCTCGTCGGAGAGGTCGAGCGAGGTCATGTGCGCCACGAGGTTATCCGCCATCGCGGCGATCAGGTCGCCGAGCTTCGCGGGGATCGCCGCGTGTGCCGCCAGCCCCTGCCCGCAGGTTGGTTGTTCCGCCATGCCGACAACCTAAAGCGGTCTGACCCCTTTGACAGCGGCGCGGGCCTCACCGAGCGTGTGCGCGGCGGCGGCCGTCAGGGAGTCGGCGTGCGACCTGACGGGGTCTGAGCGCTTTAGGGCGTCGGGGTCTCGGTGGGGGCCGGCGTCGGCGTCGGCGTGCGGTTGCGGCGCGGGTGCGGCGGCGGGGGCGGGGTTGGCGTGGCCGTGGCCTCGGGCGCCGGCGTCGCGGTCGGCGTGGGCGTCGGCGTCCGGCGCGGACGGGGGCGCGGCAGGCCCAGCGGGCCGGGGCGGGGACGCGGCCGCGGTCCGCCGGCGGGGGTGGGCATCGGGGTCGGGGTCGGCGTCTCGGGCGCCGCGGCCGGGCGGGAGCCCGCCCGCCGGCGGCGGCGCGGCCGGGCGCGGTGCGCCGCCAGCAGCGTCAGGCAGCGGTTGCGGGCGATCGCGAACAGCCACGGCCGCATCGAGTCGGGCGCCGGGCCGTCGCGCAGCGCGCTGTGCGCGCGCAGGAACGTGTGCTGGAGCGCGTCCTCGCCGTCCTCGCGGTTGCCGAGCATGTGCCGGCAGAACGCGAGCAGCGAGGCGTGATGGCGGTCGTAGAGCGCCTCGAAGGCGGCGGCCTCGCCCTGGCGCACGAGCGCGGCGAGCCGTCCGTCGTCGAGCCGGCCCAGCCGGCGCGCGCCGATGCGCTGCCCATTGACGATCGCCATCGGCGGTGGGCTACGCGGGCGCGCCGGCCCGCGGCTCAGCGGCCACCGGGGCTGCGAGGGTGCAGGCGTCGCGAGACCGGGCGATCGCCCGATCCGCAGCTGACGTCGTCCGGCCTCATGCTCACGATCGTCTCACCCGCACGCCGGCACCGCCTAGAGCCCTTCGGGTGGACGTTGAGGCAGCCGGCGGCTGCCCGATCGTCACGGGCGGCGCCCGCAGATTGGGCGCTCGGCCTAAGTTGGCGCGTTGGCGCTCGTCCTGGCCCTGACCCTTTCACCCTCCCGCCATCTCAACCCGTTTCCGGTGCAGAGCGAGGGGGAACGCAATCCGTGGTGCTGTCGGGCAGTCCGGACGGTTCGACCTCAGGCGCGACCCTCGACTTCGCAGTCGACGCGATCGGCGGCGTGCTGATCGTGGAGGCTCGCGGCGCGCTGGTGCAGCGCGCCCTCGGGGCGCTGCGCGAGTGCCTGACGCAGGCCGCGCGCGGCGGCCGGCCGGTCGTCCTGGACCTCGCCGCGATCGACCGCGCGGACCCCGCCGCGGTCGAGATGCTGCTCGACGCGCACCGCAGGCTCGCGACACGCATGCGCATGGTGGTCGAGCGCGGCGGCCCGGTGCACGAGGCGCTCAAGCACGCCGGCGTGGCTCACGTCATGGCGATGCACCCGTCGCGCGCGGCGGCGCTCACGGCCGCGGCGCCGCGGACCTAAGTGGCCGGAACCACTAAGCGGCCGCGGCCGAGGGGCCGCGACCACTGAGCCACTCGCGCAGCCGCTCGTAGACCCGCGGGTGGTTGAGCAGCGCGAGGTGGTGGGCGCCGCCCAGCTCCAGCCCGTACTCGTCCTCGAACCCGATCCGGCGCGTCCGGCTGCGGCCCGAGGCGCTCGGCGCGAGCACGAGCATGTCGCCGACCAGCCGCCCGACCGGGTGCCCCGCGCGCCGCGTCACGGTGGCGGCGACGAAGCAGTGCGTCGCGCCCGGCAGCAGCGGCACCTCGCGGCAGGCGCGGGCGCGCAGCGCGTCGGGGTCCTGGTCGCGCCAGTCCTCGTCCACCAGCGACCCGCGGCGCAGGTCGCGGATGCCGGCGCTGCGCCGGCGCAGCAGGCGGGCGAGCGGGCGCGTCTCGGGCGCGGCGTTCAGAGTGGCGGCCGCGACGTGCACCGCCTGCTCGAGCGGGGCCCCGAAGTGCGGCGTGCCGAGCGACACGACGTGGCGCACCTTCGCCGCCCAAGCCGCGCCGCGGCCGCGGGCGCGGTGGCACGCGCTGCGGGCGACGAGGCCGCCCATCGAGTGCCCGATCACCGCGATCCGCTCCACGGGCACCGGCCACGCCGCCTCCACCCCCTCCAGCAGCTCGTCGAGCGAGCGGCCGTTCTCTGACACGTGGCGGCCGCTGTTGTAGCGGACGTCGACGGGCGTGCAGCCGAGCTCGCGAGCGAGCCGCGCCCCGTAGGTCGGCCCGCCGCCCAGCCGCCACGCGAGCTCGGTCTCCGCGAGGCCGTGGAGGAACACCACGGGCCACGGCGTGGCGTCCGGGAACGCGGCGGCGAGCGCCTGCGCGCGCGGCTCCACCGGCTCGCAGCCCACCCGCACCGCCATCGGGATCGCGAGCGGGCTGCCGTCGCGCTCGAGCGCGTCGCCGATGAACCCGTCGACGGCGGCGAGCACGGCGCTCCCGCGCGGCGTCATGGACAGCGGCCGCTCCGCGGCGCGCAGCTCGGCCGCCGCGCCCGCCGCCCGCCCCGCGAGCCACAGGCCGCCGCGGACGCCGCCGTACGCGGCGCGCGCGATCCCCAGGTGCAGCGCCTCCACCGGCCGGGCCAGGGGCCCGATGGCGGTGAACACGCGGCCGGCGATCGCCTCGTGCACCTGCCCGATGCCGCCGGGCACGCCCGCCGCCTCGTCGGACACGAGGCGGCTCAGGGCGCGCAGCTCGGCCTGTCGCTGAGACGGCGGCACGCTAGCCGGTCTGCTGGAGCTCGGTCCCGCACTCCTGGAAGCCGAACTTCTTCGCGGCGTCGACGGCGTCCTTGGAGAGGTCGCGGGTCTGCTGGGCGTACTGCGCGGCCTTGCTCATGTCCCCGCCGCGGCCGGCCTCGACGAGCTTGGTGCCGGCGTCCATGATCTTCTCGTTGGTGTCGAAGTAGCGGTCGAGGTCCGCCTTGCCCTCGCTCGGCCGCTCCATCTTCTCCAGCCGGTCGAGCACCCTGCGCGCGGTCTTGTAGCCGCTCGCCTGCAGCTCGATCAGGTCCGAGTCGTCGAGCTTGCCGTCCTTCTGCAGCTCCTGCGCCTGCTTGACCAGGTCGGCCCGCGCCGCGTTGCGCTCGGTGCGGCAGATCTTGTCCGCCTGCGCGATGTAGTCCGCCTTGCTGACGTTCGAGCCGCCCCCGCCGCCGCAGCCGGCGACGATGAGCACCGCGAGCACGAGGAACGAGACGCGCATGCCAAGGACGGTACTCCAGAGGGCGTTCCTCACGCCTCGCTTGACGCGGCCCAGATGTTGATCCCGGAGTCGACCGCATGGCGGTCGATCTCGGCCAGCTCGTCCTCGGAGAACTCGAGGTTGCGCAGCGCGCCGAGGTTGGTCTCGAGCTGCTGGACGCTCGAGGCGCCGATCAGCGCCGACGTCACGCGCGGGTCGCGCAGCACCCAGGCGATCGCCATCTGGGCGAGGGCCTGCCCGCGCTTCTGGGCGATCTCGTTCAGCGCGCGGACGCGCGCCATGTTCTCCTCGTTGACGAAGTCGCGCTTGAGGAAGTGGTCGCGCGCGGCGCGCGAGTCCTCCGGGATGCCGTCCAGGTAGCGGTCGGTCAGCATGCCCTGGCCGAGCGGCGAGAACGCGATCACGCCGACGCCCTCGCGGTCCACGGCGTCGAGCACGCCCGGCTCGATCCAGCGGTTGAGCAGCGAGTAGGACGGCTGGTGGATCAGGACCGGCGTCCCGAGGCCGCGCATGATCCGCGCCGCGTCCTCCGTGCGCTCGGCCGAGTAGGAGGAGATGCCGGCGTAGAGCGCCTTGCCCTGGCGCACTGCCGTGTCGAGGGCCCCGAGCGTCTCCTCGAGCGGCGTCTCGGGGTCGAAGCGGTGCGAGTAGAAGATGTCGACGTAGTCGACGCCCATCCGCTTCAGGCTCTGGTCGAGGCTCGCCAGCAGGTACTTGCGCGAGCCCCACTCGCCGTAGGGGCCGGGCCACATGTCGTAGCCGGCCTTCGTGGAGAGGATCAGCTCGTCGCGGTAGGTGGCGAGGTCCGCCTTCAGGATGCGCCCGAAGTTCTCCTCCGCCGAGCCGTACGGCGGGCCGTAGTTGTTCGCCAGGTCGATGTGCGTGACGCCGAGGTCGAACGCGCGCCGGATGATCGCGCGCTGCGTCTCCAGCGGCCGGTCGTGGCCGAAGTTGTTCCACAGGCCGAGCGAGATCGCGGGCAGCAGCAGGCCGCTGCGGCCGCAGCGGCGGTAGGGCATCGCGTCGTAGCGGTCCTCGGCGGCGAGGTAGGTCATGCGGCGGATTGTGACTGCGCCGCCCGCACGGCACGCGCCTGCCCGGCGTCCATCCAGATCTCCCACCGGCCGGAGGCCGAGCGCCGCTCGTCCAGGAAGCGGTAGGGCCGGCGGCCCCCGAACTCCGTCTGGCGCAGGTGGCAGACGCCGCCGAGTACGGAGGCGATCCGTCGCCGCGGCCAGCCCATCGCGTCCTCGACCTCGGGGAACGTGCGCGGCCGGTCGGGCGCGCCGGCCAGGGTGTCGAGCAGCTCGCGCATGAGGTCGCTGCAGCGGTCGTGGAACCGCGCGATCTCGTCGCTGTCGTCCATCGCGTTCTGCGGCGCGTGCTCGATCGCGGGAACGCTACGGCAACCGCCCGTTCATGGTGCTCGGCCCGGCGTTGCCGTGCTCGCCACGCTGTTCGCGCACTACGGCGGCTACGGCGCCTTCGTCGACGGGTTCACGGCGGCGCTGTGGGCGGCCGTCGGGTTCTCGGGGCTCGGCGTCGGCGCCGCGCTGCTGACCGCCGCGCGGCACGTGGCTCTGGCGCCCGAGATCGCGGTCGCGGGGGAGCCGGCGTGAGGCGATGATGCGGGCAGCTCGGCGCGCGCGCGCAGCGCGAGCTCGAGCTCGAAGCGCGCGTCGGGGTCGTCGAGCGCGCCGCCTAGCAGCTCGCGCAGCCGCCCCAGCCGGTAGCGCACGGTCTGCGGGTGCACGCCGAGCTCGGCGGCGGCCGCCGGCACCCCGCCTGCGTGCCGCAGCCACGCGAGCAGCGTCGCCTCCAGGCGCGCGCGCGAGCGCGGGGTCTCGTCGGCCAGCGCCGCGAGCCGCTCGTTCACGAGCTCCGCGACGAGCGCCGGCTCGGCCCGCCACAACAGCGCGACGCGGTGCTCGTCGGCCAGCAGCGGCCGCGGCTCGCCGCGATCCTCCGCGAGCGCGAGCGCCGCGCACGCGAGCCGGAACGACCGCGCGGCGTCCGCCCATCCGACGGCCGGCCCGACGCCGGCCGCGCGGCCCGCGAGCGCGCGCTGGAGCGCCGGCGCGCGGTCTGGGACGACCGCGCAGCTCAGTCCCTCGACGCTCGCGGAGATCGCGTCGGGGGGAAGCGCCGGCGTTCCCTCTCTCCACACGACGACCACGACCGCGGCCGGGAGGCGCCAGTGGGCCGCGTCGGCGGCGGCCGCGACGGCGGCCGGGTCGGCCGGCGGTGTGGCCACGAGGAGGTCGACGAGCGCGCGGCGGCGGCGCTCTAGCTCGCCGGCGCGCTCGGCCTGCTCGCGCGCGAACCCCTCGGCGGACTCGGCGGACAGCTCGTCGATGTAGGCGAAGATCGACTCGGCGAGCAGGACGAGCGTCTCGGGCGCGAGGCCGGCCTCGAGGCCGAGCGCCGCGACGCGGCGCCAGGCGACGCGGGCGCCGACGCGGTAGGCGGCCAGCAGTGCGTCGAGCGAGCGGCCCGCGCGCAGCTCGCCGCGCCCGAGGTCCGCCGGCACCGTGCCGCGGGCGCTGCGCCCGCCGCGCGCGAGCTCGACGAAGTGCTGCAGCGCGTCCTGCACGCCGCGGCGCACGGCGCCGGGGCCGTCGGCCAGCGGGCCCGCGTACTCGGGCACCTGGGCGGCGATCGCCGCGACGACCTCCTCGGCCAGCTCTCCCAGGTGCGGAGCGAGCGCCGCGTAGGCCTCGGCCGGCACCCTCTCCCACGGACGTTCTTGTGCGTCCATCACAAGTTCCAACGCGCCGGGACACGTCCGGAGACAAGAATATGCGCCGCCATGCGCATATCTTGACGTGTCATGGAAGCTGCCACCGCCGCGCCGCCCGCCGGAGGCGGCTTCTCCATGGAGCTCAGCCAGGACCAGCGCGACGTCCGCGACTGGGTGCACGGCTTCGCCGAGGGCGTCGTCCGCCCGGCCGCCGCCGAGTGGGACGAGCGCGAGGAGACGCCGTGGCCGATCATCCAGGAGGCGGCCAAGATCGGCCTCTACGGCTTCGAGGCGATCGCGCAGTTCTACGCCGACGAGACCGGCCTGCTGCTGCCGATCGTC
>JBIOTP010000088.1:0-2210 GCA_044865965.1 Solirubrobacteraceae bacterium
AGCGCCTCGTCGTCGTAGCCGATGCCCTTCAGGTACGCCCGCGCGGCCGCGCGGTCGCGTCCCTCGGTGAGTGCGCGTGAGCGATGCTTGAGGTCTTGGTGACCGTTTCCGGCGGCGGACATGCCGCGGAGTTTATGCGGCGCCCGCCCCGCGCCGCGCTCTACGCCGCGCCGCGGCCCACAGCGCGCGCACGCCGCCCACGCCGCGTGCCAGACCCATGCCGCGTCGCGGCCCACGCCGCGCCGCGCGCTACGCCGCGCCGCGGCCCACAGCGCGCGCGCGCCGCCCATGCCGCGTCGCGGCCCACGCCGCGCCGCGCGCTACGCGGCGCCGCGGCCCACAGCGCGCGCACGCCGCCCATGCCGCGTCGCGGCCCACGCCGCGCCGCGCTCTACGCGGCGCCGCTCGACGCCTGGCGGTGGCGCTCGAGGCGCTCGCGCTCCCAGCGGCCGAGGCGCCAGATGTCGCGCTGGACCTGGCGCGGGTCGACCTGGCGGCCCGGTAGGTGCATGTTCGCGGTCGAGATCAGGCGGCGCTCGTCGCCCTTGAGCGCCATCCACTTGGCGAGCACGTCGTCTGAGTCGGGCAGGCGGGCGCTGCCGTAGGGCTTGGACTCGTCCGGGAACTCGACGCAGTACTCGTTGAGCAGGCGGCCGGTCTGCGGCAGGTAGGCGACGATCGGCTTGTGCGGGTAGATGAGGTACGCGTACGGGACGCCGCGCATCTCCTGGTCGAGCGACTCGCCGCCCCAGACCCGGATCAGGCCCAGGTCGCGGTACATCTCCCACTCCTCGTCGTTCACGCACGACTTGAGCAGCTCGCGCGCCCGCTGCTCGGCCCGGCGCTCACGGCCGGGGTCGTAGGCGTGGAGGTCACCCGCCGCGCGGGCCGCCTTGCGGGCCCGCCGCCGCTCCATGCGCCGGTCGATATACGGGATCATGACCTCCCACAGGAGTGCGATGACGACGATCGCCGTGGCGCAGAGGGCGACGGTCACCGCGGTGCTTTACCGCGCCCCGCCCGCGGCGCGCGGGAAGAAGATGACCCTGCCGGCGGTGCGCGGGATGTCCTCGAACGCCCGCACCATCTCGGCCTCACGCCTGCCGCTGGCGGTCTGCACCGGGATCGCGGCCCACATCCCCTGCTCGAGCTGCCGGCGGAACTCCGCGACGAGCATCTGCTCGTCCTCGCCGACCTCGATGTCGCCCTCGGCGATCAGCTGCTCGCCATACCCGGGGCGCATGCGCAGGAACTTCATGGGCGGCATTATGTCACGCGCGCCGTGCCAGCCCACCGAGCGCCCGGCCACGCACGGCCACGCCGAGGACGTTCACCGGCCCCGCTCCGGCGCCGATCGAACGGTGCCCGTCACGCACCGCTTCCGAGGCGATCGCCCGCGCCGCCTGGGCCGCCTCCCGCGGCGAGAAGCCGAGCGCCAGGTGCGCCGCGAGCGCGCTCGAGTGCGTACATCCCGACCCGTGAGCGGCCCCGTCGGGATGCCGCTCGCCCGGCAGCAGGTAGATCTGCTCACCGTCGAAGAACACGTCCGTCACCTCGCCCCGATGCCCACCGGTCACCACCACGTTCTCCGGCCCCAACGCATGCAGCGCCCGCGCCAGATCCTCGACGTCGTCGCGCCCGCGCGCCTCGCGCCCGCCATCCTCACGGGCGCCCGTGACGCGCGGCTCGGCCGCGCCGGGGCCCGGCTCGCGTCGCCTGGCCTCGCCGGCTCCCGCCGCGCGCGGGTCGGCCTCGGCCTCGCCGGCTCCCGCCGCGCGCGGGTCGGGCTCGGCGGCGCGCGGCTCCGCCCGCCCCGCTTCGCCGCCCGCCGCCAACACTCGGGCCTCGGGGAGGTTCGGGGTGATCACGGTGGCCAGCGGCAGCAGCTCGGTGACGATCGCCGCGCGGGCTTCGTCGTCGAGCAGGACCGCGCCGGACTCGGCGACCATCACGGGATCGATCACGATCGGCACGTCGTCTCCGATGTGACCGAGCGCCTCGCGGACCGCGCGCACCGTCTCGGCGGTGCCGAGCATGCCGATCTTCACCGCGTCGACGCCGATGTCCTCGGCCACGGCCCGGACCTGCTCGACGATGAACTCGCCCGGCACCGGGTGGACTCCGGTCACGCCGACCGTATTCTGGGCCGTCAGCGCGGTGATCGCGGTCATCCCGTGCACGCCGCAGCGGGCGAAGGCCTTCAGGTCGGC
>JBIOTP010000089.1:0-2380 GCA_044865965.1 Solirubrobacteraceae bacterium
TCCGTCGATCCCGCGACCGAGGGCGCCTGGCTGCGCGTGGTCGTCAAGCACGAGGCGATGGCGATCCGCCGCGCGCGCCTGGAATCGGTCACGCGCGACGAGGTCGACCTGGACACGAACATCGGCGACCGCCGCGAGGTCGACGACGCGGTCGCGGGCGGGGAACGCGTGGAGCGCTCGGTCGAGGCGCTGCGCGCGCTCAAGCCCGACGAGGCGCGCGCGCTGCTGCTCAAGGCCGAGGGGCTGTCGTATCAGGAGATCGGCCGCCACTTCGGCTGGACGTACACGAAGGTCAACCGCTCGATCGCCGAGGGGCGGGCGCACTTTCTGAAGGTCTTCTCGCGGCTCGAGGACGGCGAGGAGTGCGAGGCGCACGCGGCGACGCTGAGCGCGCTCGCCGCCGGCACCGCGACGAGCGCCGAGGTGCTCGCGATCCGCCCGCACCTGCGCCACTGCGCGACGTGCCGCGCGAGCGTGCGCGAGATGCGCTTCTCGCGCACGCGGCGACTGGCGCTGCTGCTGCCGTTCGGCTGGCTGGCGCGGCTGGTCTCGCGCTCCGACATGGCGTTCTACGCGGCGGCGAACGGCGGCGGGCGCTTCGGCCCGGCGGCGGCCCTGCTCGGGATCTGCCTGGGCGGCGTCGGCGCGGGCGCGGCGTGCGTGATGACGGGCGCGCTCCCGGCGCCGCCGATCATCTCGCACCTCGAGCGCAAGCCGCAGCCGCCCGCGCCCGTGAAGCAGAAGGTCGTCGCGACGCGCAAGCGCGAGCCGGCGCGGGTCGCGCGGGTGACGCCGACGCCCACACCACGCGCGATCCCGACCGCGACCGCGACGGCCCAGCGCGTGAGGATGAAGACCACGCGCAAGCGCACCACGGTCGCGCCCAAGAAGGCCGCGACGAAGCCGGCACAGAAGAACGAGTTCAACTTCGAGGGCAGCGGAAGCTCGTCGACCGGCTCAGGGCCGGTCGGGTCCGCCGCCAGCACCGCTGGTGGTAGCGGTGGCGGCGGCGACGGGTCCAGCAAGCCCGCGCCGGTGCCGAAGAGCGCGTCCGGCGGAGAGTTCGGCTTCGAGGGCGGCTGAGAACATGCAGAGATGGCGCGCACTTCCGAGATCCCCGGCCTGACCGACTACCTGACCCGGCTCGCGGGCCAGGACGAGGCGCTGGCCCGCGTGCACCGCGAGACCGGCGAGCTGCCCGACGCGCAGATGCAGTCACGGCCGGACCAAGGTGCGCTGCTGACGATCCTGACCAAGCTCGTCGGTACGCGCGTGGCCGTCGAGGTCGGGACGTTCACGGGCTACGGCTCGATCTGCATCGCCCGCGGGCTCGAGCCGGGCGGGCGGCTGACGTGCTTCGAGCGCGATCCCACCTACGCCGAGATCACGCGCCGCAACCTCGAGCTGGCCGGCGTCGCCGACCGCGCGACGGTCGTGGTCGGGCCGGCGATCGACGGGCTCGCGACGCTGACCGAGCAGGTGGACTTCGCCTACATAGACGCCGACAAGCTCGGTTACCCGGCCTACTACGACGCGCTGCTGCCGCGGCTCCGGCCGGGCGGGCTGATCGTGCTCGACAACACGCTGCTGCACGGGCGCGTGATCACGCTCGAGGACGAGCGCGGGCGCTCGATGGCCGAGCTCAACGACCGGATCGCGGGCGACCCGGACGTCGACTCGGTGCTGCTCGGGCTCGCCGACGGGATGACGCTCGTCCGCAAGCGCTAACTACTTGCCCCGGATTTGCGGTTTCGGGCGGTTTGAGTAACGAACGGCCGCGCCGGGTGCGGGTCGGCGCGGCCGCGTCGCGTGTGGGTGTGGGTGGCCCGGTGGGTGCTCGGGCCTGCTGGGGATGCTCTCAGGCGTCCCGGACGGCGTAGAGGGCGTAGGTGTCGAGGTTGTAGGCCAGCGCGCAGCCGACCCAGGTGCGCGTGCCGGGGGCGCCCTTGAGGCGGCTGCGCTTGAGCCCGTAGCCGCGTTTGAGGTGGCTGATGCGGCCCTCGCTGCCGGTGCGGTAGCTGGCGAGCCGGTCACGGGTGCGCTTGCTGGCCCCGGCGGCGGTGCTGCGCTTGCCGGCGATGAACACCCGCTCGGGCGCCAGCGGCGCGAGCGTCTGCTGCGTTAGCCGGACCGGAAAGCCGCCGTCGACGGCGACCTCTGAGACGGTGAGACCGAGCCGCCCCAACTCGGCGACGGTGGCCGGCAGCAGCCGCTCCTCGTGCGGGTTGCCGGGCGCGGTCTGAGGCGGCAGCACGAACCCGCGCGCGCCCTTGCGCGTGTGCGGGGCGATCTCGGCGATCTGGTGCACGGAACCGAACTCGGTCGGCTTGCCCGCCTTGCCCTTGCGGATCGGGCGCGCGTCGGGATCAAACAGCGACAC
>JBIOTP010000090.1:0-13175 GCA_044865965.1 Solirubrobacteraceae bacterium
TTGACGGCCCGAGTGAAACGGTCATCACGCGAGCGGAGCCCAATCCGTTCCAGCGGCCCGGGGCGCCCGACTTCGACGCCGCGCGCCCGTGCCCGGCGGCGCGTCCCGCGGCGCGCTGGCGGACGCAGACGCTCGACCGGGCCGCGTACGCATTCACCGGCGCGCTGCTCGAGCGCCCGTCGGGCGCGGCGCTGGCGGCCTGGGTGTCCAACGGCGAGTTGCGCGTGGCCGTGCGCCGCCCGGGCGCGCCGTTCCAGGCGCCGAGCCGGGTCGCCTCGGCCGCGTTCCCTGGTCTCGACGGTTGGCTGGGTGCCGACGCGGCCGGCGGCGTCGTCGCGGGCTGGCGCGCTAACCCGCGCGGAAACGACGCCGAGATCACCGTCGCGCTCGGGACCATGTCGGGCCGATTTCGCGGCGTGCAGGTGTTAGAACGCGACCCATCTGCGCCCGATCACCTGGGCGTGCCGGTGCTTTCGGTCGCGGCCGATGGGACGGCGAGCGTGGCGTGGACGTTCGAGGGCCAGGTCCGCGTGGCCGTCAAGCCGTCGGGGGCATCGAGGTTCGAAGCGCCGGTCACGCCGCCTGAGCCGCGCGCCGCGTTTGGGGCGCTCAGCGTCGCCGCCGGCGCTGCGGGCGAGGTTCTCGTCGCGTTCCCGCGGTTTGCGCCGGGCGGGCGCGGGCAGGAGATCGCCGTCGTCAGGCGCGCCCGCGGCGACACCTTCGGCGCCACCAGCGTCGTGGCCCCCGCGGGCGGAACGGTCACGGCCATGCGCGCGGTGCTGGGACCGCGCGGCGAGGCAATCCTGATGTGGAACGCGGGCGGCGCCGTGCGTGCCGTTACGCGCGCGGCCGGCGGCGAGTTCAGCGCCGTACAGGTGCTCTCGACGCCGGGCGTGCCGGTGGGCCGTGACGTCGCGCTCACCGCCGATCCCAACGGTCGAGCGCTGGCCGCGTGGACCGAGGGCGATCTGCGTGGGCGCGTCTCGCGCGTCATGGTCGCCACCGCGCCGGCCGGAGGAGCGTTTGCTCCAGCGGTCGGGATCGGGCTCCTGCGGGGGCGCGCACAGGAGCCCGAGGTCGGCGCCGGTCGCGACGGCGCGGCCGTGGTCGCGTGGCGCCTCGCCTGCCCGGGCCGCGTCTCGCGCGTGCTTGCCGCCGTTCGCCGTCCCGGCGGGCGCTTTGGCACCGCGGAGCTCGTGTCGGGTCGCGACCGGCGGGCGGCCGCCCCGGCCGTCGCGCTCAACGCCACCGGCCGCCCCGCCGTTCTGTGGATGAGCCCGTTCGGCGGCTCAGCGCCGCCACGCGCCGCCGTGCGCTTCGCCGAACGCCGCTAGCGACAGGGCGGAGTTCGAACACCGTCGCTCTCGTGCAATGCGCGAGACGCATGAGGCGGTCGTGGCTCGGACCGTGGTTGTCGCCTCAGGTGTAACCCAGCCGCGCGCCGGGGCCGCCGCTCGGGGGTCGGAGCGGCCCCTACACGGCGACGGCTTCGAGGACGTGCGGCCCCGCCGCGAGGGGTGTTGTGCTCACCAGGCGGAGGCGGGCCTGATCGAGCAGCTGTGTGAACTCTGCCTCGGTGCGCTCGCGACCACCGCGTACGCCAGCATGATCAAGTCGAGCGGGGTGGCCGAGAGCATGGGGCCGCTTGGTGCCATGCGCTCCGGAAGGAGGCGGGCGAGTCCCGGTACGAGGAAGTGGAGCACCCAGCCGCACGACGTCCGCCGGAATGCTCGCATAAGATCGCGGGCTTGAGGTACGGGGGAGAGGGCCTCGAGCTGCGCACGCTGGGCCGAACCGGGCTACGGGTCACGCCGTTGTGCGTGGGCACGTCGCCGCTCGGCAACACGCCGCTGCCCTACCAGCACGACGTGCCGCTGGAGGACGCGCTGGACACCGTGCGGCGGGTCCTCGCCGGACCGATCAACTTCCTCGACACGGGCAACAACTACGGCGACGCGGAGCGCCGGATCGGGATCGTCCTGGGCGAGGCCGGCGGCATTCCGGATGGCTTCGTGCTGCAGACCAAGGTCGACCGCGATATGACGACGGGCGACTTCTCGGGCGAGCGCGTGCGCCGCTCGGTCGAGGAGAGCCTCGAGCGGTTCGGGCTCGAGCGGCTCGGGCTCGTCCACCTGCACGATCCCGAGACCATCTCCTTCCAGGCGGGCGTCGCCCCGGGCGGCCCGCTCGAGGCGTTGCAGGCGCTCCAGGCGGAGGGCGTCATCGCGCACCTGGGCGTCGCGGGCGGGCCGATCGACCTGCTGCAGCGTTACCTCCGCACTGGAGCGTTCGACGTGGTGCTCACGCACAACCGCTTCACGCTGATCGATCAGTCCGCCGAGCCGCTGCTCGCGGAGGCGCAGGAGTTCGGCGTCGCGGTGCTGAACGCCGCGCCATTCGGCGGCGGGATCCTCGCCGGGGCGCGGCACACGCAGGGCTACTACGGATACGTCGAGGCGGACGCGGCGCTGCTCGCGCGGATCGACGCGGTGGACGCTGCGTGCCGCCGCCACGACGTGCCGCTCGCCGTCGCCGCGCTCCAGTTCTCGCTGCGCGAGCCGCGGATCGTGTCGACCGTCGTCGGCGCCTCGAAGCGCGAGCGGATTGACAGCATGCTCGAGCTCGCGGCCTGGCCGGTGCCGGGCGAGCTGTGGGACGAGCTGGGAATCGAGAAGGGAGACTCGTCGGCATGACGGAGCGCTTTCCGGACGGCTTCGCGTGGGGGACCGCGACCGCGAGCTACCAGATCGAGGGCGCCGTCGACGAGGACGGGCGCTCGCCGTCGATCTGGGACACGTTCTCGCACACTCCCGGCAAGGTCCAGGGCGGGGACACCGGCGACGTCGCCGACGACCACTACCGCCGCTACGAGGAGGACGTCGCGCTGATGGCCGACCTCGGCGTGGGGTGGTACCGCTTCTCGCTCGCCTGGCCGCGTCTGCAGCCCGACGGCCGCGGGGCGCTGAACGAGGCCGGCGTCGACTTCTACTCGCGGCTCATCGACGCGCTGCTCGCGAAGGGCATCCAGCCCTGGGTGACGCTCTACCACTGGGACCTGCCGCAGGTCGTGCAGGACAACGGCGGCTGGCCTGAGCGCGATACGGCGCAGCGGTTCGCCGAGTACGCGGCCGCCGTCTATGACCGGCTGCACGACCGGGTGAGGCACTGGACGACGCTCAACGAGCCGTGGGTCTCCGCGTTCATCGGGCACGCGACCGGTCGGCACGCTCCGGGCATCCAGGATCCCGAGGCGGCGCTGCGGGCCGCGCACCACTTGCTGCTCGGCCACGGGCTTGCGATCGACGCCATGCGCGCCCAGGGCGACGGCGAGAGCATCTTTGGCATCACGCTCAACGTCAGCCCGACCGACGCCGCCAGCGACGATCCGGCCGACGTCGATGCGGCGCGCCGCGCCGACGGCTTGACCAACCGCATCTTCCTCGACCCGCTGCTGCGCGGCGGCTATCCGGAGGACGTGCTCGAGGCCGTGCGCGGCGTGACCGACGGCGGCCACATCCGGGATGGCGACGCGGAGCGCATCCACGTCCCGCTCGACTTCCTCGGCATCAACTACTACTACCGGACGGTCGTGCGCGCGGGAACGGGCGAGGAGCCGACGCCGTGGGTCGGCAACGGGGACATCGAGCGCGTCTCGCGCGGCCTGCCGCAGACCGAGATGGGCTGGGAGATCGACCCCGACGGCCTGTACGACTTCCTCACCCGCGTCGCGCGCGACTACCCCGGCGTGCCGCTCTACGTCACCGAGAACGGCGCGGCGTTCGCCGACGAGAAGTCGGCCGACGGCGCGGTGCACGATCCCGCCCGCATCGAGTACCTCGACGCCCATTTCGGCGCGGCGCACCGGGCGATCGCCGACGGCGTCGACCTGCGCGGGTACTTCGTGTGGTCGCTGATGGACAACTTCGAGTGGTCTTTCGGCTACAGCAAGCGCTTCGGGCTGATCTATGTGGATTACGAGACGCTCGAACGCACGCCGAAGGACAGCGCCCGCTGGTTCGCACAGGTCACGCGGGCGAACGGCCCGCCGGCGTCGTGACGACGCGGTCGGGCCCGACGACCCGCAGCTCGCCGGTCAGCCGCAGCGCCAGCCGCCCTCGGATGTCCCCGCTCGAGCCACCGATCAGCAGCTCGATCTCGCCCGGCTCGACGACACGGCGCAGGTCGACGCCGGTGAACGCGGTGCGGTCGGCGTGCAGCGTGAACGTGACCTGCGCCCGTTCGCCCGGCTGGAGCTCGGCGCGGGTGAAGCCAGCGAGCTGAATGACCGGGCGCGTGACCTGGGCCACACGGTCCGCGAAATAGAGCTGGACGACCTCGGCGCCGGCGCGCTCGCCGGCGTTGCGCACGACGCGGGACACCTTGACCTCGCCGTCGGTGGCGATCTCGGCGGCGCCGATCTCGAAGTCGGAGTAGTCGAACGTCGTGTAGGGGGTTGGTAGAGAGTTCGTGCGAAAAACGGGGGTTGAGTTGCGCGTCGAGCCGGGGCGACCGCTGGTTTCGTCCGAGAGGCGGCAGTCTCGACCTGCGCTCCTGCCCGTCGTCCCCTGCGAGAGCACGGCTGATCATCGTTCGCGCGACTGCTTTTGCGTCGAACCGATAGCGCGGCGACCGCGGTCCGACTCATCGGCGCGTGCCGGGTTGCGTGGAAGCTCAAGTCCGGCTCTCACGCTGGCGGCGGCGCTTTAGCGTTAGTCGACGATCGTGAGCCGCAGGTCCTCGGGTACCCCGACGTCCGCCACGCGGCGCGGCTGGCCGAGCATCCAGGTGCGCCCGCGGGCGTCGATCGCGGCCTGCTGCGGCACGCCGGCCCCGGGATCCAGGGGCTCCTGGCCGCGCGGGTCACAGCCGGCGTCCACGCGCAGAAGCCCGGTGCGACCGGATGCGGAGGCGACGATCGTGCCCGAGCCCGCCGGCCCGAACAGCATGGCCGGCAGATCGGAGTCCGCGACGCCCCCGGCGGCGATCGCTTGCGGGCGCCGGAACCGACCGGCCCGCGTCGCGTTCGCGCACATGAAGGCCTCGCCGGTGGCGAATCCGATCACCCCGCGCCCGCCGGCGCCGACGCGGACGGCGGGCGGGGTGGCGCCCAGGAAGCTGCCGGCGCCGCCGAAGCCGAGCTGCTTGAAGCGGGCGAACCGCCTCGCGCCCGCGGGACGCACGGCGGCGCGTAGGCGCCAGGGGGCGCTGTAGGTCACCGACTGCCAGACCGCCGCGATGCTTCCGTCGCGACAGAGGGCGACGGCGCTCGGCTTGTAGTTGCCCGTGACCGGGCCGGCGTCCGTGGGGCGCCCCAGGGCTCCCGCGACCGTGCCCGTGCGGATCAGGAAGCGGCCGCGGCGGGGATAGCCGACCACCATCTCGTCGCTTGGACGCGCCGTGGCCGCGGGCGCCTGCGCAGCGGCTCGCCCGAGATGGTGCCCGACGCGACGACGATCGAGCGCGGATCGGGCTGGATCGGCCGCGCCAGGAACTGGCCGCGCAGCGACGCCCGCCAGCGGGCGCAGCCCGTGGAGTCCAGCGCCAGCACCGTGAAGTTCGCGTCGGGGAACTCCGGCGTCCCGTCGTAGGAGGAGAATGCGATCACGGCGCCCCCGTCGCGCGTCGCCGCCATCTGCGCGGACATGACGATCGGCACGCGCTCGAACAGCGTCCGCGGGACGCCGGCCGGGCCGGCTCGCACGGCTCTGCGGCCGCCGGGCTCGGGCAGATCGCCGCGATGAGCAGGGCCGAAGTGAGTGCGCGTCTGATCGTCATACACGCACGCTCTCAACAGCCTAGGGCTGGCGTAGCTCGCGGCGGCGGCCGTGGAAGGACCTCGCGTGCGAGCGCGTGGCGGGTCTCGCCGCGGTTGAGCTGGGCCAGGACGCGCCGGCGCAGCGTCTCGTCGTTGCAGTAGTCGAGCACGTGGATGGTCTTCGCCGGACTGCCGACCTGGGCAATCGCGCGGGCGAGCGTGGACAGGTGCCGGGTGTGGCTGCGCAGGGCGCGCATGAGCTGGCTGCCCGTGGTGTGGCGCTGGAGCAGGCTGTCGGCGACGCGGAGCAGGTCATCTCCAGGCGCGAGTAAACCCGGCGTCGACCGCGGCTCTACCGGCTCAGGGCACGCTGCAGTGCGAGCATCCCCGATCCGAAAGGAAGATGCCATGAGGCGTTTCCGTTGGGCCCTTCCGGGGGCCGTCGTCCTCGCGTTCTGCGTGTCGTCCCCAGCTGGCGCTCAAGTTCCGGATGGCGGCGGTGGGGCTGTCATCGCCCCGTCCAACGGCCATGAGCTGGCCGTGTGGTTCAAGACCTTCATCGAGCTGCCCGCTGCCGTCAATCCCCTCTGGGGATCAGGCGAGGACCCGTGCGTGCGGCTCGGGCCGACCGGCAAGACCCTAGTCGCGATCTCCTACGGCGAGGTCACCTGCACCGCCGAGCTCGGCACCGTCGTGAATACCGGGGGCGGGCACTTCTGCAGCACCTTCGACCCGCCCGACAGCCCGTTCTACGCCCTCGGCAAGAAGGAACAACACCAGTGCGCACGGGCCGTCAGCCAGGAAACCGGGATGCGGCTCGCCGTCGACGGCGGCCCTCCAGTCGACCTCTTCCAGCCGCAATTCACGGCGTACACCCCGCAGACCACCGTGCAACTGCTCGCTGACAACGTGTTCGGCGCGCCCGCGCAGACCGCGACCATCACCGGGTACGGATGGCACGCGAACATTCGCAATCTCCGGGTCGGCCGACACGTCTGGACAATCGAGGCCGACGTCGAGGGCGCCATGTACGTCTTCAATCACGTCATCAACATCGTGCCCCGCGACGACTCGGGCCACCGCGACTGAGCACGCTCGCGGCCTCTTCCGTCACGACCTTGTCGCGGCGGCCAATGATGCGGTGAGCGCGCGGGCCATCGCGCGCTCGGCGGCACGCGGAGGCGGCGCTTCTCAAACCCGCACCGCGCGGACCGCAAGTCGCGGAGGTCGGCTGCCATTTCCGGTACAGGACGGTCAGGATCGCCCGGCGCTGGCGCCGCTCCTACGCCGTCCTCGAACGCGGCGCCTCAGCAGTGGCCGCCGCGCGGATTCCTCTCGGGCATGCGCAGCGCCTGCGCCACCACGAGCCTCGAGCTGATCGGCTCGGCGCGACGCCGCTCTCACCTGAGTTGCCGCGTGGACGCCGTCGCTGCGTCGTCCCATGGGCACAGCCGGAGTCGGTGTCGTGGCCCGTCGCGGCTGGCGCTCGGCACTCGGGGCACTGATTGGCTCGCGTGATGCCGCCGGGGAACCGCACGCGGAAGCGACGCGGTCTCCCTGATGACTCGCCGTCCGTCGCTGCTCGGTCAGGCGCGGTAGCGTTCGGCGTCGGCGCGCTTGAGGGTCAGGCCGTGGCCGGGGACGGAGGGGTCCGGGCGCAGCGCACCGTCGACCGGCGCCGGCACGCCGTCGAACAGCATCGGCTCCAGTCGGGCGTGGTCGTGGAAGTACTCGATGTGGCGGGCGCGGTGCATGGCCGCCAGCGCGTGCGCCGAGAGCGCCGGGGCGCAGTGGGCGGAGAACGGCGTGTCGTGCGCCTCGCATAGCGCGTCGGCGCGCAACAGGCCGGTGATCCCGCCGCAGCGCGTGATGTCGCCCTGCAGGATGTCGACGGCGCCGAGCAGGCGCCGGAAGCCGTGGATGTCGGTGGCGTACTCGCCGGCGGCGATCGCCATCCCCGCGGGCGCGCGCGAGCGCACGTAGCGCAGTCCCTCGATGTGATCGGAGGAGACCGGTTCCTCGAACCAGCTGACCGCGTGCGCCGCGAAGCGCTCGGCGATCGCGACGGCCTCGCCGGCGGTCCACGCGCCGTTGCCGTCGACCATCAGCTCGGCGTTCGGGCCGATCGCCTCGCGCGCGGCGCGCACGCGCTCCGGGTCGGCGGCCGGGTCGCGGCCGACCTTCATCTTGACGCGCGGAATGCCTTGCGCGACCCAGCCCGCGAGCTGCTCGCGCAACGCGTCGACCGAGTAGGACGTGAAGCCGCCCGACCCGTAGACCGGCACGGCCTCGCGGCGCCGGCCGAGGAGGGCGCTCAGGGACACGTCGAGCAGCCGCGCCTTCAGGTCCCAGAGCGCGACGTCGACCGCCGCGACGGCGTACATCGACAGCCCCGAGGGGACCGCGTTGCGCAGCGCGCCGACCATCGCCGCCCAGGCGCCCGGGACGTCCATTGCGTCGCGACCCCGCACGACAGCCTCGAGCTGCCCGGTCACGAGCGCGCCCAGCGCCGGCGGCCCGTACGTGTATCCGAGACCGCGCTGGCCGCCGGCATGCGCCTCGACGACGACGACCGTCGTCGCGTCCCACTCCAACGTGCCGTCGGACTCGGGGCGGTCGGTCGGGACCGTGTAGACCGCGACGGCGAAGCGCTCGACGGCGGTCACGGCAGCGCCGCCGCGATCGCCTGCGCGAGATGGACAGGGCGCCGCCCTGTCCCGTGCTCAATCTGGGTCGCGCACGAGAAGCCGTCGGCGACCAGGAGCGTGTCGGATGCGGCCTCGCGCACGAGCGGCAGCAGCTTGCGCTCGGCGATCGCCATCGAGAGCTCGTAGTGCTCGGCCTCGAACCCGAACGAGCCGGCCAGGCCGCAGCAGCCGGCGTCGGGCTCGGTGGCGTCGGCGCCCATCGCGCGCAGCACCTCGAGCTCGGGCTCGATGCCCATGACCGCCTTGTGGTGGCAGTGGCCGTGCAACAGCACGCTGCGCGCCAGCCGCGGCGGGTCCCACTCCGGTGCCTCCTGCGCCAGCCACTCGGCCAGCGTCAGCGTCTGCAGCGAAAGCCGCTTGGCGTCCTCGTCGTGCGGGAACAGGTTGACGAGCTCGTCACGAAAAACGGACGTGCAGCTCGGCTCCAGCGCGACCATGTGGATTCCCTCGCGGATGAACGGGCGCAGCCCTGTCAGGACCCCGCGCAGCTGCCGCTTGGCGGTCGGCAGCATCCCGTAGTCGTACAGCGGCCGGCCGCAGCACAGCGGGCCGATTGGCACCACGACGCGCCGCCCGGTCGCCTCCAGCACGCGCACCGCCGCGCGCGCGACCTCGGGCTGCAGATAGTTGTTGAACGTGTCCGCGAACAGCACCACCGGCCGGGAGTCCGCGTTGACGACCGGCCGCGAGCGCCACCACGCCTTGAACGTCTGGTGCGCGAAGCGCGGCAACTGGCGCTCGGTGGTCAGCCCGGCGGCCCGTCGCAGCGCAGCTGACCGCCCCAGCAGGTTCGCCACCCGCGGCGCGTGCTGGGCGAGCCGCGCGTGGTGCATGATCAGGCCCATCGCGTAGGCCGCTCGCGGCCGCACCCGCCCGCGGTAGTGGTGGGCGAGGAACTCGGCCTTATAGGTCGCCATGTCGACGCTCACCGGGCAGTCGCCCTTGCAGCCCTTGCAGGCCAGGCAGAGGTCGAGCGCCTCGTGCACCGCCTCGGAGCGCCACCCCTCGGTGACGACCTCGCCGCGGATCATCTCGAACAGAATCCGCGCGCGCCCGCGCGTGGTGTGCTCCTCATCGAGCGTTGCCATGTACGACGGGCACATCGTGCCCGCAGACGTGTCGCGGCACTTGCCCGCGCCGACGCAGCGCAGGGCCGCGTGCGCGAACGAGTGACCGTCCTCCGGATAGCTGAAGTGCGTGCGCGGGTCAGGCGGCGCGTAGTCCGGCCCGAGCTTGAGGTTCTCGGTCGGCGAGTACGGATCGACAACCTTGCCCGGGTTCAGGCGGCCGTCCGGGTCCCAGATGCGCTTGAACTCGGCGAACGCGCGCACGAGCTCGGGGCCGAACATCTTCGGCAGCAGCTCCGCGCGCGACTGGCCGTCGCCGTGCTCGCCCGACAGCGAGCCGCCGTGGCGGACGACGAGGTCGGCGGCGTCGTCGAGGAACGCCCGCCACTGCTTGACGCCGCCGGCGCTCTTCAGCCGGAAGTTGATGCGCGTGTGCACGAGGCCCTGGCCGAAGTGGCCGTAGAGCGACGTGTCGTAGCCGTAGCGGTCGAGCAGCGCCTGGAAGTCGCGCAGGTAGGCGCCGAAGCGCTCCGGCGGCACGGCGGAGTCCTCCCAGCCCTCGTAGTGGTCGAGCGCGCCCGGCAGGTACGCGGTCGCGCCAAGGCCACCCTCGCGCACCTTCCAGATCCGCTCCTCGTCGGAGGCGTCGTCGTACATGTGCGTCGCCGGCGACTCCTCGTCGCGCTCCAGGCGCTCGCGCGCCGCCCGCGCCCTGGCGTCGCTCTCGGCGACCGACTCGCCGCCGAACTCGACCAGCAGCCAGCCGTGGCCGTCCGGCAGCAGCGGGATCTCCCTGGCGTGCATTCCCTGCTCGCGCATGTCGTCGACCAGCACCTGGTCGATCGCCTCGCACGCCATCGGGCCCAGCTCCATGACCTCGGGGACGTGGTCGGCCGCGTCGAAGATCGACGGGTAGCCGAGGATCAGCAGCGTCCGCGCCGGCGGCCACGGGTGCAGCCGCACGGTCGCCTCGAGCGTCAGCGCGCACGTGCCCTCGGAGCCGGCCAGCGCCCGCGCCACGTGGAAGCCGTTCTCGGGCAGCAGCTCGTCGAGGTTGTAGCCCGAGACGCGGCGCGGGATCCGCGGGTAGCGCTCGCGGATCAGATCGCCGTAGCGGTCGCGCAGGTCGCGCAGCGCGGCGTAGATCTCCCCGCGTCGCCCGCCCGCCGCGACGATCCGCTCGAGCTCGTCGTCGGAGGTCGCGCCCACCGACAGCCGCGTGCCGTCGTAGAGCAGCACCTCGATCGCCTCGAGATTGTCCGACGTGCGCCCGGTCATGACCGAGTGCGCGCCGCACGAGTTGTTGGCGATCATGCCGCCGAACGTCGCGTAGGCGTGCGTCGAGGTGTCGGGCGGGAACGAGAGCCCGTGCTCGGCCTCGAGCGGCTTGGCGAGCTGGTCGCGGATCACCCCGGGCTGGACGCGCGCACGGCGCGCGCCGGGGTCGACCTCCAGCACCGAGCGCATGTGCCGCGAAGCGTCGAGCACGATCGCCGCGTTCGTCGCCTGGCCGGCGAGGCTCGTGCCCGCGCCGCGCGCGGTGATCGGCGCGCCGAAGCGCCGGCAGGCCTCCACGGCGGCGGCGACGTCCTCGGCGTCGAGCGGGCAGACCACGCCGAGCGGCGCCTGCCGGTAGTTCGACGAGTCGCACGAGTAGGCGGCGCGGTAGGCCTCGTCGAAGCGCACGTCGCCCCGGACCTGCTCGCGCAGCGCGCTTTCGAGCGCCTCGACATCGACCTCCGGCACCGCGTCGCGGTGCCCCACCCGGGCGCGGCGGGCCCGCGCCCGCCGCTGAATCTCGCCGCCGCTCAGCCGGACCTGCGTCGCCATCTCAGCGGTTGAGGAGCTCCTGCGCCTTGCCCTTGAGCGCCTGCTTGACGATCTCGCTCCGCGCCGGGTCGCCGCGCAGCGCGGACGCGAAGCCCTTGGCGTGCTCCATCCGGATCTCCGGCGGCAGCGGCGGCACCTCCGGATCGGTGATCGCCTCGATCACAAACGGGCGGTCAGCGGCGAACGCGGCGTCCCAGGCCGCGCCGACCGCGTCGGGGTCATCGACGCGCACGGCGCCCAGCCCGAGCAGCTCGGCGTAGCGGGCGTAGGGGAAGTCGGGCAGCACCTGCGAGGCCTCGAGCTTGGGGTCGCCCTCGAGCACGCGCTGCTCCCACGTGACCTGGTTGAGGTCGTTGTTGTGCAGCACGAGCACGACCAGCCGCGGGTCGCTCCAGCGCGAGTGGTAGTGCGCGGCGTCGATCAGCGAGTTGATGCCGATCATCTGCATCGCGCCGTCGCCGATCGCCGCCACCGCCACCCGGTCCGGGTACGCGAACTTCGCCGCCACCGCATAAGGCAGCGCCGGGCACATCGTCGCCAGCGTGCCCGACAGGGCCGCGCGCATCCCGGCGCGCAGCTTCAGGTGGCGCGCCCACCAGTTCGTGCCCGAGCCGGAGTCGGCGGTCACGATCGCGCCGTCGGGCAGCCGCGGGCTGAGCTCCCAGAACAGCCGCTGCGGGTTGAGCGGGTCGGCGGATAGCATCGCCTGGTCGCGCAGGACCCCCCACCAGCGCGCGACCTGGTGCTCGATCTCCTCGCGCCACGCGCGGTCCTCCTTGCGCCGCAGCCGCGGCAGCAGCGCGCGCAGCGTCTCCGCGGCGTCGCCCCAGAGGTTGACCTCCATCGGATAGCGGATGCCGAGCATGCGCGCGTCGAGGTCGATCTGCACGCCGCGCGCCTGGCCGGGCTCGGGCAGCCACTCCGAGTACGGGAAGCTCGACCCGACCATCAGCAGCGTGTCGCAGCGGCTCATCATGTGCGCCGAGGGCTTGGTGCCGAGCAGCCCGATCGAGCCGGTCACGAACGCCACATCGTCGGGCACGACCGCGCGGCCATTGAGGGCCTTGGCCACGCCGCAGCCGAGCAGCTCGGCGATGTCGAGCACCTCGTCTGTCGCGCCCTTGGCGCCCTGGCCGACGAGCATCGCGATGCGCTCGCCGTTGTTGAGGACGTCGGCGGCCCGGCGCAGGTCGGCGTCGCGCGGGCGCACGATCGGCGTGGCGAACGGCTCGGACGAGGATAGATCGCGCCGTGCTCGCGCGGCGGCGTCGTCATCGGCGCCTCCTGCACGTCCGCGGGCACGATCAGGCACGTCACCGTCCGCTCGGCCGCGGCGATCCGCACGCCGCGGTCGATCAGGTGCGGTGCCTGCTCGGGCGTCGTGCACATCTGGACGTACTCGTGTGCGACGTCCTTGAACAGACACAGCAGGTCGACCTCCTGCTGATAGTCGCCCGAGCGACATCCGCCGCTGCTGCCCCACGATCGCCAACACCGGTGCGTGATCGAGCTTGGCGTCGTAGAGCCCGTTGAGAAGATGGATCGCCCCAGGCCCGGATGTCGCCATGCAGACCCCGACCTGCCCGGTCAGCTTCGCGTGCCCGCAGGCAGCGAAGGCGGCAATCTCCTCGTGGCGCACCTGCACGAACTCCACGTCCGCGCCGTGGAACGCGAGATTGAGGCCATTGGTCCCATCGCCTGGGTAGCCGAACACGCGGCGCACGCCCCAGTGGTGCAAGCGCTCGAGCATGAACTGCGCGACGTTCGTCGAGGGCATAATCAGGCTCTCTCGGCATCGATGTGGTCAGTGTGACG
>JBIOTP010000091.1:0-3970 GCA_044865965.1 Solirubrobacteraceae bacterium
GGCGCCGTGCTGTCCGCCGGCCGTCGGATCGACACCGAGACCGTCGTCTGGACGGCCGGCGTCGCTGCCAACCCCGCCGCCGCGCGGCTCGGGCTCCCGTTCGACGAACGCGGCCGGGTGCCGGTGGTGTCAGGACGCACGGTCGCCGCGCTCGACGGCGCGGGCGAGCTCCACGCGGGATGAGACGCCGAGCTTGCCGAAGATGTTGCGGAGGTGCGTCTCGACGGTCTTCTTGGACAGGAAGAGCGCGGCGGCGATCTGCGTGTTCGTCTGGCGGTCGACCACCAGGCGGGCGATCTCCTGCTCGCGGGCCGTGAGCGACTCGAGCCCACCGGCCCCGCTGCGGCGGTAGATCGTGCGGCCGAGCCGGCGCAGCTCGCGCTCGGCCTCGTCGCGGCGGCGGGGCGCTTGACACGCCTCGAAGACCTCCGCGGCGCGCTCGAGTTGGGCGATCGCCGAGCCGCGATCGCCGGTCGCCGCGAGCGCTCGGCCGGCGAGCACGCGCGCGCCGGCGCCGTGGATCGGCGCCTCGATGGCCTCGAAGCGAGTGGCCGCCGAGAGCGCGCGCTCGGCGGCGCGGTACGGCTCGCCGGTCTCCAGTGCGAGCGCGGCCTGCGCTCGCGCGGCCTGTCCGGCGGCGTACACGAGCCCGACCTCCGCGGCGTGCGCCGCGCAGCGCTCCGCGGCGCGCACCGCCTCCTCGTGGCGGCCGAGCCCGAGGTAGCAGAGCGTGAAAAGCTCGAACCCGCCGGCGCGCCACGCGCTCGGCATGCGCGGCAGATCCTCACCGCCGCCGCCCTCGAGCAGGAGCTCGAGCGCGCGTGCCGGCTCGCCGGCGGACAGCAGCGCGCGCACCAGCGAGAACGTCGCGAACGCCGTGGCCAGGGTGTTGTCGAGGCGCTTGGCGAGCGCGAGCGCCTCCTCGCCGCAGGCCAGCGCCAGCTCGGTGTCCCCGGCGGTGTTCGCGGTCGAGGAGCGGTTCATCAGCGCCAACGACAGCGCCTGCGGGTTGCCCGACAGCCGCGCGGCCTCGATGCCGCCCTCGATTACCTCGACGCTCTCGGCGAGGCGGCCCAGCATCTCGTTCGTTGCGCCGAGCGCCGGCACGAGCGCGGGCAGCAGGAAGCCCTGACCGGTCGCGCGCCCGACTGTCACCGTGCGCGTCCCGTGCTCCCGCGCGTCCCGGAAGCGGTCGAGATGCAGTTCGGCGCCCATCACGAACAGGCCGGCGTCGAGGCGCTGCGCGAGCTGCTCGTCGGTCAGCGCGTCGACGAGCGCCGCGGCCTGCGCAGCATGCTCGAGCGCGTCCGGGATCAGGCCGGCGCACGCGTCGGCGATCGCGGTCTGCGCCGTCGCCGCGGCCAGCACCAGCGGGTCGTCGAGCTCACGCGCGATCGCCAGCCCCTTGCGCGCCCACTCCCACATGCGCGCCCAGTCGGTCGCGAAGAACCCGTCGGCGGCGAGCTCGATCATCAGGAAGACCGCGTCGGGCACGCCCCGGTCGGGAAGCGCGTCGAGCGCGCGCTCGACACGCGCGCGGGCTTCGGCGTGGCGGCCGAGCAGCCGCTCCATCGTCGCGCACGCGCTGATCATCCGCCCACGCAGCGGGAAGCCCGGCGGCGCGAGCCGCAGCGCCTCGAGCAGCGCCTCGCGGCCGGCGGCAAACTCGCCGGTCTGCGAGAGGGCGCGCGCGGAGAGGAGGAGCAGCCCGAGCCGCATCTGCCGCACGGCGGCGGCGTCGCCGTCCGCGGTCGCGCCGTCGCCCGCGGCGCCGGGTCCGCCGGCTGTGCCGGGCCCGCCGGTCCGGCCGAGGCCCTCGGCCGCCGCGCGCAACCCATGTTCTCGGCCGGCCGCCGGCTCGCCCGCGCTGCCCGGGAGCAGCCGCAGCGCCGCCTCGAACCAGTGCGCGGCGCTGGCCGGCGCGGCCGGATCGGCGGCTAGGCCCGCGGCCTGCAGCGCCGCCACGGCCTCCATGTCTCCCTGGCGCGCGTAGCGCTCGACGTGCTGCGCGCGCGCCGCTGCCGACGCACCAGAGGCGGCCAGCGCAGCGGCCGCGCGCTCATGGGCGCCGAGCCGCCAGCCGGCGGGCGCGCCGTCGTAGACCGCGCGCCGCACGAGCGGGTGGCGGAAGCGGAAGCGGCGCGGGACGTCGGTGCTGCGGACCAGATCGGAGCGGACCAGCTCGTCGAGGGCGTTGAGCGCGTGCGGCTCGTCGAGCTCCGCCGCGGCCGCCGCCAGCTCGGGCGCGAACGGGTCGCCCGCGACGGCGGCGCCCTGGAGCAGCCGGCGCCCCGGCTCGCTCAGCAGCGCCAGCTCCTCGGACAGCGCGGCCGTTACGTCGCGCGGCACGTGGCCCGTCCGCCCGAGCGCGCGGGCGAGCTGCAGCAGGTAGAACGGATTGCCGCCGCTCTCGTCATAGACGCTCTCGGCGGCGTCGCCGTGCAGCGCCCTGGCCTCCTCGCGGCTGAGCGCGGACAGCTCGAGCCGGCTGAGCGTCCCCGCGCGGTGGGCCCGCTCGAGCGCCGGCAGGAGCTTCTCGGGCAGCTGGCTCGGCCGCACCGCCAGCGCCAGCAGGACGGGCGCGAACGGCGGGCGGCGCAGCAGCGACCCGAGCAGCTCGAGCGAGCCCGGGTCGGCCCAGTGCAGGTCGTCGAGCATCAGCACCAGCGGTTGCCGGGCCCCGAGCAGCTCGAGCAGCTCGCGCACCGCCTGGTGCGCGCGGTGGCGCTCGTCGGCGACCCCGCCGGCGCTCAGTCCGAGCACGCGGTCGAGCTCGTCGCCGAGCGGCGCCAGCACCGCAGGCGGGAGCCCTCGAACGTACTCCTCGAGCGCGTCGGCGAAGATCCAGAACGGCAGGTCGCGCTCCAGCTCGGACGCGCTGCCCGACAGCACCAGGCAGCCGCGGGCGTCCGCGATCGTCTCGAGCTCGGCCAGCAGCCGGGTCTTGCCGATCCCCGGCTCGCCCACGATCTCGACCGCGCCGCTGCCGCGATCGAGCGCCGCCTCGAGCACGCGCAACTCGCCTTCGCGGCCGACGAGTTGCTCGGCGAGATGCGTCACGGCGGAGTCCCCGCCGCGGCACTACCTCACTCAGCGGTCTCCTAAAAGAGCTCGACGAAGCGCCGTGAGCGGCGGCGGCGCGGCGCGCAGCTCGCGCGCCAGGGCGAGCGGCGGCGGCGGGGGATGCGCGATCGCGGCGCGCAGCTCCGGCGGCTCGACGACGCGCGCGGCGCCGGCGGCCTCGAGCGCGTGGGCGTTCGCGAACTGGTCGGCGAACAGCGGCATCAGCACGAGCGGGATGCCCGCCGCGAGCGCGCCGAGCACCGTGCCCGAGCCGCCGTGACAGACGACCAGCGAGGCGTGCGCGAGCGCCTCGGCCTGCGGCACCCAGCGCTCCACTCGGACGTTCTCGGGAACCGGCCCCAAGTCGACGCCGGCGCCGGTGGTCAGCAGGACGCGGACGTCGAGGCCGTCGACGGCGTCCAGCAGCGCACGGTAGGGCGCGACGCCGAGCCCGCCGGCGACGCTGCCGAACGTCGCGTAGACGAACGAGCGCGAGCTCGCCGGCGGGGCCGGCTCGACGGTCAGCGACAGGTCCGCGTGGGCGCGGATGTGGTCGCCGTCGGCGATGTCGCCCGCGAGGATCGCGCGGGTCAGCGCCTTCTCGAGCGTGCGCCGCACGTGGCGCTGGAGCGGGCGCGCGCTGTAGGCCTCGTCGAAGCCGTCGCGTGCCATCTCGGGGTGGGCCTTCTCGATCTCGTCGAGCAGCACGACCGAGTACGGGCGCCGCCGCAGCACGCGGCGGTAGATTGCGCCATGTGATCTTCCGCCAGATCGCGCACGAAGACCTCGGCTGTGCGAGCTACCTCGTCGGCGACGAGGAGGCGGGGGTTGCGGCGGTCGTCGACCCGCGGCTGGACATCGGCGAGTACCTGCGGCTGGCGCGCTACCTCGGCGTCCACATCGAGCA
>JBIOTP010000092.1:0-5045 GCA_044865965.1 Solirubrobacteraceae bacterium
GAGCGATGAGCTCGGGCGCCGTGCCCTCGGCCAAGAGCCGGCCGTCGCGAATGAACCCGACGCGCTCGCACAGCTCTTGGGCCTCCTCGAGATAGTGCGTGGTCAACAGCACGGTGACCGCCTCCTCGCCGTGGAGGCGGCGCAAGTAGGACCACAGCTCGTAGCGCAGCTGCAGGTCGACGCCCGCGGTCGGCTCGTCGAGGATCAGCAGCCGCGGGCGGTGGACGATCGCGCGGGCGATCAGCAGCCGCCGCCGCATGCCACCGGAGAGCCGGTGGGGCTTGGTCGCCGTCTTGGCCGCCAGGTCGAAGACATCGAGCAGCTCGTCCGCGCGCCGGCCGGCCTCCAGGCGCGCCATCCCGAAGTAGCGCCCGTGGTAGGCGAGGATCTCGCGCACGGTGAGGAAGCGGTCGAGGTGGATCTCCTGCGGGGCGACGCCGACCAGCAGCCGGGCGCGCTGGGCGTCGGCGACGGCGTCGTGTCCGAACACGAAGAGCCGGCCGGCGCGCGCACCAGCCCGCTCACCAATGCCGATCAGCGTGCTCTTGCCGGACCCGGGGCCGAGCAGCCCGAAGAAGGCACCCGCCGGGATGCGCAGCGAGAGCGCGCGCAGCGCTTCGGTCCCGTCGCCGTAGACCTTGCGCACGCCCTCCGCGGAGAGCGCCGCGCCCTGGCGGTCCAGGTCGCTGATCGCCGGCACAGACTCGCCCGCTACGCGCCCGTCATGACGGCTCTTTGAGCACGCCTCGCGCTCGCCCGGCCAGCCTCCCGTCCAGCCCGTCGGCGTAGGCGTCGGGGTCGGCGTCGAAGCTCTCCTTGCAAGCGGCCGAGCAGAAGAACACGGGCCGCCCGTGCCATTGACTGCGGTGCGGGGTCCGGTAGCGGTCGACGCGCATCCCGCAGACCGGGTCGGTGAACCCGCGGCGGACAGTGAGCCACAGCAGCGCGGCGCCGACGAGCGTGAAGACGATGTTGAGCACGGCGGTGTAGTTGAGCTCGATGCCGCGCTCGGTGATCGACTCGATCGACGGGCGCGTCTCGGGGACCAGCCCGAGCGCGGAGAAGACCAGGTCGACGACGAGCGCGGCGATCACCATGGCGCCGAACATCAGCGCGGCGAGCTTGAGCGCGAAGCGGGTGCCGTAGTACTTGCGGTAGATCAGCAGGATCGGGAGCGTGAGCAGGTCGGCGTAGATGAACGCGATCACGCCGGCGAAGGAGATGCCGCCCGCCCAGAGGATCGCGGCGAGCGGGATGTTGCCGACCGAGCACACGAAGCTCAGGATCGCGATCAGCGGACCGACGATGACGTTCTCGACGGTACGCAGCGCGGCGGGGGCGTCCTGGAGGAAGGCGGCCTCGAAGATGCTGCGCGGCAGCAGGCCGACGAAGCCGGCGATCAAAAAGCCGGCGGTGATCTCCTTCCAGAGCATCTGCCAGTCGCCGCGGAAGTTGTGCGCGACGTCCGACCACGCCTGCGCCGACCCCAGCTGCTCGCGCAGCGGGCGCCGGCCGGCGGCGATCGTGTGCTGGTGGCCGGTGGCCGCCTCGCGGGCGTGCTCGCGCGCCTGCTCCTCCTCGCCGCTTGAGACGAACAGCTGCACGGCGATCCACATCAGCAGGATCAGCGCGAAGCCGCCGGCGAACTCGGCCGCGGTGAACCTGGCGCCGAGGAAGATCCAGAGCACGATGCCGAGCTCGAAGACCAGGTTGGTGGAGGCGAACATGAACGAGACCGCGGCGGGCAGCCCGGCGCCCTTTTGAAAGACGCTCTTGGCGATCGCGATCGCCGCGTAGGAGCACGACGACGAGGCCGCGCCCAGGCCGGTCGCCTTCAGCGTGGCGGCGAGGCCGCGGCCGCCGAGCACGCGCTCCATCTGCCCGCGCGTGAACCAGGCCTGCACGATTCCGGAGAGCAGGAAGCCGAGGATCAGCGCCCACCGCACCTCCCAGGCCATCTGGAAGGCGAAGCTCAGGCCGTCCCCGATGGTGCTCAGGGCGTCGCCCATCCGCCGAGCGTAGTAGCGGGGGATGGCGGTCACCGTTCAGACGGCCGCCGGCGTCGTGCGCTTGGGCCCCGGCTCAGGGCGCTCGCACAGCAGATCTTCGACGCCCACGGGCGCGAGATTCGCGAGATGCGCGAACACCTGGGCGACCCTGACGCCGGCTCTGGCGGCCACGGCTCCGGCCACTCGGGCTGACGGGGAGGCGCGGGATCGGCCACCGGGCGGCCCCACCTGCAGCCCTGATCCGTACCATCAGGCGCATGGGCGATCGCCGCCCGCGCTGGCTGTGCGCGTTCGCCGCGGCGGCCTTCCTGTCGGCCTGCGGCGGCGCGCAGGCGCCGGATCAGGACGCGCAGCGACGGGCCGGGGACCGCGGCGCCACCGGCGCTGGCGACGGGCGGCGTGAGCGCGACCGTGCCGTGCCCTCCGGCGGGGAGCGCTCGCGGCCCGCCGGCCGGCGTCGCCGGGCGCCCAGCCGCGCCTTCGTGGCCGTCGAGCGCGGCGACCGCGTGGCCATGCTGACCGGCCCGCCCTGGCGGGTCGTGCGGCGCCTGCCCGTGGCCGCGGGCCCGCACAACATCGCGGCCAGCCGCGACGGGCGCTACGTCGCCGTCAGCAGCCCGCCGGCAGATCGCGTCACGATCCTGCGCGCCTCCGACGGGCGCGTCCTGGCGGCGGCGCGCGTGCGCGGCGGCCCCCACGACGTCGTCTTCACCGCCGACGGGCGGTCGCTCTGGGTGACCGCGGAGCGCGCCGGGCGGTTGGTGCGGCTCTCGGTGCCGCGCGGCCGAGTGACCCGTGCCGCGCCGGTCGGGGGAGGCCCGCACGACCTCGACCTCGACCACGCCGGGCGACGGCTGTGGGTCACCGTGAACGGGTCCGCGCTCGTGCAGGTCCGCTCCGCGACGCGCGGGCGGCCCGCGGCGGCGGCCGCGCCCGGCGGCGCACCGCACGACATCGCGTTCGCGCCGGACGGCCGCCGCGTCTGGGTGAGCAACTGGGCCTCGCCGCTGCTGACCGTCGTCGGCGCCGGTTCGCGCCAGCGCCTCGGCACCCTGCGGGTCGGCGCCGAGCCCCATCACTTCGCCTTCGGCGACGGCTGCCTGTGGGTGTCCGACCACGGCAGCGGCACGCTCGTCCGGATCGATCACGCCGCCCGACGCATCGTCGGACGCACACGCGTTGGCCCCGCGCCGCATCACGTGGCCGTGGCCGGACGCCAGGCGCTCGTGGCCGTCCACGGCAGCGGCCGTGTGGTCATCGTCACGCGCACCGGCCGGCGCGTTGGCTCCGTCAGCGTGGGCCCGGGCCCGCACGGCATCGTAGCCGTGCCCTCCCGGCCGGCGGGCCGAGCGCCCGTGGCACGCACGCAGCCCTGCCCGCACTGACCACAACCCCGAGCGGACTCCTCAGACCGCTACCCGAGCCCGTCGCCCGATCACCGACCGGATGCACACCCGCGTGACGCCCGGCCGATCCGGGCAGGGCCCGCGCCGACTGTCGCCGGAGAAGCGAGCGGGCGACGTCGCGCGCGAGCCGTAAGGGCTGACCTGCCGCGCGTTCCACAGACCAGTTGCCATAACGGCTCGCGGTGCCGTGTCCCATCGTGGGCGCTGGAGCACGGTTGCCGCGCGCCTGCGCGTCATAAGGTCCATTAGCGGGCGTCGCGCGAGAGTCGCCGCTTGGCGCCCCTAACGTTCTCTCCAACGAGCAGTCTCCACCTGACTCCGTCGCCGACGCGTCGGCGCGTATCTGACCGGGCGTCCTACGCGAACAGTTCGCCGACGCGCATTGCGAAGCCGGCCAGCAGTGGCGACGCGAGCTCGTCGTCGCCGCGCAGGTGACGCTCACCGGCGGCGTCGACGACGAGCACCAAGCGGTCGCGCGGGTCGACGAGCCACAGCTCGCGAACGCCCGCGTCGACGTACTGGCGGCGCTTGGGGCCTAGATCGTTGTCCCGGGTGGCCGGCGACAACACCTCCACGATTAAATCCGGGACAATGTCGAGCGCTCTCGGCGCAATCCGTGGCTCTCGACCGGCCGACCACCACGCCGCGTCCGGCGCCAGGAAGCCGCTCCCGACGCGGATGAAAACGTCTGTCAGCAGCCGTCCCGGTCGGCCGCCAGCGGCCTGCCAGGCCCGCACGCGATGCACCACCTCGGTCTGCGCGAGCGACGCATCTCCTCCAGACGGCGGAATGACCACAACCTCCCCGTCGATGAGCTCCATCGGCGCCCGCCACCCCGCGCGCTCCATCGCGGCGGCGAACTCGGCCGGCGATAGCGACGGGTGAGTCACCACAGCCACGGTTCGATCCTACCGTGCAGCGGCCGAAAGCCCCCGCCGGCAGAGACGCCGCGCGGCGTCGCCACGCCGCACTCCCGTGTCCACGACCGAGACGAGGACTTGGTCCCCGACGGCGGCCTCCATCTGTCGCGCTCCAGCGCGAATTCCCCGTGCACTCGCCATATGGAACGCTGACCCGGCTGCGTCGCGACGATACCGTCGAGCGTACCGATTTCCGGTGTGAGGCGGAGAACCACCTCCCGGCGTATGCGCCAACCGGTCGCTCCGCACACGACTGAGCCCCGGCCGGAGGAGGTCAGTCGGGGCTCAGTTCGTGCAGTGCGGAAGCGGGTCAGGCTTCCGTGGGCGGCGCGCGATTCGGTGCTGCGACGCCGGATAGAGGATAGTTCGATCGATCCGCAAAGCCTGAGCAAGCTCCGCGTTTGACCAGGCCAGGGTCCAGATCGTGACTCCCCGGTGCTCACGCCCTACCGCCCCGCACGGGCCCCGCAGGCGCGCCCATGAGCACCCGTTGCGCGCGCGCAATCGGACGAGCCAGCCGCTCCCGAAGCGCGGGTGGGCGGTGGGCGGCGAGCCAGTCGCTGATCGCTTGGGTCTTGTGCGTCGAGGCGTTGTCGAGCACGAGAGGCACGTCGAACTCGGCGGGGACCTCGCGAGCGATCCTCTGCAGGAACCGGCTCGACCTCGATTCGCGCTGCCGCGACGTCTTCGACGACAACAACCACCAGCAC
>JBIOTP010000093.1:0-6104 GCA_044865965.1 Solirubrobacteraceae bacterium
ACCGACTTCAACGACCGCAAGACCGGCATGCTGTTCGGCGACGGCGCGGGCGCCGCGATCATCGGCCCCTCGCAGGGCGGCAGCGGCGTCGGTCCCATCGACCTCGCCGCCGACGGCGGCCTGGGCGACACGATCCTGGCCACGCGCGAGGACCCGTACATCCGCATGGACGGGATCTCGACGTTCAAGATCGCGATCAAGAACGTGTCGGCGTCGACCGTGTACGCCGTCGCCGCCGCCGGGCTCGAGCTCGACGACATCGATCTGTTCGTCTACCACCAGGCCAACGCGCGCATCATCAAGGCGGTCGGCGAGCGGCTCGACCTCGAGCCGGCCAAGGTCGCCGACTACATCTCCCAGCTCGCCAACACGTCCGCCGCCTCGATCCCGCTGACGCTCTCGCTGGCGCGCGAGGATGGGCGGCTGCGGCCCGGCATGAAGGTGCTCGTGGCCGCGATCGGCGCCGGCTTCACCTGGGGCGCCGGAGTCCTGGAGTGGGGTGCCACCTGATGCCGAGGCCGGAGAACGCCGCCGCCCTGGTCACCGGCGCCTCCAAGGGCATCGGGGCCGCGATCGCCCGCGCGCTCGCCGAGGACGGCTGGGCCGTGGGCGTCAACTACCGCTCCGACGAGGCGGGCGCCAAGGCCACCGTGAAGGCGATCGAGGACGCCGGCGGCCGCGCGGTCGCGCTGCAGGCCGACGTCTCCGACGGCGACGGCAAGGCGCTGCTCAAGCAGCTCGAGTCCGAGCTCGGCCCGGTGCTGGCGCTGGTCAACAACGCCGGCGTCGCCCGCGACGGCCTCGCCGTCCAGCTCGAGGACGACGACTGGGACCAGGTGATCGCCACCAACCTGAGCGCCGCCTTCCGGCTGACCCGCGACGCGCTGCGCGGCATGATCAAGGCGCGCTACGGGCGCGTCGTGAACATCGCGTCGGTCGTCGGCCCGCGGGCCAACGCCGGGCAGTCGAACTACGCCGCGGCCAAGGCCGGCCTGATCGGCATGACCAAGACGATCGCCGCCGAGGTCGCGCGCCGCGGCGTGACCGTCAACGCCGTCGCCCCCGGCTTCATCGCCACGGACATGACCGCCGATCTGGCGCAGGACGAGATCGCCAAGGCGATCCCGGCCCGCCGCACGGGCACGCCGGAGGAGGTCGCCGCCGCCGTGCGCTTCCTCGCCTCCGAGCAGGCCGGCTACGTCACCGGCACCACCCTGTACGTCGACGGCGGGATGTCCGCCTGACCACCGAACCCGACCAAGGAGACAACAACGACATGGCTACTGCCGTCACTGAAGATAACGTCAAGAAGACCGTCTACGAGGCGCTGCCGCAGTTCGGCGTCGACGAGTCGCAGATCACGCGCGAGGCATCCTTCGAGGATCTCGACGTCGACTCGCTCGACCTCGCCGAGCTGTCGCAGATCATCGAGGACGAGTACGGCGTCCAGCTCAAGGGCGACGACGTCGGCAAGATCAAGACCGTCGGCGACGCGATCGACCTGGTGGTGAGCCGGGGATCATGAATCGCGAGGTCGCCGTCACCGGGATGGGCGCCGTCACACCGCTCGGCGTCGGCGCCCGAACCCTCTATGAGCGCTGGCTCGCCGGCCGGAGCGGCATCGAGGACGGCGAGGGCAAGGCGTCGGAGTTCGAGCCCACCGAGCACCTGTCGATCAAGGAGGCGCGCCGCGCCGACCGCTTCTCGCAGTTCGCGATCGTCGCGGGCGACGAGGCGATGGCCGAGGCGGGCTGGGAGCGCGGCGAGCTGCCCTACGAGTCCGACCTGATCGGCTGCGTGATCGGCACGGGCATCGGCGGCATCGGGACGCTCGAGCGGGGCAAGGAGATCCTGATCGAGTCGGGGCCCAAGAAGGTCCCGCCGCTGTCGGTGCCGCTGATGATGAGCAACGCCGCATCGGGCACCCTGTCGCTGCGCTACGGGCTGCACGGCAACTCGTTCGGCACCGTGTCCGCCTGCGCGGCGGGCGCGCACGCGATCGGGATGGCCGCGCGGCTGATCGAGCACGGCGACGCCCACGCCGTCGTCACCGGCGGCTCGGAGGCCGCGCTCACGCCGCTCTCCTACGCCGCGTTCACGGCGCTCGACGCCCTGTCGACGTCGGGCATCTCGCGCCCCTTCGACGCCCGCCGCGACGGTTTCGTGATGGGCGAGGGCGCCGCCATCCTGATCCTCGAGGACGCCGAGCGCGCGCGGGCGCGCGGGGCGAAGATCCTCGGCTACGTGCGCGGCTTCGGGGCCTCCTCGGACGCCAACCACATGACCGCGCCGGAGAAGGACGGCGTCGGCGCGGCCAAGGCGATCGAGCGCGCGCTCGCCGACGCCGGGCGCGGCCCGGGCGACGTCGTCTACGTCAACGCCCACGGGACGTCCACCCAGCTCAACGACCGCGCGGAGACGCGCGCGATCAAGAAGGCGCTCGGCGAGCACGCCGCGAGCGTCAAGGTCTCCTCGACCAAGTCCGCGATCGGGCACCTGCTCGGCGCGGCGGGCGCGGTGGAGTCGGTCGCCACGCTGCTGGCGCTGCGCGACCGGATGGCGCCGCCGACGCTCAACTACTCCGAGCCGGAGGAGGGGCTCGACCTCGACTACGTGCCGAACGAGGCCAAGCCGCTGGACATCGACGGCAAGCCCGCCCTGGCCATCTCGAACGCCTTCGGGTTCGGGGGCCACAACGTCGTGTTGGCTCTGGAGGCCTAATGACATGACGCTGCAGCTGAGTGAGGAGAGAAGGGGGAAGCTTTCCCCTGCAGAGCGTTTGGAGGCGCTTTGCGACCGCGGTTCGTTGACGCTCCTTCGCAGCGACGTCATGTCGCGCCGGATGGGCGAGCGCGCCCAGCCCGGCGACGGCGTGATCGCCGGCGCGGGGCGCGTCGACGGCCGCCCGGTGTTCTGCTACGCCCAGGATCCGTCCTATCTCGGCGGGTCGCTGGGCGAGCAGCACGCCAACTCGATCGTGCGCGTGCTCCGGCTCGCCGGCCGGGCGAACGCGCCGGTCGTCGGCTTCATCGAGTCGGGCGGCGCGCGGATGCAGGAGGGCACCGCCGCGCTGGCCGGCTACGCGCGGATCTTCCGCGAGCACGTCGCGCTCAGCGGGCGGATCCCGCAGATCTCGGTGATCTGCGGCGCGTCCGCGGGCGGCGGCTCCTACTCGCCGGCCCTGACCGACTTCGTCGTCATGACCGAGCGGGCCTACATGTTCCTCACCGGCCCCGCGGTCGTGCGCGAGGTGATGGGCGAGGACGTCTCGGCGGCGGAGCTCGGCGGGCCGAAGGTCCACGAGCGCAACGGCGTGGCGCACTTCGTCGCCCCCGACGACACCGAGGCGGCGCTGCTGGTGCGCGACCTGCTCGACCATCTGCCGTCCCACACCGGCGAGCGCGCGCCGCGCTGGCGCCCGGCGGGCCCGGCCGGCTACGGCGCCGGCGAGCCGGTGCCCGAGAGCCACCGCGCGGTCTACGACATCCGCGACGTCGCGCGCGGGATCCTGGACGGCGGGCGGCTGCTCGAGTTCGCGCCCAAGTGGGCGCGCAACGTCGTGTGCGGCTTCGGGCGCCTGGACGGCCGTCCGGTCGGCGTCGTGGCGAACCAGCCGAAGTACCTCGGCGGGGTGCTGGACGCCGAGGCGGGCTCGAAGGCCGCGCGCTTCGTACGCACCTGCAACGCGTTCGGGCTGCCGCTGGTGGTCCTCGTCGACACGCCCGGCTTCCTGCCCGGCGCGCGCCAGGAGGCGTGCGGCGTCATCCGCCACGGCGCGAAGCTCGTGCACGCGTTCGCCGAGGCGACCGTCCCGAAGCTGACCGTGGTGCTGCGCAAGGCGTTCGGCGGCGCGTTCATCGCCATGAACGCGCGCGACCTCGGCGCCGACTACGTGTTCGCGTGGCCGCAGGCGCAGCTCGGCGTGATGGGCGCCAAGCAGGCGGTCACCATCGTCAAGCGGCGCGACATCGCGGCGGCCGAGGATCCGGTCGAGGCGCGCGAGGCGTTCGCCGCCGAATACGCGGACGAGCATCTTTCGGCGAGCATCGCGGCCGCTGAGGGGTATGTGGATGAAGTGATCCTTCCCGACGACACCCGCCGCCGCCTGTGCGAGGCCCTGACCACCCTCGATGCCATCGCGCAGCCCGCGCCCGGCGTCAAGAACATCCCCCTCTGAGAGACATATGCTCGAAGGAAAGAAGCTCCTGATCACAGGAGTGATCAACCGTGAGTCGATCGCGTTCGAGGTCGCCAAGCAGGCCCAGGAGGCCGGCGCCGAGATCGTGCTGACCGGCTTCGGCCGGGCCAAGCGCATGACCGAGCGCTCCGCCCAGCGGCTCCCCGAGCCGCCGGATGTGCTCGAGCTCGACGTCAACAAGCCCGAGGACATCGAGGCGGTCGCCGCCGACCTCAAGGACCGCTGGGGCCGCGTGGACGGCATCCTGCACGCGATCGCGTTCGCGCCCGAGGACGCCCTGGGCGGCAGGTTCCTTTCGACGCCGGCGGAGAGCGCCGCGATCGCGTTCCAGACCTCGGCGTTCTCCTTCAAGGCGCTGGCCGTCGGGCTGCAGGACCTCTATCCCGAGGAGGGCGCCGGCATCGTCGGGCTCGACTTCGACGCCACCGTCGCCTGGCCGGTCTACGACTGGATGGGCGTGGCCAAGGCGGCGCTGGAGGCCACCTCGCGCTACCTCGCGCGCGACCTCGGCCCGCGCAAGGTGCGCGTCAACCTCGTGTCCGCCGGGCCGCTCGGCACGGTCGCGGCGCGCGGCATCCCGGGCTTCGCGGCGCTCGCCGGCGCGTGGCAGCGCCAGGCGCCGCTGGGCTGGGACGTCGAGGACCCGGCGCCGGTCGCCTCGACGATCTGCTTCCTGCTGTCCGCCGGGGCGCGCGGCATCACCGGCGAGATCATCCACGTCGACGGCGGCTTCCATGCGATGGGCACCGCGCCGACCGAGGAGGACGAGGCGCGCGCCAAGGAGGCGATCGAGGGATGAAGCCGCCGGTCCTGCTCACCGGCGCCACCGGGTTCCTCGGCATGGAGGTCATGGCGCGGCTGCTCGAGGCCGGCGAGCGCGACGTGCTCGCGCTCGTACGGGCCGACGACGACGCCGCCGCCCAGACCCGCCTGGAGGGCGTGATGGCCAAGCTGTGGCGCGACCCCTCGCCCTACCGCGGGCGGGCGCGGGCCGTGGCCGGCGACGTCACGAGTCCCGGGCTGGGCATCGCGCCGGACGCGCGGGCGGCGCTGGCCGCGGAGGCCGGCGCGGTGCTGCACTGCGCGGCGTCGATCTCGTTCGACCTGCCGCTGGACGAGGCGCGCGTGATCAACGTCGACGGCACGCGCGAGATGATCGCCTTCGGCCGCGAGGCGAAGGCGGCCGGCGGGCTCGAGCGCTTCGTGCACGTGTCGACCGCCTACGTGGCCGGCACCACGGTCGGCACGTTCCGCGAGACCGAGCTCGACTCCGGCCAGGGCTTCCGCAACACCTACGAGCAGACCAAGTGGGAGGCCGAGCACGCGGTCGTCGAGGCCGAGGACCTGTCGCCGGCCATCGCCCGCCCGAGCATCGTGATGGGCGAGGCGAGCAGCGGCTGGACGCCGGCCTTCAACGTCCTCTACTGGCCGATCCGCGCGTTCTCGCGCGGGCTCTTCGACGTCGTACCGGCGCATCCGGAGCGCCACGTGGACGTCGTCCCGGTCGACTATGTGGCCGACGCGCTGGTCCACCTGCTCGACGCCGGCGTCACCGGCGTGCTCAACCTCACGGCCGGGCCCGAGGCGGCCACCGTGGATGAGCTGATCGGCCTGTCCGCGGCGGCCTTCGACCGCCCGCGGCCGCCGGTCGTGCCGCCCGGCAGCGCCGGCACGGGCTCGGCCCACGTCGACGACCAGGCTGCGGTGTACTTCCCGTACTTCGACATGGAGGTCGTCTTCGACGACGCGCGCGCGCGCGCGCTGCTCGGGCCGGCCGGGATCCGCTGCCCGCGCCTGTCGAAGTACTTCCCGACGCTGATGGACTACGCCCAGCGCACGCGCTGGGGCAAGACGCCGCTCACGCGCGAGGAGGCGCAGGCGGCGGCGCCGGCCGCGTAGCGCGGCC
>JBIOTP010000094.1:0-3549 GCA_044865965.1 Solirubrobacteraceae bacterium
CGCCGGCCGGATCCGCGCGGCCGCCGGAGCGGCCGCGGCTGTCGGGCTCCTCGCCCCCGCCGCCGCGCACGCCGCCCGCCCGCCCGCCTGCCCCACCACGGTGGGCGCGCCGAGCGCGATCGTCGTCGAGGTCTCGACCGGCACGGTGGCGTGCGCCCGCGCGCCCGACCGCCGCCGCCCGGTCGGCTCCGCGACGAAGCTCATGACCGCGCTGCTGACGCTCGAGCGGGCCAAGCTGACCGAGACGTTCGTCGCCTCGCGCTACCGCGCTGCGCCGGTGGAGTCGAAGATCGGGCTGCAGCCCGGCGAGCGCATGCGCGTCGCCGACCTCCTGCGCGGGCTGCTGGTGGAGTCCGGCAACGACGCGGCGGCCACGCTCGCGGAAGGCGTGGCCGGCTCGCAGCGGTCGTTCGTGCGCATGATGAACGCGCGGGCGCGCAAGCTCGGCCTGCGCAACACGCACTACGCCAACCCGATCGGGCTCGACGCCGACGCCAACTACTCCTCGGCGCGCGACCTCGTGACGCTCGCGATCGTGCTGCGCACGAACCGCTTCTTCAAGAAGGTCGTGGACTCGCCGGCGGTGACGCTGAAGTCCGGCGTCCGGCGGCGGACGTTCGCCAACCGCAACCTGCTGGTGCGCCGCTACGCGTTCGTGAACGGCGTCAAGACCGGCCACACCCGGCAGGCGGGGTACGTGCTCGTCGGCTCCGCGAGCCGCAACGGCATCCAGCTCGTCAGCGCCGTCCTCGACACGCCGAGCGAGGCCGCGCGCGACGCCGACACGATGGAGCTCTTCAAGTGGGCGCTACCGCGCTTCCAGCGCATCCGCCCGGTGATTCGCGAGACCACGCTCGCCACGCCTGCGATCCAGTACCGCGCCGGGGCCACGCTCAAGCTGGTCGCCGCGCGCACCGTGCGGCGGATCGTCCCGCGCGGGCGCCGCTCGGACGTGAAGACCTCCGTCTACGCGCCCGACCAGGTCGCCGGGCCGATCCGCAGCGGCCAGCGGCTCGGGCGCGTCGAGGTGCGCCAGCGCGGCCGCCTCGTGGCGACGGTCCCGCTGATCGCCGCGGCCCCCGTTCCGGCCGCCGACATCACCCAGCGCACCAAGTCCTTCGCGACCCGGCCGCTCGTCCTGCTCGGCGTGGTCGCCGCCCTAGCCGCTACGGTCCTGTTCGCGCGCCGCCGGCGCGCGGACTCCGCGGGCCGGGCGTCGCGGGAGGCCAGGGCCACGTGATCCTCACCGTCACCCTCAACACGGCCATCGACAAGACGCTCTCGGTGCCGAACTTCCGGCTCGGGCGCCGGCACCGAACCGTCGAGCAGACCACGATGCCAGGCGGCAAGGGCGTGAATGTCGCGCGCGTGCTCAAGACGCTGAGGACGCCGGTGATCGCCACCGGGCTGGCGGGCGGCGCGACCGGGACGCGGCTCATCGACCAGCTCACCCAGCTCTCGGTGCTCTCGGACTTCGTGCGCATCGGCGAGGAGTCGCGCACCAACACCGCCGTGATCGACCCCACCACCGGCGAGCAGACGGAGATCAACGAGCGCGGCCCGAAGGTCACCGAGCGCGAGATCGAGCTGTTCGTCGACAAGCTGCTCTATCTCGCCAAGGGCGCGAGCATCGTGGTGTTCGCCGGCTCGCTGCCGCGCGACGTCGACGAGAGCATCTACGCGCAGCTGATCCGCGACCTGCGCCGGCTCGGCGTGATGACCGTCGTCGACACCGACGGCGACCCGCTGCGGCGCGCCGTGCGGGCCGAGCCGCACGTGATCTCGCCCAACGTGCTCGAGGCCGAGGAGCTCGTCGGGCACGAGTTCAACGACGACGAGGACCGCCTGATCGCCGTGCGCGAGATGTGCGAGCTCGGCGCGCGCGAGGCGATCATGACGATGCCCGACGGCTGCTTCGCGCAGCTGGCCCCGACGGAGGGCAGCGCCGAGCCGTCGCTGTACCGCGTGCGCGTGAAGCCCGGCGCGATCGAGCCGCGGGCGACCGTCGGCTCGGGCGACGCGTTCCTCGCGGGCTTCGTGGCCTCGCACTACCAGGGCCGCCCGGGCGCGGCGGCGCTCACCTACGGCGTCGCCTGCGGCGCGGAGTCGACCCAGCACCTCGGCGCCGGCCTGGTGGACCCGGACCGCGTCGAGCGGCTGCTCGCGGAGGTGGAGGTCGAGCGCCTCAGCCTGCCCGCCGAAGTGGGTTAGTGGGCTAGCCTGACTGGCACGACCGTCCGCCACCAGTCCTAGGATTCCTTCATGGAGATCGAGATCGGCCGCGGCAAGAAGGCCCGGCGCGCATACGGATTCGACGACATCGCGATCGTTCCCTCCCGCCGCACGCGCGATCCGGACGATGTCGACATCTCCTGGACTCTCGGTCCCTACCGCTTCGAGCTGCCGCTCATGGCCTCGGCGATGGACGGGGTCGTGTCGCCGGAGACGGCCGGGATCGTCGGCAAGCTCGGCGGGCTCGCCGTGCTCAATCTCGAGGGCATCTGGACGCGCTACGAGGACGCCGAGGACCAGCTGGAGCGGATCGCCTCGCTGGAGAAGGAGCTCGCCACGCGCGAGTTGCAGGAGATCTATCGGGAGCCCGTGAAGGCCGAGCTGATGGCCCAGCGGATCCAGGAGATCAAGGCGCACGGCGTGGTGGCGGCCGCGTCGCTGACGCCGCAGCGCGTGGAGCGCTACCTCGACATCTGCCTGGACGCCGGGCTGGACGTCCTCGTGATCCAGGGCACGGTCATCTCGGCCGAGCACGTCTCCTCGCAGGGCTCGGTGCTCAACCTCAAGGAGTTCGTCCGCGAGGTGTCGATCCCGGTGGTCCTCGGCGGCTGCGCGAGCTACTCCACCGGCCTGCACCTCATGCGCACCGGCGCGGCGGGCGTGCTCGTCGGCGTCGGCCCGGGCGCCGCCTGCACCACCCGCGGCGTGCTCGGGATCGGCGTCCCGCAAGCCACCGCGATCGCCGACGTGGCCGCCGCCCGCTCGCAGCACATGCTGGAGACCGGCGACTACTGCCGCGTGATCGCCGACGGCGGGATGCGCACCGGCGGCGACGTCGCGAAGGCGATCGCCTGCGGCGCCGACGCGGTGATGATCGGCTCGCCGCTCGCCCGCGCCTACGAGGCGCCGGGGCGCGGCTTCCACTGGGGCATGGCGACGTTCCATCCCACGCTGCCCCGCGGCGCGCGCGTCAAGACCGCGCAGAACGGCACCCTCGAGGAGATCCTCGTGGGGCCGGCGCACGAGAACGACGGCACGTTCAATCTCATGGGCGGCCTGCGCACGTCGATGGCGACCTGCGGCTACCAGGACATCGCGGAGTTCAACCGGGCCGAGCTGATGGTGGCGCCCGCGCTGCAGACGGAGGGCAAGCACCTCCAGCGCGAGCAGTCGATCGGCATGGGCGCCCGCGGCGGGGCGGTCGCGCTCGTTGCCGACTAGGTCCGGATCAACCGATTCTCGCGGCGCCTCGCCGCCGTGGGCACCGCCCAGTGTCGATCGGCCGAGCTCCAAAGGGACCCACCCTGAGGATGCTCG
>JBIOTP010000095.1:0-4256 GCA_044865965.1 Solirubrobacteraceae bacterium
CGTCCTCACCCACTATCGGCGGCGCGCCCGCGCGGCCGCCGCCGTCGTCGGCGATCTCGTCCTCGTCGACATCCGCGGGCGCCGATTCCACGCCCGCGTCACCGCCCGCCCCGAGCGCGGCGAACTCGAGCTGCACCCGCTCACGCCGAACATCAACTACTTCCACGCCCGGCCGCGCGACCTGCAGACGCGCTGGACGAGCACGAAGCCCACGCACGGCGACGCCAGCCCGCGTAGCGATGGCGAGGAGGCGGCGGCATGACCGAGACGACCTTGCACGGACGATCGCGTGGAGACGGGGAGATGCGTCGCGTGCCTCCTAGCCAAGGCACCACCGAGCTTGCGCGCTCCCACTGGCAGCAGCACGGCGACGTCCGCGCGTGGTGCCCGGACTGCAACGAGCACTGGAAATTCAAGCGCATGGACACGCTCAACAGCCTGGCCAACGCGCACGTCCGCGCGACGGGGGATCGCGTGCAGGTCTACCGCTCGCAGTGGAAGTACGTCAAGCCGAGGGACATCTCCGATGGCTGACCAGCACGCAGCTCGTTGCACCTGCCGGCCGGGGCTTCCTGCGCCGGTCGTCCTGGACGACAGGCTGTGCGCGCGCTGCGGCAGGCCACCCGAGGGTGCACAGGCGCAGCCATCACCCTTGCCCGAGGGCGGCATCGTCACCCTCACCGTACGGATCGGTGGCGTCGGACCATGGGGCGTCGAGCAGCTCACGCAGAAGTACGCGCACGACTTGCTGCGCAACAGTTTCGTGCGCGGTGTCCGGATCAACGATGGCCCGGGAGCTGCGCTGATGCCCTCACAAGGCGCGCGACGCGTTGTGGTTGATGAGCCGGGCGCGCGCAAGGTGCAGGAGCGCATCAAGCGCCGCGATCTCACGAAGCTGCGCGGGCTCGTTGGCTACCTGAAAGGCAAGGTCGATGATCGCGACGCCGAGATCGAGCGCCTGAAGTTGCTCGTCGGGCTCTACGTCGCCGAGTGCGATCCGGCGACGGTGCTCCGCGTCGAGCAGGCATACCAGCGCATCCAGAACGGAGGCGCGTTATGACATCACGAAGCGCGCAGCAGCTCGGCCCGCTCGGCCACTCACCGGACACGTCCGGCGATCGCGAGCCGCTCGTCGACCAGACCCCCGCGCGCCCGCTCCGGGAGCGGACCGTTCAAGAACCGGCCGGAGTCGTGTCATGAGCCGGGTGCTCATACTCCTGCCCGCTCGGCTCGCGATACGCGCGCTGCGGCGGCGCGCGCACGGCTGGTGGCTGCTCGCCGTGATCTCCGCCGCCGCGCCCGGCGCCTGCGGTTCGCTCGAGCGGCCCGAGCCGCCCGCTCCCGCCGTCGCACGAATCGTGCGCGTCGTCGACGGCGACACGATCGAGGTGCGCGCGGGCGGGCCGCGAGAGACCGTGAGGCTGCTCGGGATCGACACGCCCGAAACGCACCGCGGTCCCGCCGAGTGCGGCGGCGCCGCGGCCGGCCGCCACCTCGCGCGCATCGCTCCTCCGGGCACCCGCGTCCGGCTCGTCATCGAACCCCGCTCGGGCAACACGCACGACCGCTACGGGCGGCTGTTGGCCTACGTCGACGGCCGCCGCGGCGATCTGGGCGAGTGCCAGCTGCGCGCCGGCGTCGCCCACGTCTACCGCTACCGCGACCGGCGTTTCTCGCGGCTCGATCGCTACCGGCGAGCGCAGGACGACGCGCGCGCCCACCGCCGCGCGACCTGGTCTGGCTGCGCGGGCGACTTCCACTCGGCCCGCCCAGGCCGCCAACCCTGACCACAACCGACCACAACACGCCATGACCCTGAACCATTCCGAGCCCGCCGGCCGCCGCGTCGATGACCCGGCGCGCAACCCGCGGCGCCCTACCGCGGCAGCCCCCGAACGCCCCATCCCCCGAAACCGCGGGGCCCGCCAAGAGAACGAGGAGCCGTGATGGCGCGCTCGCCGACCGGCGCCGACGACGGCGCGGGACGCCCGTGGCTGCGCTGCAGCCGGGACGCGCCCGACGTGCTCCGCTTCTACGCCGGGTCGCCGTTCTCGAACTTCGCGCGCTCGCCGATCTGGCTGCCGTGCCCAGTCGACGGCGACGTGCTCGTCCAGCACCCCACGGTCGAGCACGCGTTCCAGGCCGCCAAGGCGACCGACTGGCCGGACTTCCGGCGCGTGTGGCTCGCGCGCACACCCGCGGAGGCCAAGCGGATCGGCCGCCGGGAGATCGCCGCCAGACCCGACTGGGCGAGCTACCGCTTCCACGCCATGCTCGCCGGGCTGCGCGCCAAGTACCGGATCCCGCGCTTCCGCGACGCGCTGCTGGCCACCGGCGACCGCCCGCTGGCCGAGGACAGCCCGAGCGACTTCGAATGGGGCGCCCGCGACGGACGCGGCGGCTACACGGGCCACAACTACCCGGGACGGGCGCTGATGCGCGTCCGCGACGAGCTGCGCCGGCACTCGGACGAACCACCGGCGGACGGCCCGGCACGCCCCCGACGGCTCATGCCCCACGCGGCGCTCGAGGCCACGCCGGAGGCCCGGGCAGCGCCGGCCAGGCCGCGCGACGAGATCGAGCGCGAGGTTCTCGAGCGCTGCCGGCGCGGCGGCCTTCCCTGGCGAGCCGCCGGACGAGACCCGCACGGCCGGCTCATGCTCGTCGTCGACGCGCCCGCCGGCACCGCCCGAACCGGCCAGCGGCGGCGGACGACCCTGACCGTGGCCGCCGACGGGTTGATCTACCGAAACCTCGCGCCGGGCGCCGCCACGCCACCGGGCGCAGCGCGCTAAGCGGCCCCGACCGCTCGAGCGAGCGACCCAGCCGCACCGGCAACACGGGACGCGTCGCGGGTCGAGGGCCCTCCGACGCGAACCGGCGGCCACGCGCAGCAGGCGACCACGCACCCCCCTTGGCCGCCCACCCCACTCCCGCCGCCGCCCACCGGCGGCGGAGTACACCTACCGGAAGGAGACACGCTCATGGAGCGACCCAGCTCGATCCTGCTCGCCGAGGAGGACGCGGCCATCCGCGCCTTCCTGGCCGACAACCTCACCGCCGACGGCTACGACGTCCTGCCCGCCGAGAGCAAGCCCGCCGCGATCCGGGTCCTCGAGGCGCGCCAGCCCGACCTCGTCGTCTGCGACGTCAACGGCGACACGCTCGCGCTGCTCGACGCGGTCCGCGCCGCCGACGGCCTGGCGTCGCGCATCCCTCCCGAGACGCCGCTGATCGTGCTCACTGCCCGCGGCGACGAGCTCTCGCGCGTGCGCTACTTCGACCGCGGTTGCGACGACGTCGTGGCCAAGCCGTTCAGCTACCCGGAGCTGCGCGGCAGGATCCGCGCCGTGCTGCGCCGCAGCCAGACGCGCGCCGCCCACCGCGTGATGCGCGTCGGCGAGCTGCGCATCGACACCGTCGCGCGCGACGTGCGCATGAACGGCGTCCCGATCGGCCTGGCGGCCAAGGAGTACACGCTGCTCTGCCACCTCGCGGCGGACCCCGCGCGGACGTTCACCAAGGACGAGTTGCTGCGCGCCGTGTGGGGATTCCGCTGCCGCGGAACGACGCGGACGCTCGACAGCCACGCGTGCCGGCTACGCCGCAAGCTGACCGCCGCGGGCGGTGGGCGCTGGCTCGAGAACATCTGGGGCGTCGGCTACCGCCTCGTCCCGATCAACCCGCTGCGTTCCGACCCGTGCGCACCGTGAAGCGCGCGCCGCTGCGCCGCGGGACGCCGTTGCGCCCGGGGGAGCCGCCGCTGCGCCTGGCGCCGCTCACGCGCACGACGCCACTGCGGCCGGCCCCGTGGGGCCGCTCGGGCGCCCAGCGGCAGCGCGCACCGATGGCGGCCTCCGAGGCCCAGCGCGAGAAGATCATCGGACGCTGGTGCGTGGTGTGCCAGCAGACGAAGGGCGTCACGCCGGCGCACCTGACCCCGCGCGCGCTGGGCGGCTGCGACGACCCGGACTGCGTCGTGCCGCTGTGCTGGATCCACCACCGCGCCTACGACACCGGGCGGCTCGACCTGCTGCCCCATCTCGAGCCGCGCTGGCGCGCCGAGATCGCGCACGCCGTCATGCACCTCGGCCTGATCAGCGCCTACCGCCGGCTGACCGGCGGGCGACTGCCGGGAGCCGACAGCGCACCGGGCACCGGCTGAAACAGCGGCGGACGACCGAGACGAGCCACGAGGCGGATGCAGGAGGGTCGCGAGATGGGCGGCGAGGACCTCGCCGTCCGTGGCGGCCGGG
>JBIOTP010000096.1:0-16430 GCA_044865965.1 Solirubrobacteraceae bacterium
CGGCGCACCGGCTCTGGCGCGTCACGGACGGCGCCGCGCTGGACGGCGTGCGCGAGGCGCTCGCGGGCGTGGAGCTGCTGATCGCCGACGGCCACCACCGCTACGAGACCGCGCGCGTGTACGCGCGCGAGCCCGGGGCGGCCGAGGGCGCCGATCACGTGCTGATGTGCCTCGTCGCGCTGCAGGACCCCGGCCTGACCGTGTTCCCGACCCACCGCCTCGTGACCGGGCTCGACGACGCCCGCCGCGCCGCGCTGCGCGACGAGCTGCGGCGCGACTGGCTCGCCGAGCCGACCGACGCGCTCGAGCCGCCGCCCGGCGACGCCGTCCGCATCGGCTACTACGACGGCACGCCCCAGCTCCTGACGCTGCGCGACGCCGCGATCGCCGACCGGGCGCTGCCCGGCAAGCCCGAGCCCTACCGGCGGCTGGACACCGCCGTGCTCGAGGCGCTCGTGCTGGAGGGCGCCCTCGGCATGACCGAGGACGACATCTCCCACCTCAACGGGCTCGACTACGCGCGCACCGCCGCGGAGGCGCGCGCCCGCGTGGACGCCGGCGAGGCCGACGCGGCGTTCCTGATGGCCCCGACCCCCGTCGCGCGCGTGCGCGACGTCGCCGCGGCCGGGGAGAACATGCCCCCGAAGTCCACGTACTTCTATCCAAAGGTCCTAACCGGGATGGTGTTCAATCCCTTGGAGGACACATGGCCCTGATCAACCGTTCATCCACCACCGGCGCCATGAAGGCCGTCGCCCACCGCCGCGAGCGCTACAGGCACGACGTCAAGATGGGCACCCACGCGCTGACCGCCGACGAGCCGGAGGAGCAGGGCGGCCAGGACATGGGCCCCAGCCCGCAGGAGCTGCTCGCCGCCGCGCTCGCCTCCTGCACCGCCGTGACCGTCGAGATGTACGCCGACCGCAAGGGCTGGAACATCGACGGGCTCGAGGTCGAGGCCCGCTACTCGCCGGCCGAGCGCGGCTGCCCGACCCGCTTCGAGCTCGTCATGCGCATGCCCGCCCACCTCGACGAGGAGCAGGTGGAGCGCCTGCAGGTGATCGCCGCGAAGTGCCCGGTGCACCGCACGCTCGAGGGCGAGGTGGCCTTCGACGAGCGGGTCGAGCTGATCTGAGCGACCTGCGCGCGGAGCTGGCCGGGCTCCTGCTCAGCCCCGAGCAGGCGCTCGAGATGGAGGTGCAGGGCGGCCGCACGGACTCCGCCGTGCTGGTGCCGCTGTACGCCGACGACGCGGGCGCGGTGCACGCGGTCTTCACCCGCCGCCGGCACGACCTGCGCCGCCACGCCGGCGAGATCTCGTTCCCCGGCGGCCGTCGCGACCACGGGGAGGGGCTGCTCGACACCGCGCTGCGCGAGGCGCATGAGGAGATCGGGCTCGACCCGGCGGCGGTCGAGATCGCCGGCGCGCTCGAGCCGGTCGGCACGTTCGTGACCAACTACGCGATCTACCCCTTCGTGGGGCTGATCGAGGCGGGGCTCGAGTGGGTGCCGGCCGACACCGAGGTCGCCGAGGTGCTCGAGCTGCCGCTGGAGGCCGTCCGCGCCGGCCACGGCATCAGGCGGCTGGTGCGGAAGGGCATCCCCTTCCGCACCGACACCTACGAGGTCGGGCCGCACCTCATCTGGGGCGCGACCGCGCGGATCGTGGCCGACCTGCTCAGACGGACTTCTCGATGGGGACGTTGACCAGGTTGCCCCACTCGGTCCACGAGCCGTCGTAGTTCTTGACGTCCGGCTTGCCGAGCAGCTCGTGCAGCACGAACCACGTGTGCGCGGAGCGCTCGCCGATCCGGCAGTAGGCGATGATCGGCTCGCCGTTGGTGACGCCCTTGGAGCCGTAGAGCTCGCCGAGGTCGTCGGCGGTCTTGAACGTGCCGTCGGCCTGGACGGCCTGCGCCCACGGGATCGACGCGGCGCCGGGGATGTGGCCCGCGCGCTGCGCGCCCTCCTGCTCGTAGCCGGGCATCGCGATCAGCTCGCCGGAGAACTCCTGCGGCGAGCGGACGTCGACGAGCTTGGTGGAGGAGCCGAGCGCCGCAAGCACCTCGTCGCGCTTCGCGCGGATCGCGTCGTCGCCGGCCCGCGCCGTGAAGTGGGCGGACTCGAACCGCGGGATCTCGGCGGTGGTCGGCCGGCCCTCGGCGATCCACTTCTCGCGCGGGCCGTTGACGAGCTTGACGTTGTCGTGGCCGTAGTACTTCAGGTACCAGTACGTGTAGGCCGCGAACCAGTTGTTGCGGTCGCCGTAGAGCACGACCGTGTGGTCGTTCGAGATCCCGCGCGAGCCGAACAGCTCGGCGAACGCCTCCGGCCCCAGGAAGTCGCGCTTGACCTGGTCCTGCAGGTCCCGCCTCCAGTCGAACCCGACGGCGCCGGGGATGTGAGCGTCGGCGAACAGCGCGGGGTTCTCGTCCACCTCGACGATGCGGATGCTCGGATCGTCGAGATGGTCCTGCACCCACTGGGTGTCGACCAGCACGTCATTGGCGTAGTCGGCCATGGGCTTCCTCCTCAGGGATGAATTCCTATCGGCTTTCTAGGAATTCAGGAGTCTAGCGACCGCGGCGCTCGCCGCGGCCAGCCAGCGCGGGTGGTCGAGCGGGTCGGCGTCGAGCACCTCGAGCGGGATCCGCCACGTCTCCGACGCCGCGCGCGCGATGCGGTCGCCGTCCGGCAGCGCGCCTTCGTGGACCACCCCGCGCACCGGCGTGTCGACGAGCTTCTCCCACAGCATCCGCAGCCTGCCGCCGTGCAGGTCGGGCACTGGGAGGGTCCCCATCAGCCAGCACACGATCGTGACCGCGCCGAGCGCCTCCATCAGCGTGCCGATGCGGTCGGGATCGCCGATGTAGGGCTCGGCGCCGGCGGCCTCGATCGCCGGCGCCCGGGCGGGATCGCGCGTGGTGCCGCGTACCGCGTGTCCGGCCGCCCGCAGCTCCCGCGCCAGCGCCTGGCCGCGGCACCCGCAGGGGACGATCAGGACCCGGGCCACTCGTCGTCCGAGCGCAGCCGGCGCAGCTCGGCGCGGTCGCGCTCGAGGTCGTCCTCGATCTCCTCCTGCGTGCGCTCGGGCAGCCCGCGGCGGCGGCGCAGCTCGTTCTGGGCGGCGATCATCTGCGCGACGTCGTCGAGCTCGGCGGCGGCCTCGGCCTCCGGCGAGCGGGTGGGCCGCCAGTCGAGGATGTCCAGCGGCGAGCGCTTCGAGAACACGCCGAGCAGCACGGTCGTGATGACGAAGAAGGCGAGCAGACCGCCGACGACGACCGTGAAGACGTTCATTGGCGCCGAGTGTAGGTCAGCGCGCTGGCCGCTCCCGCTACCGTGGCCGCGCGTGCCGATCCGATCGCCCGCCCCAGGTGTTCGCCTCCTCGTGACCGCGTTTGCACGCCGATCGGCTTCGCCCGCCCCGGGCGCTCGCCTCCTCGTGACCGCACTTGCACGTGGATCGGCGGGTGCGCTGCTGGCGGGCGTGCTGGCGGCGGCGCCGGCGGCCCGGGCCGCGCCCCACCGCGCGCTCGACGCGCCCGATCGCGCGGATCCCGCCCCGGGCCCCCGCGCGCCCGGCGCGCTGCCGATGGAGCTGCCCCGCGCGGCGCGCGCGGCGTCGGTGGGCGCCACGTGGCTCGTCGGCGCCAGGCCCGGCCCGGCGGCCGCCGCGGTGGCGCGGCGCTTCGGCGCCGAGCGCGTCGGCGTCGCGGACGGCGGCGGCTACGCCGTCGCACGCGAGCGGGCGCGGGCGTTCGCGGCCGCGCTGCGCGCGCGGCGGCTGCTCGTCTACGCCGAGCCCGACGTGCCGGTCGAGCCGCTCGCGGTGCCCGACGACCCGCTCTCGGGCCCCCCCAACGACTGGCGCGCGCACGTCGCCGACCCGGCGATCGATCCGCCGCCGCTCACGCCGCAGAGCCCGCTGATCGCGCTCGTGGACGCCGCGGCCGACACGTCGCACCCGGAGTGGACGGGCGACCCGAACTTCACGGCGCTGCCGGGGACGCCGGTCACGAACCTGCACGGCACCGCGACCGCCGCGGTCGCCGCCGCGCCGTCCAACGGGATCGGCATCCTCGGCGTGTGGCCGGGGGCGCGCGCGCTCAACGTGCCGCTCAGGACCGCGCCGGGCGCCGAGGGCCAGATCAGCTGCCGCTCCTCCGCGAACGCGATCGCCCGGGCCATCCAGGCGGGCGCCGCCGTGATCAACATGAGCTACGGCGCGACCTCGGAGTGCGCGACCGAGAAGATCGCGATCTACGACGCGGTGTCCAAGGGAATCATCCCGGTCGCCGCCGCGGGCAACGAGTTCGAGCGCGGCAACCCGCTGGAGTTCCCCGCGTCGCTGCCGCACGTGCTGACGGTCGCGGCGACGGACCTCAAGGACCGCAGCGCGTCGTTCTCGAACGCCAACGACGCGATCGACCTCAGCGCGCCGGGCGTCGGCATCCTCACCGCCGTACCGCCGGCGCTCGAGGACGACGACGTCAAGGACGGCTACGAGCGGCTGTCCGGCACGAGCTTCGCGGCCCCGATGGTGTCCGCCGCCGTCGCCTGGGTCCGCGCCGCCCGCGGCGACCTGCAGCCCGACCAGGTCGCCCAGGCGGTGCGCCGGGCGGCCCGCGACGTCGGCCGCCAGGGCTGGGACTCGCTGACCGGGTTCGGCGTGCTGGACGTCAAGGCCGCGCTGACCGCGCCCGCCGCCAAGCTGCCGATCCACGATCCCTCAGAGCCCAACGACAACCTGGTGTGGGTCGACGGCCGCGCCTACGGGACGCCGTCGCCGCCGGTGTGGGCGGGCGGAGCCCCCGGCCGGACGAACGCGCTGCTCGACCGCGAGGAGGACCCGGCGGACGTCTACCGCGTCGTCGTGCCGCCCCGCAGCCGCGCGACCGTCTCGGCGATCCCGCGCTTCGGCGACGTCGACCTCGGCGTCTACGGCTCCTCGGCGATCAGCCTCCAGGACACCGCTCGCCGGCTCGCGTTCTCGCGCCGGCCGGGCAAGCACGTGACGGAGCGCGTCAAGATCGTCAACGACGGCAGCCGGGCGCACTCCTACTACGTCGCGGTGCGCCCCCAGGGGCGGTCGCTCTACCAGGATCGGGCGTACACGCTTCGGGTGGGTTAGTCGCCGGCGGTTGTCGTGGCGCCGGCGAACTTCGGGCAGGTGAAGGGGAGCCCGGATCGGCACGCGAGCGCGAAACGATCAGCGCCGCGAGGGGGTGTGTAAATCTGGTTCGACCCAGTCGAACTGAATTGACACACACCCCGGGGCGGTCGATCGAGCGTGATCGATCGCGCGCGATACGAACGGTCGAGCGAGGCGGTGAAACGCGCGCGATCATGCCGCCGAGGCAGTCCGGGCTTCCTCCTCGCTAGCAAGAAGTTCGCCGGCGCCACCTAGCGGCCGTACACGCCCGTCACGCTCCCGCGCGCCAGCGCCCCGGACGACAGCGCGCCACGCACCGCCTTCGCGTCCGCCCCCTGCTTCAGGCCGCTCGGCGCACGGAGCGCATACACGGTGAACACGTAATGGTGCGGCTTGTCGCCCTCCGGCGGACACGGCGGCGCCCAGCCGTCGTCGCCGGCGCTGTTGCGGCCCTCCTTCACCCCGGAGGGCAACCGGCCGCCGGCGGGCAGGCCCGACGCCGAGGGCGAGATGCCGAACGCGGTCCAGTGGACGAACGTACCGCCCGGGGCGTCGGGGTCCTCGACGGCGAGCACGAGCTCGCGCGCGCCGGATGGGACGCCGGTCCAGGCCAGCTCCGGCGAGCGGCCGGCGCCGTCGCAGCTCAGCTCGCGCGGGATCCGCCCGCCGTCGGTAAACGCGGGCGTGGAGAGCTTGATCTGCGCCGGCGCCTTTTCCGCGCCCGGCGGCGTCGCGGACTCGCGGCCGCCGCCGCAGGCGGCCAGCGCGAGCGCGAGCGCGCCCGCGAGTGGCACCACTACTAGCGGGCGGCGGCGCCCTCGCGTCTCTCGGCCGTGAACCACTGCTCCTCGGCGAGGTCGCCCGTGCCCTCGAGCGCGGCGGGGGTCGGGACCCCCGGGGTGTCGCGCAGGTACCACTCGGCGTCGAGCGCGGCCATGCAGCCCGTGCCCGCCGCGGTGACGGCCTGGCGGTAGGTGTGGTCGACGAGGTCGCCGGCGGCGAAGATCCCCGGGACGTTGGTGATCGTCGAACGGCCCTGCACGACGACGTAGCCCGCCTCGTCGGTCTCCACGATGCCGCGCACGATCTCCGACTGCGGCTCGTGCCCGATCGCGATGAACGCCCCGGCCATCGGCAGCTCGCGCTCCTCGCCGGTCTCCATGTGGCGCAGCCGCGCGCGGTCGAGCACGCCGGCCTCGCCGGCCACGAACTCCTCCACCACGTACGGCGTCAGGAACTCGATGTTCTCCGTCGCTGCGGCGCGGTCGAGCATGATCCGCGAAGCCCGGAACTCGTCGCGCCGGTGGACGATCGTGACCTTCGACGAGAACTTGGCGAGGAAGATCGCCTCCTCCATCGCCGAGTCGCCGCCGCCGACCACGATCGTCGTGCGCTCCTTGTAGAACGCGGCGTCGCAGGTGGCGCAGTAGGAGACGCCGCGGCCGCCCAGCTCCTCCTCGCCGGGCACGCCGAGCTTCTTGTGCTCGGCGCCCATCGCGAGGATCACCGCGCGCGCCTTGTACTCGTCGTCGTCGACCCAGACGGTGTGCGGCTCGCCGTCGCGGCCGGGCTCCACGCGGGTCGCGTTGTCGGTGATGAAGCGGCTGCCGAAGCGTTCCGCCTGGTCGCGGAACTGCTGCATCATGTCGGGCCCCATGACGCCCTCGGGGTAGCCGGGATAGTTCTCCACGTCGGTCGTCTGCTGGAGCAGGCCGCCCCACATGAAGCCCTCGATCACCAGCGGCCGCAGGTTCGCGCGCGCGGTGTAGAGCGCCGCGGTGTAGCCCGCCGGGCCGCTTCCGACGATGATCACGTTCTCGACGTCCGCCATGGATCCCTTTCCGCTCATAACTTTACTTTGTATAGTAGCGCCCGGCGCTAGGTCTGGGCGACCCGCTCGGCACGCCATATCTCCACCGTGCCGCGCAGCCGGAAGAACGCGATCACGCCCGGCAGCAGCGGCAGCCAGAAGGTGAAGGCGCGGAACACGAGCACCGCGACCAGCGCCAGCCCGGCGTCGACGTCGAAGGCGGCGAAGGCGCCGACCAGGCCGCCCTCGACCCCGCCGACTCCGCCCGGGATCGGCAGCAGGTTCCCCAGCATGCCGACGAAGAACGCCTGCTCGAGCACGGCCAGCGGCGGCGCGTCGCCGAACGCCCGGAACGCCGCCCACAGCACGGCGATCTGGAACGCCCAGAAGGCGATCGCCCCGAGCAGCGCCGGGTCGCGCGAGCGCAGGTGCGCGATCGCGTCGCGCACGCCGGCCGAGGTCGAGGCGGGCGCGTGCGCGGCCTTCTGGGCGGCGCGGCCGATGCGGCCGGTGCGCGCCGCGAAGCCCTCCAGGCGGCGCTGCAGGTCGGTCGGCACGAACCCGACCGCGCACACCAGGGCGACCATGATGAGCGCGAGCACCGCCGGCACGACGGTCATCGTGAACGGGTTCTCGCCGTTGAAGAGCCCCGTGCGCAGCCCGAAGCCGCACACGATCACGGCGGCGGCGTAGGGCGCGTAGGTCAGCACCAGGAACGAGATCGTCTTGTCGGCCACGAACCGCCGCCGCATCCCCGCCTGGCGCAGCGCCCACGCCTGGAGCACGAGCCCGCCCGCGCCGCCGGCGGCGAAGATGCGCGACGCAGCCAGCGCCGCCATCGTGATCTGGTAGCTCGCGCGCCAGCCGATCCGCGCGGCGCCCTCCGCGCGCACGAACACGCCCCGGAACATCGCGACGTAGCCGGCGAACATGCCGATCGTCAACAGCAGGGCGAGGAACATCCACCAGGGCGAGCCGTTCTCGATCCGGTTCCAGGTGTCGTGCAGGCCCGCGAGCTGCGGCAGCAGCAGGTAGAGCGCGGCGATCGCGGCGAACAGGAAGCCGCACAGCGTCAGCACCGTGCGGCCGTTGAACTCGAGGGCCCTCTCCTCGTCCTCGACTTCGGCCGGCCGCCCGTTGAACTCCTCCTGGACGGGCGCCTCACTCATGCGCGTGCCGCCGCCTCGAGGAACTGGATGCCGCGCGACAGCCGTCGCGCGAGCGGCGCCAGCACCGGCGCGGCCCGCCGGATCCCCTCCGCCAGCGCCAGCCCGGCGGCGAGGTCGACGACGTAGTGCTCGCCCAGATACACGAGCGCCACGCCGAGCGTGGTGGCGTAGGTCCAGCCGAGCGCGCCCGCGACCCGACCCGTGTCGCTGAGGACGTGCGCGGCCGTCACGGACGTTGCGAAGTGCAGCGAGGGCATGGCGGCCAGGGGGTTTCCCCCCAGCACACCGTACAGAGGAGCCCACCCGGACTTCCAGAAGTGCTCACCGTACTCGACCATCATGCGCCGCAGCTCGGGCGTCCGCCCGTCCTCCATGTACCCGCGCGCGGCGGCGTACCAGGGCGGCGCCGTCGGCACCGCCCAGTAGCCGATCACGCCCAGGTCGAACGTCGCGTAGATCTGCACCGCGGCGCGCTCGAAGCGCTCCGGGTAGCGGATCAGGACGTACAGCGCGCTGCCGTGCGGGAACGCGAACCACAGCCAGTGCGTCCACACCAGCAGCTTCTCCCAGGCGGCGAAGCGCCCGGGCGCGCCGAACGCCCGCTGCAGCCGCAGCGTCGGCGTCACCCCCCCGCCGAGCAGCCGGTCGGCGCGCACCGGATAGGCGACGCGCACGCGGCGCTCGAGCGCCTCCGGGTCGTCGTGGGGCATCTCGTAGGTGATCAGGTAGGCCCACATCTGCAGCGCGCAGGTGCCGGCGTCGCGCAGGCGCGAGCGCGGCACGAGAGCCGTCAGCGCGAACGGGGTCATCGCCGCGGCGGCGGTGACCACGGGCGGCGGCAGATTCAGGCGGCGGCGGACGAGCGGCGCCGCCAGGCCGGCGGCGAGCGCCGTGCAGGCGGCCGCGCGGATGGCGGTCGAGCGGCGCACGGACCGCGCGAGGATACACGCCGCCCCGGCGAGCGACGTCGGCTCAGACGGAGACGGGCCGCCGCTGCGCCTCGGCGGCGAACGCGGCCACGACGCGCGAGCGCGGATCGACCTCGGGGTGCCACTGGACGCCGAGCGCCCAGCGCCGGTCGGGCAGCTCGACGGCCTCGATGAGCTCGTCGAGCACGCTCCAGCCGCTCGGCACGAGCCCCTCGCCGAGGCGGTCGACGCCCTGGTGGTGATGGGACTTGGTCGCGTGGCGGGTCTCCCCCGCCGCGCGCGCCGCCAGCGAGCCGCGCTCCAGCCGCACGTCGTGGTCGGCGTTGTCGAAGGAGCCGAGCGAGCGCCGGTGGTCGCCGTGGCCGACGTCGTCGGGCAGGTGCTGGATCAGCGTGCCGCCGAGCGCGACGTTGAGCAGCTGCATCCCGCGGCAGATGCCGAGGATCGGCACGTCGCGCTCGAGCGCCCGCAGCGCGAGCGCGATCTCGGCGCGGTCGCGGTCGGGACGCGTGTTGGTCGTCTTCGGGTGCCGCGGCTCGCCGTAGTTGTCGGGGTCGATGTCGGCGCCGCCGGCCAGCAGCAGCCCGTCGAGGCCGTCGAGCACGTCGTCGGGGTGCGCCTCCACCCATGGGTCGGGCGGCACCATCAGCGCGATCGCGCCGGCGTCCTGCAGCGCGTCGATGTATGCGCGCGAGAGGAGGAACGCCTCCCGGTCCCAGACCGTCCAGCGGGCACGCTCGAGCGCCGTGCACACGCCGATCCGCGGCCGCCGCCCGTTGCCGTCCGTCTCCGCCATCTTCCGACACTACACCCGCTATACACGAGCGTCACACGTAGGATCGCGCCATGACCGTCTCCGTCGAGCGCCGCGGGCCCGTGCTGACCATCACGCTCAACCGGCCGGAGGCTCTGAACGCGTGGACCCGGGAGCTGGGCGAGGAGCTGCGGCGCGCCGTCGAGGACGCCGCGGCGGACCCCGAGGTGCGCGCGGTCGTCGTCACGGGCGCGGGGCGGGCGTTCTCGGCCGGCGCCGACCTCAAGGCCGGCTTCGACCCCACGCCCGAGGGACTCCCCGACGTGGGCGCCGCGCTGCGCGAGCGCTACCACCCGGTCATCGCCGGCATCCGCGCGATGCCCAAGCCGGTGGTCGCCTCCGTGCACGGCGCCGCCGCCGGCATCGGCTGCTCGCTGGCGCTCGCGTGCGACCTCGTGGTGGCCGCCGAGTCGGCGTACTTCCTGCTCGCGTTCGTCAACGTCGGCCTCGTGCCGGACGGCGGCAGCTCGCTGCTGGTTCCCGAGCGCGTCGGGATGGCGCGGGCGGCCGAGATGGCGATGCTGGGCGAGCGGATCCCCGCCCGCCTGGCGCTCGAGTGGGGGCTCATCAACCGCGTCGTCGCCGACGACGCGCTCGCCGGCGAGGTCGAGGCGCTCGCCGACCGGCTCGCGGCCGGGCCGACCCGCTCCTACGCCGGCGCCAAGCGCCAGCTCAACGCCTGGATGTTCGCGCGCATGGAGCAGCAGCTCGAGCTCGAGGCCTCGATCCAGGAGGAGATGGTGGCCTCCGGCGACTTCCAGGAGGGCGTGGCGGCGTTCGTCGAGAAGCGCCCGGCGCGGTTCTCCGGCCGTTGACAGTCATCCCGGAGACCACGCGCGGACGACGGCGCGGTGCGGGGAGGTCCGTCCATATACTGCCGCGCGGTGCCCGGTTTCGCCGAGCTTTTCTTCCCGGAGTCCGGCGGCTCGCCGAACGCGGACAGCATCAAGGCGCTCTACGTCATGGTGTTCGTCCTCGCGCTCGTGATCTTCGCGATCGTCGAGGGCACGCTGCTGTGGTCGCTGTTCCGCTACCGCGCCAAGCGGGGCCACGTGGCGGCGCAGATCCACGGCAACACCAAGCTGGAGATCGGCTGGACCGTCGGCGCAGCGGTGATCCTGATCTTCATCACGACGTTCTCGTTCGTGAAGCTGAGCGCGATCCGCGACCCCAAGCCGTCGCTGATCGACGCCAACGGCCGGCCCGTCGCCGCGGCCGACGGCCTCCAGTTCGCCGCCACCGACCGGCCCGCGGTCAAGGGCCCGACGCTCAACATCCGCGTCGACGGGCAGCAGTACGTGTGGCGCTACCAGTACCCCGGCGCCGAGAACGTCGCCAGTTACGTCGACATGGTCGTCCCGGTCGGCATGACCGTGCTGCTCGACGTGACCTCCGACGACGTCGCGCACTCGTGGTGGATCCCCAAGCTCGGCGGCAAGATGGACGCGATCAAGGGCTACGTGAACAAGACGTGGTTCCGGATCCCGCCGGACGCGATCCCGGAGGGCGCCGACCAGGTCGTCTACACCGGCCAGTGCGCGGAGCTGTGCGGGCGCAACCACGCGAACATGTACGCGCGCGTGATCGGGATGCGGTTCGACGACTACAAGGCGTGGTACGACCGCAAGGCGCAGGAGCTCAAGGACGCGAAGGCGAAGGCCGCCGCGCAGCGCGAGGCCCTCAACGCCCAGCAGGCCGGCGGATAGGCACATGGCGGCCTCCGACATCCAGTCCAGCACCGGCCTGAGCGCGCGCCGGCGGCCGCAGATCACGGCCTCGGACGTCGAGCGCCCGGCGCGCGGCTGGACCTCGTGGGTCACGACCACCGATCACAAGCGGATCGGGATCATGTACCTCGGGACGGTCCTGGTCTTCTTCGTCCTCGGCGGCGTCGAGGCGCTGCTGATCCGCACGCAGCTGGCGGTCCCGGACAACACGCTGCTGACGCCGGAGAAGTACAACCAGATCCTCACCATGCACGGGACGACGATGATCTTCCTGGTCATCGTCCCGGTGTGGGCCGGGTTCGCGAACTACCTGGTCCCGTTGATGATCGGTGCGCGCGACGTCGCGTTCCCGCGCCTGAACGCGTGGTCGTACTGGATGTACCTGTTCGGTGGGCTGGCGCTGTACGGCTCGATGTTCTACTCGCCGCCGGAGGCCGGCTGGTTCTCCTACGTGCCGCTGTCGCTGCGCCAGTACTCGGCCACCAACGGCCAGGAGGCGTGGATCTACATGGTCCACCTCACCGGCCTGTCGTCGGTCATCGGCGCGATCAACTTCATCGCGACGATCCACAACATGCGCGCGCCGGGCATGGGCTGGGGCCGCATGCCGCTGTTCGTGTGGACGGTCCTGATCTACGCGTACCTGATCGTCCTGGCGCTGACGTCGCTGGCCGCCACGGTCACGATGCTGCTGCTGGACCGCAACTTCGGCACGACGTTCTTCGATCCGGGGCAGGGAGGCTCGGCGCTGCTGTGGCAGCACCTGTTCTGGTTCTTCGGGCACCCGGAGGTCTACATCCTCGTGCTGCCCGCGTTCGGCGTCTTCTCCGAGGTGCTGCCGGTGTTCGCGCGCAAGCCGATCTTCGGCTACAAGGCGATCGCCGCGGCGACCGCCGGCATCGCGTTCCTCGGCATGCTCGTGTGGGCGCACCACATGTTCGCGACGCCGATGTCGACCGTGGTGCTCGCGTTCTTCATGCTCTCGAGCTTCCTGATCGCGGTGCCCACGGGGGTGAAGATCTTCAACTGGGTCGCCACGCTGTGGCGCGGCACCGTGGAGTGGACGGTGCCGCTGCTCTACTGCGTGGGCGGGATCGCCACGTTCACGATGGGCGGGATCACCGGCATCTTCCTGGCCGTGTTCCCGATCGACTGGCAGCTCACCGACACCTACTACGTCGTCGCGCACTTCCACTACACCGCGTTCGGGGCGTCGGCGTTCGCGATGCTGGCCGCGCTCTACTACTGGTTCCCGAAGATGAGCGGCCGGATGCTCAACGAGGGGATGGGCAGGCTCGGCTTCTGGCTCATGCTGATCGGGTTCCACCTGACGTTCCTGATCCAGCACTCGGCCGGCCTCTCGGGCATGCCGCGGCGGATCTACGAGTACTCCAACACCAGCTGGACCGCGTACAACTTCATCTCGACGGTCGGCGCGTTCGTGATCGCGCTGAGCGTGCTGGTGACGGTCGTCAACCTCGCGCGGTCGCTGAAGCGGGGCGCGGTCGCGGGGCCCGATCCGTGGAAGGGGAACACGCTCGAGTGGTTCACGCCCTCGCCGCCGCCGGAGAACAACTTCGACGCGATCCCACGGGTGCGCTCCGTCGAGCCGATGAAGGACATCCGGCGCGAGATCGAGCAGCGCACGAAGGCCGAGCAGCAGTACCGCTCCGGATCGCCGCTGATGAAGGTCTGAGCGTGGAGGCATCGCGCGCCACCACCCGCACCCCGCCCGCCGCCTGGGCGCAGGTCCTCACGGACTACGTCACGCTGACCAAGCCGCGCGTCCAGCTCCTGCTGCTGCTGACCACGATCACGACGATGTACGTCGCCGGCGACCCGTCGGTCGGCCTGGTCGCGCTGACCGTGCTCGGCGGCTCGCTGTCGGCCGGCGGCGCCGCGGCCTTCAACCACTACTGGGACCGCGACATCGACGCGCAGATGGGCCGCACCGCCACGCGGCCGGTCCCCGCCGGGCGGATTGCGCCGGGCGCGGCCCTGACCTACGCCTTCGCGCTGCAGGCCGCCTCGTTCGCCGTGCTGGCGCTCGCCGTCAACCTCCTGAGCGCGTGCCTCGCGCTCGCCGGGTTCGTCTGGTACGCGCTCGTCTACACCGTGTGGCTGAAGCGCACGACGCCGCAGAACATCGTGATCGGCGGCGCCGCCGGCGCGGTGCCGCCGCTGGTGGGCTGGGCGGCGGTGACCGGCGCGGTGGACCCGGCCGCGCTGTACCTGTTCGCGATCGTCTTCTACTGGACGCCGGCGCACTTCTGGGCCCTGTCGCTGCTGATGAAGGACGACTACGCGCGCGTCGGCATCCCGATGATGCCGGTCGTCCACGGCGAGGCCGAGACGCGCCGTCAGGTGCTGCTCTACACCCTGCTGCTGAGCCTGCTCACGCTGCTGCCGGTCGCGTTCGGCTTCTTCGGCGCGATCTACGCCGCCGCGGCCGCCGCGCTCGGCGGCGTCTTCATCGCCCTCGCCGTGCGCCTCCAGCGCCGCGCCGACCGCGCCAGCGCACTGCGCACGTACCTCTACTCGCTCGCGTATCTCGCGCTGCTGTTCTGCGCGATGGTGCTCGACATACGCCTATAGGAGCCGCCATGGACCGCCGCCTCGCGCGCCGCAACCTCCGCACCGGGTTCTTCGTCGGCTTCGTCGGCCTGCTGATGTTCGCGCTGACGTTCGTCGCCGCCCTCCTCTACGTCCAGCCATGAGCACCGAGCCGCTGGATCCCGATACTCCGCCCGTCGGCGAGGAGATCCACATGCCGCGGCCGAGCATCCTGCCGCTGATCAACGCGGCGGGGCTCGCGCTCGCGATCGTCTCGCTGACGCTGCAGTGGTACCTCGTCGCCGCCGGGCTGATCGTGTTCGTGGTCTCCGCGATCCGGTGGATCGCGGACGTGCGCCGCGACATCCGCGACCTCCCGCTGGACCACAGCTCTCACTAGTGGTTCCACTAGCGGGCATTTCCTCACACAACTAGGCTTCGCGCGCAGTGGGCACCAAGGAGGGAACCAACGGAGGTCCCGCGCTGGCCGCGCGCTACTCCGCGGCGTTCGCCGCGTACCTGTCCGACCGCGGCGAGCGCGCGCTCGGGGCGGCGTACGACCTCGGCCGCGAGGCGGTCGCGGCCCACCTGAGCGTGCTCGACCTCGCCGAGGCGCACCACGGGGCGCTGCGCGCCGCGCTGGGCGGCCAGCCGCCGTCGGAGGCGACGCTGCAGGCGTCGGCCGACTTCCTGCGCGAGAGCCTGTCGACGTTCGAGACCGTCCACCGCGGCTACCACGAGGTCCAGGAGGTCGCCCGCGTCGAGCACGAGCACGTCGCGCAGCTCGGCGCGCTCGCCGACGCGTCGATGGCGGTCAACTCCTCGCTGACCGTCGAGGAGATCCTCCAGGCCACCGCCGACGCGGCCCGCGACATCCTGCGCGCGACCCGCGCCACGATCGCCGTGAACGCGCCGGACCCGCGCCTGCGCCCGCTGACCGCCACGTCGCCGCCGCGCCCCGGCGGCGGCGAGCCGCAGCCGTCGCGGCTGTCGGTGCCCCTCGCCGGCCGCGGCGCCGAGCTCGGGATGCTGGACGTGATCGACCGGCCCGGCCGCACGTTCACGGCGCGCGACGAGGCGCTGCTCACGCAGCTCGCGCACGTCGCGTCGGTGGCGATCTCCAACGCCCAGCTGTACGACCGCGAGCGGACGATCGCGCGTACGCTGCAGCACTCGCTGCGCCCCGGGGCGCTGCCGCTGGTGCCCGGGCTGTCGGCCGCGGTGCGCTTCCATCCCGCCGGCGAGGGGATCGAGCTCGGCGGCGATTTCTACGACCTGTTCGCGGCGGGGGCGGGCGGCTGGACCGCGCTGATCGGCGACGTCCAGGGCAAGGGCCCCGACGCCGCGGCGGTGACGGCGCTGGCCCGCCACACGATGCGCGCGGCGGCCGCCTACGAGAGCCGCCCGAGCGGGGTGCTGCACCTGCTCCACCGCGCCCTGCGCGACCGCGCCGCCGAGGAGGGCCGCTTCTGCACGGTCGCCTACGCGCACCTACGGGTGGGCGAGGCCGGGGTCGCGCTCGAGCTGGCGTGCGGCGGCCACCCGCTTCCGCTGGTCGTCCACGCGAACGGCCGCGTCCAGCCGGTCGGCCGGCTGGGGACGCTGCTGGGCTCGGACATCGAGCCGCTGCTGACCGACGTGTCGCTCGAGCTCGGCCGCGGCGACGTGCTCGTCCTCTACACGGACGGCGTCACCGAGGTCCGCCGGCGCCGGCGCGAGGTGTTCGGACACCGCGCGCTCGCGGCGCTGCTGGAGACCTGCGGCGGCCTGCCGCCCGATGCGGTGGCGGACCGCATCGAGGCGGCGGTGATGGCCGCCTCGGAAGGCCGGCTACGCGACGACGTCGCGATCCTGGCCTTCGGCCCCACACCCAAACCCGAGGAGACCGATGGCTGAGCCGACGGACGCGACCGACACGGTGACCGACGGGCACGTGGATGCGAGCGCGGATCTCCTGCGCGAGCTGGTCGCGCACCTGCGCAACAACCGCACGCAGCTGCGCCAGGAGTGGGCGCGGCGGATCGGCGAGGCGCGCCTGCTCACCGCGCTGACCCAGGAGGAGATCTTCTCGGAGGCGACCTCGGTCTACGACAACTACGTCGAGGTGCTCGAGACCGGCTCCGTGGAGGCGCTGCAGGACTACGCTCGCAACCTGTCCGAGCGCATCATCCCGCGCGGCGTCGAGACCGACGAGGTGCTCGGCATCGTGCTGCTGCTGCGCGACGTGCTGGCCCGTTCGCTGTTCGAGAAGTACCAGGCGGACTTCCAGGTGC
>JBIOTP010000097.1:0-70497 GCA_044865965.1 Solirubrobacteraceae bacterium
GAGATGTAGACGGGGGCGCTGTCGCTGGGCGGGAACTCGGTGCGCAGCGCGTCGTCGACCGCGCGCGCCGAGTGGTCCTCGGAGAGCACGGTGGCGTCGACGCCGGTGAAGCGGATCGTGGTGAACGGCAGGCCGAGCGCGATGAGCAGCGCCGCCGCGCCGGCCGCCACCGGCCCGGGATGGCGCATGACCCACCGCGAGTGGCGGTACCAGAAGCCGCTGCGCTCCAGCGTCGCGTCGCGGGCGATCCCCTCCTTCCAGCGGCGCAGTCCGCCCGCGTTCACGCGCGCGCCCAGCGCGCCGAGCATCGCCGGCAGCAGCGTGAGCGAGACGACCGCGGAGAGCGCCCCGCCGATCAGCCCGGCGACGCCCATCGAGTACAGGAAGCGCTGGCGGAACACGAGCAGCGCGGCCAGCGCCACCGCCACGGTGCCCGCCGAGAACGCGATCGTGCGCCCGGCGGTCGCGAACGTCGCCGCAAGCGCCGCCTCGCGGTCGTTGCCGGCCGCCAGCTCCTCGCGGAAGCGCGAGACCATGAACAGCGAGTAGTCGATCGCGAGGCCGAGCCCGAGCCCGTTGACGAGGTTCAGGGCGTAGATCGACATGCCCTGGAGCTCGTTGATGGCGCGGATGGCGACGAACGAGAGCAGGATCGTCGTGGCGCCGACGATCAGCGGCAGCAGCGCCGCGACCGGGCTGCGGAAGACCAGCAGCGACAGCAGGAACAGGATCGGGACGGCGAACAGCTCGGCGCGCGCGATGTCGTCGCGGATCTGGTCGTTGACCTGCCGGACCGCGAAGCCGCCGCCGCCGAGCAGCACGTCCGGCTGGTCGCCGAGCGTGCGGTCGAGGCGCGCGGTGACGCCGTCGTTGCTGCCGGCGTAGCTGACGAGCAGGTAGGTCGAGCGCCCGTCGCGCGCGACCAGGCGGCGGTCGCCGCCCGGGCGGTAACGGACGACCGCGGCGACGTCGCGGGGCGCGTTCTCCACCTCGGGCGCCTCGATCGCCGCCTCGACCCGGTCGATGCGGCGCTGCGCGCGCTTCGAGTCCGCGGGAGCGTGCAGGCGGACGAGCACGACGGCGTTGGGCGCCGCCGAGGCGCCGGTCGCCCGGACGATCTCCTTGCGGGCGTGCACGGCCTCGGCCGCCGGGTCGTCGAAGTCGTTGGCCGAGTCCAGCGCGCCGAACACCGGCAGCCCGAGGACGGCCGCGGCGATGACGAGCGCCGCCGAGGTCAGCAGGATCGCGCGGCGCAACCGGAACACACGGGCGCCGAGCGCACGCATCCGTCAGGCCTCTCCGAGCGCGTCGGCCCAGCTGTCCCGGCCCGTCGCCGGGCCGAGGTCGAGCGAGGCGATGACGTTCAGGAGCATCCCGTTCGCGAAGAAGTCCCACGTCTCGCCCGGGGGGACGCCGGCGAGCCGCGCGACCCGGCGCACGAGCTCGACGTAGCCGCGCCGCGCGTAGGCGCGGATCTCGGGGTCGGAGGCGGCCGCGTAGCTCTGCATCTGGAACAGCAGCGCGGTCCGGTCCACCAGCAGGCGGTCGACGTAGGCGTGCCCCATGCGGTCGATGCGCTCCTCCGCGGGCGCGCCGGCGGAGGCGTCCTCGAACACCTGCCCGACCTCCTCGAAGCAGCGGTCCACGCAGGCCAGGAACAGCTCCTTCTTCGTCCGGAACAGCCGGAACAGGTAGGGCTGCGAGATCCCGGCCTCGCGCGCGATCGCCTCGGTCGAGGTGCCGCGATAGCCGCCCTCGGCGAAGTGGCGGAAGGCGATCTCGACGATCTCCCCGCGGCGCTCCTCGGCGGACTTGCGGGCGGCCATCGCCACCCATGTTAGTGAGTGCTAACGCTCTTCGCGCCAGACCTCGACCGAGACCTCGTCCACCGGCAGCGGGATCGGCGGCTCCGGCTTGGAGGCCTTGACCGTGACGCTCTCGGCGCCGAACTGCGACGCGAGCCGGTCGGCGATCACCGCGCACAGCCGCTCCAGCGTCTTGTAGGAGCGCTGCTGCGCGATCAGCGCGATCACCTGGCAGACCTCGCCGTAGTCGACGGTGTCCTCGACGCGGTCGGTGATCAGCGCATCCGGCTCGCCGACGTCGAAGCGGATGTCGAGCATGAGCCGCTGGCCGATCTCGCGCTCGGCGGCGGTGACCCCGTGGTGCGTGTAGAGCGACAGGCCGATGATCTCGACGGTGACCCCGACCTCGGGGCCCTCCTCGTCCTCGTCCTCGTCGTTCAGGTCGTCCTCGTCCTCGTAGTCCTCGGGGTCGTCTCTGGCCACCGCGCGAACGTAGCAGCCGCCACCGCCAGCGCGTCGGCCACCGCGGCGACGTCGTGGACGCGGAAGACGCGCGCCCCGCGCTCGAGCGCGATCACGCACGTGGCGGTGGTCCCGTGCACGCGCTCGGTCACGTCGCGGCCGGTGATCTTCCCCAGGAACGACTTGCGGCTCGTGCCGATCACGATCGGGCGGCCGAGGTCGGTCAGCTCGTCGAGGCGGCGCAGCAGCTCGAGGTTGTGCTCGACGGTCTTGCCGAAGCCGATCCCCGGATCGAGCTGGATGCGCTCCTCCGGCACGCCCGCGGCGGTCGCCGCCGCCATGCGCTCCTCGAGGAACGCCTTCACCTCGGACACGACGTCCGCATAGCGCGGGTCGCGCTGCATCGTGCGCGGCTCCCCGAGCATGTGCATCAGGCAGCAGTCCAGCCCGCGGTCGGCGACCAGGCCGGCGAGGTCGGGATCGTGGCGGAAGGCGGTGACGTCGTTGACGTAGCCGGCCCCGGCGTCGACGGCCGCCTCGGCGACCGCGAGCTTCATCGTGTCGATCGAGATCTGCAGCGGCAGCCCGAGCGCGTGGATGCCCTCCACGACCGGGATCACGCGCCGCAGCTCCTCGGCGGCGGGGACGGGGTCGGCGCCGGGGCGGGTGGACTCCCCGCCCACGTCGACGATCGCGGCGCCCTCGGCGGCCAGCCGGCGGCCGTGCGCGATCGCCGCCAGCGGGTCCTCGAACGCGCCGCCGTCCGAGAACGAGTCCGGCGTGACGTTGACGACGCCCATGATCGCGTATGGCGCGTCGGGGCTCATGGCCCCTTTAAAGCACTTGAGCCCGCCGGGCGGCTGCCGGGCGGGCTCAAGCGGGGGAGGAGGAGGTCACCAGGCGGAACCCCCGGCGGCCGCGGGAGCGGAAGGAAGCTCGCGGACGACGGGGACGGCGAAGGCGCGCGGGCCGGAGAGGCGGGAGCTGCGGGCGATGAGGGTCATCTCAGTTCCTCCTTCAGCTGCGGCGGCCGCGGCGGGCGATGCGCAGGCGGTCGGCGTGGGAGGTGCTGGCGAGGTGGATGTGGTGGAGGCCGGTGGTCATCGCTTCTTCCCCTGGTTGTGTGGGTTGCGACGAACTGAAGCGTTTCACCTCGCGTGCCCCCGGGTGATGGAGGTGGCTGGCGTCTCGACGGCGGCCTCCCGCCCGGCGGGGTGCGGCGAGCCGCACCCCTCAGCCGGTCATGCGCGCGGGCCTCGGTCGCAGCGGCGCGAGCGGCGCTCGACGGTGGCGAGCCCGGCGTTGGGGAGGCTGTTCGTGGCGTTCCCTGACGGTGGTATGCGGGGACGAATGCAGCCTCCCGCCGTGCACCGATGGGGTTGGCGGACGTCCGTGCCTGCGCGCGCCGCCCGGCCGGATGCGGGGCTCGCGCCTCCTTCCCGGCATGGTGCTGAGCGCGATGCCGGCCAGGATCATCGCCGCGCCGGTGATCTGGATGTCGCCGAACGGGTCGGCGAACGCCAGCGCGCCGGCGGCCGCGCCGACCAGCGGCTCGAGGTTGATGAACGCGCCCGCCAGCTCGGGCTCCACGCGCGACTGGCCGTGGGCGAACAGCGCGAACGGCAGCAGCGTCCCGGCGATCGCGAGCGCCAGCAGCGCCGCGACCGGCCCGGCGCCCGGCGGCGCCGCCGGGGCGCCCTCGAGCACCGCCGCGGGCAGCGCCGCGAGGCCGCCGGCGACCATCTGCACGGCCGTCACCCCGCCGGCGTCGCGCCCGGCCAGCAGCCGCGGCTGGGCGACGATGAAGCCGGCCGACAGCGTCACGGACGCGAGCACGAGGGCGTCGCCCGCGACCGACGCGCTCCCGCCGCCGCCCCCGGCGACCAGGCCCACGCCGGCCAGCGCCACCCCGAAGCCGGCCCACGCGCCGCGCCCCACGGCGCCGCGCCCGAGCGCGGCGGCGATCAGCGCCACGAGCGCCGGCACGGCGCCGACGATCAGCGCGGCATGGCTCACGCTCGTGCGCGCGATGCCCGCGTTCTGGAGCACGATGACCAGCCCGTAGCCGAGCGCGCCGGACGCGAGCACGGCCGGCGCCGCGGCGTCCCGCAGCCCGCCGCGGGCGGCGAGCGCGAGCAGCGGCGCCGCGATCGCGAAGCGCGCAGCCGCGAGCCAGCCGCCCCCGAGCCACTCGAGCGCCAGCTTCGACAGCGGCACCGTCAGGCCCCAGAGCAGCCCGGCCGCCGCGAGGGCGGCAAGCGCGGTGCGGCGCGATGTCAGGCGGTTGCGGGTCATGGCAAGATGATTGTGTCCGAAATCGCGCTGAGATCCATCTCAATTTGACGGATGACCTCTATGACGAAATAATCATCGGCAATATGGCCGTTTCACTTGACGAAATTGACATCCGCCTCCTGAGCGAGCTCCAAGCGGACGCGGACCGCCCGAACGTGAAGCTCGCGCGGATCGTCGGGCTCTCGCCGGCGGCCACCCTCAACCGCGTGAAGCGGCTCAAGGAGTCGGGCGTCGTCCGGCGCATCACGGCCCGCCTGGACTCCGCCGCGGCGGGCTTCACGCTGCAGGTCTACGTCGCGGTGACGCTCGCGCGCCACGACGATGCGGCCCACCGCCGCTTCGAGAAGGAGGTGTGCGCGCTCGAGCAGGTGATCTCCGCCGACTGGGTGACCGGCGAGACGGACGCGATGCTCCTGGTCGTCGCGCGCGACGTCGCGGAGCTCCAGCGGGTCCTGTCGCTGCTCTCGACCCGCGCGGGCGCGCAGCGCGTGATGACGCTGCTGCGCCTCGGGGAGCTCAAGCCGGCGTCGCCGCTGCCGCTGAGCGCCACGCGCGCCTGACATCCGGCCAGCCGCGGGCCCCGGGGCTCACATGGGGCGCACGGGCGGCCGATCGCGATCCCATGGAGATCACCGACAACGCTTCCCTGACGATCCAGGCCAACGCCCTGCAGGCGATCCGCACGACGCTCTCGGCCGCCCAGGCGGCGCCGCCGACGCCGGACGCCCAGGCCGCCGTGATCCTGGATCTCTCCACCGCCGCGCAGGCGCTGCTCGGCGGCGCGCATCCCAACAGCCGCTAGGTGGTTCCGCGCGGAAGTACACGCGCCGTCCAGGTGGTCGCTGGCGCCGCCTGACAAGGACGCAGACCCGCAGGAATCCCTCCGGGATTTCAAGTGGTCGAGGACGCCGTCAGGCGGTGATCAGCGGCCGCCTGGCGGTGTGTGTACTTGCGGGCGGGACCACGAGGGTTCGGGCTGCCCGGACCCCCCTGTACGGCTGGCCCACCGCAGGGACACGGGCTCGCCCCCGTGCCGGGCGGGCCCGGCGGTGCGAGTCTGGACACCACGATGTCCGCCTTCGACCTCCACACCCACCTCCTCGAGCTGCAGGCCGAGCGCGCGCTCGCGCAGGACACGGGCGTCGCCCGCATCGGGTCCTACATGGCCGACCTCGAGCGCGAGATCGAGCGCTCGCAGGCCGCCTTCGTCGGCGCCGCGGTCACCGAGATCGCGACGCTGCGGGCCCAGCTCTCCGGGCCGCAGGTCGGCTAACTTAACTAAGCGAGCTCGGGCTTCTCGGGCAGGTCGAGCCCGCGCAGCTCGGCGGCGCCGCCGGCCAGGCCGGGGCGCGGAAGCGGCCGCGGGGCCTCGCGGCCCGGTGAGACGGTGCCCGGCAGCTCCGGGCGCTCCGGCGTGCCGGGCGGCAGCTCGTCGGCGCCGAAGATCTCGGCCTCGGCCTTGCCGGCGAGCAGCGCCTCGAACTCCTCGCGCTCGATCGTCTCGCGCTTGAGCAGGATCTCCGAGATCGTCTCCAGGCGCTCGCGGTGCTCGGACAGGATGTTCTTGGCGACCTGGTGCGCGCTCTCCACGATGCGGCGGATCTCGTCGTCGATCTCGCGCGCGATCTCGTCCGAGTAGTCCGGCTCGGCCGAGAACTCGCGGCCCAGGAACGGCTGCCCGTGGTCGTGCCCGAAGACCCGCGGGCCGAGCTTCTCGCTCATGCCGAAGCGCATGACCATCTGCTTGGCGGTCGCCGTGACCTTCTCGAGGTCGTTGGACGCGCCGGTGGTGATCTCGCCGAAGACGATCTCCTCCGCCGCGCGGCCGCCCAGCGTCATCGCCATCGTGTCGTTGAGCTCCGCCTTGGTGGTGAGGAACTTGTCCTCCGACGGCAGCGAGATCGTGTAGCCGAGCGCCTGGCCGCGCGAGATGATCGAGATCTTGTGCACCGGGTCCGAGTGCTCGAGGTAATGGCCGACGATCGCGTGGCCCATCTCGTGGTAGGCGGTGACGAGGCGCTCCTTCTCGCCCATGACCCGGGTCTTCTTCTCCGGCCCGGCGACCACGCGCATGATGCCCTCTTCGAGCTCGATCTGCGTGATCTCCTTCTTGCCCGTGCGGGCGGCCAGCAGGGCGGCCTCGTTGACGAGGTTCGACAGGTCGGCGCCGGTGAAGCCGGGCGTCTGGCCGGCCAGCGCGTCGATGTCGATCTCCTTGGCCAGCGGCTTGCCGCGGGTGTGGACCTCGAGGATCTTGGCGCGGCCCTTGCGGTCCGGCCGGTCGACGGTGATCTGACGGTCGAAGCGGCCGGGGCGCAGGAGCGCGGGATCGAGGATGTCGGGCCGGTTCGTGGCCGCGATCATGATGATGTTGTCCTTGGCCTCGAAGCCGTCCATCTCGACGAGCAGCTGGTTGAGCGTCTGCTCGCGCTCGTCGTGGCCGCCGCCCATGCCGGCGCCGCGGTGACGGCCGACGGCGTCGATCTCGTCCATGAAGATGATGCAGGGCGAGTTCTGCTTGGCCTGCTCGAACAGGTCGCGGACACGCGACGCGCCCACGCCGACGAACATCTCGACGAAGTCCGAGCCGGAGATGCTGAAGAACGGCACGCCGGCCTCGCCGGCCACCGCGCGCGCGAGCAGCGTCTTGCCGGTGCCCGGAGGCCCGTAGAGCAGCACGCCCTTCGGGATCCGTGCGCCGAGCGCCTGGAACTTCTTCGGGTTCTCCAGGAACTCCTTGATCTCGTGGAGCTCCTCCACCGCCTCGTCGACGCCCGCGACGTCGCGGAACGTGATCTTCGGCGAGTCGACCGACAGCCGCTTGGCGCGCGACTTGCCGAACGACATCACCTTCGAGCCGCCGCCTTGGACCTGGTTCATCAGGAAGATCCAGAACCCGATGAAGATCAGGAACGGCAGCACGTACGTCAGCAGCGACAGGATCACGCTGGACCGCGCCGGCTTGACGTCGAAGTTCGTGATCTCGTTCTCCGCCTTGGCGGCGCGCAGCTTGTTGACCAGGACGTCGGAGTAGTCGAACGGATAGCCGACCTGGTACTTCTTGTGGTCGGCGCCCTTGAGCGTGACCTCGACGGTGTTGTCCTTGGTCCGCAGGACGACGTTGTCGATCTCGCCGTGGTCGATCTGGTCGAGGAACGTGCCGAACGCGGGCGCCTTGACCTCGTCCGTGCGCGCGATCAGCTTCGAGGCGAAGAACGCCAGCACGATCACGATCAGGATCGGGAAGGCGGCGCTCTTGAAGAAGCGGCTCATGCGCCTGCGCGCCCCGCGCGGGCAAGGAATGGACGGCGAGTCAAGATGTTCAAGGCTACCAGGGGTTTGGGGACGCTCAGCAAAGGACTGGCCAGTGTGGTCCTGGTTTCTTTCCCTTCCCTAACGAAGGTCCAGGATCCGCGGATCAGCCGTCTGAGAGCACCAACGCCGCCACGAACGGCAGGTTGCGGTAGCGCTCCGCGTAGTCCAGGCCGTAGCCGATGGCGAACTTGTCCGGAATTTCGAAGCCGGTGTAGCGGACCGGCAGCTCGACCGTGCGGCGGTCCGGCTTGGTGAGGAGCGCGCAGACCTCCAGCGAGGCCGGGCCGCGCGCCTCCAGCGTGCGCAGCAGGTACTGCAGCGTCAGCCCGGAGTCCACGATGTCCTCGACGATCAGCACATGCCGGCCTTCGAGCGGCGCGTCGAGGTCCTTCAGGATGCGCACGACGCCCGAGGACTCGGTGGAGGAGCCGTAGGAGGCGACCGCCATGAAGTCCACCTCGCACGCCACGTCGAGGTGGCGCATCAGGTCGGCGAGGAACAGGAAGGCGCCCTTCAGGACGCCGATCAGCAGCACGTCGCGGCCCGCGTAGTCGCGCGAGATCTCCTCCGCCAGGGCCCGGATGCGGTGCTGGAGCTCGTCGGCCTGGACCAGGATCTCGCCGATCGCTTCGCTCATCGGGCCGCGGAGTCTAAGTGCACACCGCCGGATCGCCACGCCAGCCGGACCCGGTCGGTCGTGGCCTCCGTGACGCGGAAGCGCTCGCCGGTCGCGAGCCCCGGAACCCACGCGATCTCGCCGTCGGAGAGGACGACGGGGAGCGCCGCGCGGCGCTCGCGCGGGACCTTGCGGTCGGTGAAGAGGTCCTGCAGGGAGCGCGAGCCGCCGAGCCCGAGCGGGCGCATCCGGTCGCCCGGCCGCCACGGGCGCACCTCGAGCGTCGGCGCCAGCGCCGCCGCGTCGAGCGTCCCGTCGGCGATCGGGAGGTCCGGTCCGCGCTCGCACAGCAGCTCGCCGCCGCCATAGGCGGTCCGGCCGGGGACCGGCAGCCGCGCGGGCGCGGCACCCCCGAGCTCGGCGCGCCGCCGCTCGATCCGGAGCCGGCCGTACTCGACGACCGCCCGCAGCCCGCCGGGGAGATCGAGCGCCGCCGTCCCGCCGCCCGCGCCGAGCGCGAGGATCTCGGCCGCCCGGTCGCCGATGGCCGCCCCCGGCGAGTCGCCGCCCGCGGCGAGCAGCCCGCCCGCCCCGGGCTCGCCGCCGCCCGCGGCGAGCAGGCCGGCCTCGCGGCCGCCCTCGGCCCGGTCGGCGAGGCGCTGGACCGCCAGGCGGCGGAGGGCCTCGGGGAGCGCGGCGAGGCGGGCGACCTCCGGGGGCTCCCCGGCCGCAGCGAGCGCGGCGTCGACGGCGGCGTCCAGCACCTCGGCCTCGTCGCGCAGCAGCGCGAGCGTGCGCAGGACGTTGGCCTCGGCCGCCGGGTGCAGCGCGCGCAGCGCCGGCACCAGGTCCGCCCGCAGCCGCCCGCGCGTGGTGCCCGCATTGCCGGCGTCCTCGCGCCAGGCGAGCCCGCGCTCGGCGCAGTAGGCGGCGGTCTCTTCGCGCGTCACGCCGAGCAGCGGGCGCACCAGCCGGCCCGAGCGGGCGGGCATGCCGAGCAGCGCGCGTCGCCCGGGCGAGGCGGCCAGGCGGTAGAGGACGGTCTCCACCTGGTCGGTCGCCGTGTGGCCCGCGGCCACGAGGGCGCCGAGCGCCGCCGCCGGCCGGGCCGCCTCCGCGTCGCGGACGTCATGGGCCACGCGGGCGCCGAACGCCGCCGCCGGCCGCGCCACCTCCGCATCGCGGACGTCACGGGCCACGCGGGCGTCGAGCGCCGCCGCCAGCCGCGCCGCCTCGGCGTAGCGGACATCGCGCGCCCACGCCTGCAGGTTCCCCCGCTGCGGCCCCCGCGGGCGGCGCACCGCCAGCGGCACGCCCAGCCGGGCGCAGGTTGCCGCGCAGTGCGCCTCGTCCTCGCCGGCCTCCGCGCGCAGCCCGTAGTTGACGTGCAGGGCGGTGACCGCGGGCGCGATGCGCGCCGCGAGGTCGAGCAGGCACGTGGAGTCCCGCCCTCCGGAGTACAGAACGACGACCGGCCCGTCCAGCAGGCCGCCCGCGCGCACCGCCGCCTCGATCGCGGCGGCGCTCACCGCTCGGCTCGCTGCGCCAGGAACAGCTCGGTCGCCTCCTCGAACCCCTTCAGCTTGACCTCGCCGATGTGGTCGAAGCGCAGGTGGCGCCCGGCCGCCTCCTTCACGGGCCGCGTGACGAGCACCTCGCCGCCGGCAGCGCGCGCGCCGACGCGCGCGGCGAGGTTGACCGCGCGGCCGTAGTAGTCGCCGTCGCGGTACAGCGCGCTGCCCGCGTGGATGCCGATCCGCGGCAGCGGCCGCTCGACGAACAGCGTCTGCACGCCCACGGCCCAGTCGACCAGCTCGGCCGGATCGGTTCCGACCACCATCACCTCGTCGCCGATCGTCTTCACCACGCGCGCGTCCCCCGGCAGCGTCTCCTCCACGGCGCCCACGAAGCGCTCGACGACCTCGAGCGCCTCCTCCTCCCCCATCTCCTCCGTCAGCCGCGTGTAGCCCGCGAGGTCTGCGAACACGATCGCCACGCGGACGCGGCCGAGCGCGCCGTCTCCGTCGCTCTCCGGCTCGAGGTGCCCGACGATGTCCTGCTCGATGAAGTGCTGCAGCAGGCGCTGGTGGACCTGGTCCATGATCGGCCCCGCGAGCGGCAGCAGCTCGGACGCGAGCCCCTGCAGCTCCTCGGCGATCTCCAGCCCCGGGACGCCGTCGCGGATCAGCGGCTCGTGGACGTAGAGATGGAAGAGCTTGACCTCGGCGTCGGCGATCTGGGCGAGCGCCTGGCCGTAGACGCGCACGAGCTGCAGGAACGCCACCAGCGGCAGGCCGGCGTCGAGCACGGCGGCGAGGCTGCGCAGCAGCTCGACGTCGTCGTCGGACAGCGAGTCCAGCGACTCGTGCGAGAACCCGGCCGCCGACCAGACGCGCTTGATCAGCTCCGGCTCGAGCCCGGTCGCGCGCGCCGCCTCCTCGAGCGTGTGGCTCGGCGCGCGGCGCGGAAACAGCTCCTCCAGGTAGCCGTAGGCGAGCCGGCCGGAGTGCGCCGCCTCGCGCAGCTCGTCGAGGCCGTGCCCGCGGCCGCGCAGCCGCGCGACCAGGCGTGCCTGAGCCAGCGCGGCCGGAGTCCACTCGCCGTCGCTCAGCGGCACGATCCCCTCGGCGACCCAGCGCCGCAGGGTTGCGGGAGAGACGTCCAGCCGCCGCGCGACCTCGGTCTGCGTCAGCTCGGACATGCGCGCAACGAGGCTACCCCGCGCGCGCAGAGATGGAAGCGGCGGGACCGGGGCCCCGCCGCACCTGCGGGCAATGCGGCCCGCTGCCTCGGCCGGCGGCGTTCGTCGTGGGCGACGCCTTGCGGTGAGCCCCTAAGGGCTTCCCACTCCCCGGCCTGTGGGTCACCGTAGGTCTAGCGCGCGATGCGCAATTCGTCAATCCCCACTTTGCGTCACATCACACCTTCAGGTGCGGGCGCTCGCGCTCCAGGTACTCGGAGTAGCGCGCGTAGATCGGCTTGGTGATCGGGATCAGCGCGAGCGCCGCCTTCAGGTCGCCGCCGGGCTTGATGCGCCGGCGCGCGATCGCCATCGGGACGTTCTCCTTGCCCTGGAAGTAGCGGTTGGCGACCTCGGAGGACATCGTCATCTGGACCTTCGGCTCCCAGTCGACGTCGTCCGACCACTCCCAGTGCAGGTTCCCGTCCTCCCCGGGCCGCGCCGCGCGGATGTTCACGACGATGTCGTAGTCGCTGAACTCGAACCGCTGCGGGCAGTCGGCGTCGCGCAGCTTCGGGCCCATCTCCGGATCGGCGTCCATCATCCGGAACACCTCGTCCATCACCTCCCGGAGCTCGCGAGGCGACTCGAACGAGGCGCCCATCGCTAGGAACCGCTCGAGGACGACGAGCCCGAGGAGCCGGACGAGCCCGAGGAGCCGGACGAGCCAGAGGAGCGCGAGCCGGTGGAGCGCGTCGACCGCTTCGCCGTCGAGCCGGACTTCGCGGCGGTCGAGCGCGACCTCGTGGTGCCGGCCTTCGCCGCCGTGGAGCTCGACTTCGCGGCCGCCGGGCGCGAGCTCGCCCTGCTGCCGGAACGGGCCGACGTCGCGCCGGCCGGCTTCGCGGCGGCGGGCTTCGCGCCGCCTTCGCCCTTGGGCTCGAGCGCCGAGACGCGCGCGGCGAGCGCCTCGACCTCGCGGCGGAGCTTCTTGACCTCGTCGAGGACGCGCATGTCCTCGAATGTCTGGCGGATGCGGCCGGCGGCGGCCGCGATCTCGTCGACGAGCTCGCGCGTGCGGTCGCGCGTGGACTGGGCGCCCTCGGCCGAGGCGTGGAACGTGCGCTCCACGGCGGCGCGGACGGCCTCGACGGCGTCTTGCGCGCCGCTCTTGGTGTCGTCCTTCTTCTTCTTGCTGTCCTTCTTAGCCATGGCAGCGCAACTCTATTTCTTCGCGCGCTTGCGCGCGGGCTTCGGCGCCGCCTCCGGCGCCTCCACGGCGAGGCGCTCCTGCTCGCGCGGCACCGCCGCCGGGCGCGCGTCGAGCGCGGTGGCGACCGCGCCCACCTCGGCGACGAGCTTGGCCAGGTGGGTCTCCACCGCCTCGAGGCGGTCCTCCAGCGCGCCGTGGCCGAGCGCCTGCAGGCGCTCCTCGAGCCGGTCGACGCTCTCCTCGACCCCCTCGAGCCGCTGCGCGACCTGGCGCACCCGCCGCGTGAGGCGCTCGATGTCCGCGGCGGACGGCAGGTTGAGCGCGCCCATGGCCGCCTCCTGCGCCTGCACCGCGCGCTCGCGCGCCGAGAAGGCGCGGGTGATGGCACGGTTGACCAGCGGGTTCTCCAGCAGGTCGTTGGCGAGCTTGCCGAGGGCGTCCTCACCCTGGCGGGCGAGCCGGTCCTTGAGCCCCTCGGTGCCTTCGTCTGCCATGGTGGGATCGGCCTCCTCGAAGCGAAGTTGCGCCGGGGAAGCTACCGCAGACCGTCCCTCGCATCTGCGAAACTCAACCTCGATCGAAGGTTGAGTTTCTACGAAAGTACGTCGAATCGCGACGAATCTGCGCCAGACTCGTCACGATTGAACGTTCCGAATTGCGAGAGCCCAATGCCGTCGCTAGCGTGCCTGCGAGATCGAGGGGCCCTGGTCCCTGTGCATCCGCCCAGGGATCGGGCGGTTGCGGCGGCCCTCCTCTCGCCCGGGTCATGACACGACGACCGCTCGCCATCCGCCGACCGCTCGCGATCGCGCTCGCCGCCTCGTTGCTCTACGCGGGCGTGCTCGTGGCGACGGCGCACGCCGAGCAGCACCTGGTGCGGGTCACGCTCGTCACCGGCCAGCAGCTCACGGTGACGGTGGACGTCCCGCCCGGCACACCGGTCGGCGACGTGCAGATCCCCGGTCTGCCGGCGCCGATCCAGTCGATCCAGGACCTCGGTCCGGTCCAGGCGCCCCCCACCCCCACTCCCACGCCCACGGTCACCGCGCCGCCGGCCGCCGCCCCGGCGCCGACGGCCGCGGCGCCCGGCGCCACCGCGACGCCCGGCAATCAGACCAGCAGCACCTCGGGCTCCACCGGGCGTTCAAAGAAGAAGGGCTCCAAGCAGAAGCGGCCCGGCTCCATCGCCAACGAGCTCACCGGCCGTGACGACGCGCCCAACGTCGAATCGCTGACCGGCCGCGTGCCGGAGGCCACGGCGACCGCGTCGCCGGAGCCGCAGCCGCCGCGCCCGGCCGACCCCACGTACTCGCTGGCGACGCCCGGCGCGGCCAAGATCGGAGTGCCGAACTTCTTCATCGACAAGTTCCGCATCCCGCCGTTCCTGCTGCCGATCTACCAGGCCGCGGGCACCGAGTACAGCGTGCGCTGGGAGCTGCTGGCCGCGATCAACGAGATCGAGACCGACTACGGCCGCAACCTCAATGTGAGCTCGGCGGGCGCCCGCGGCTGGATGCAGTTCATGCCGGGCTCGTGGAGGAAGTACGGCGTCGACGGCAACCGCGACGGCGTGAAGGATCCCGACAACCCCGTCGATGCGATCTTCGCCGCCGCCCGCTACCTGCGCGCCGCGGGGGCCGACCACGACATCCGCGGCGCGGTCTTCGCCTACAACCACGCCGACTGGTACGTCGACTCGGTGCTGCTGCGCGCGCAGGTGATCGGCGGCCTGCCGTCGAATCTCGTCGGCTCGCTCACCGGCCTCACGGAGGGCCGCTTCCCCGTCGCCGCGCGCGCGACCTACGCGGACGAGCTGTCGGACCGCGAGCTGCACAAGAAGCGCCGGACGGCGGCGATGGCGGTGGACAGCGCCGCCCGCCGCGGCCTCTCGATCTTCGCGAAGGCGGGCTCGCCCGTGATCGCGGTCAACGACGCGCGGGTCGTGCGGATCGGCTTCTCGGCGCGGCTCGGGCGCTTCGTGCAGATCCAGGACGCCTACGGCAACACGTACACATACGGGCGGCTGGCGAAGATCGCCACGCGCTACGCCGCGCCGAAGCCGCAGAAGCTGTCGGCGGGCGAGACCCAGCGCGAGCTGAAGCTGCCCAAGCGCGACGCGGCCCCCACGGAGCCGGCGTCGCGCACGACCCGCCCGGCCGCGAGGACGCCGCGCAAGTCGCTGGCGCGCAAGGCGGCGCCGAGCGGCGAGACGCCCGCGGCGCCGAGCGCCGGCGCGCCGGACGAGGGCACCGCCGACCCGGGCCTGGCGGCGGTCACGAGCGCCCCCGCCAAGGTCCGCCTCTTCGCACACCCGTCGCGCGCGAACTCGGCCGCCGCCGGCGGCGCGCAGCAGGAGTTCCTGCGCACGGGGCGCATCGATGGCGCGCTGTCGCCCTCACGCCTGCTCGGCCTGGACCGCGACCAGATCCTCGTGCGCCGCCTGCGGGCGGGCGCCCAGATCCCGGCCGGCACGGTGCTCGGGCGCATCGGCCGCGCGTCCTCGCCCAAGCACCCGTACCTGCGCTTCGAGATCCGGCCGGCCGGCCGCGGCGCCCCGCGGATCGACCCGAAGCCGATCCTCGACGGCTGGAAGCTGCTGGAGTCGACCGCGATCTACCGCGCGCAGGGCCGCAACCCGTTCGTCGGCCCCGACGCGGCGACGCCCTCGATCGGCCAGATCCTGCTGATGAGCAAGGACGCACTCCAGCAGCGCGTGCTCGCCGACCCGCGGATCCAGATCTATGAGTGCGGCCGGCGCGACATCCAGGCCGGCGCGGTCGACCGGCGCGTGCTGGCCACGCTCGAGTTCCTCGTCGCCTCGGGCTTCAACCCGACCGTGACCTCGCTGGAGTGCGGGCACTCGTACCTGACCGCGTCGGGCAACGTGTCCGAGCACTCGAGCGGCTCGGCGGTCGACATCGCGGCGATCAACGGCACGCCCATCCTCGACCACCAGGGCCCCGGCTCGATCACGGAGCTCGTCATCCAGCGGCTGCTCACGCTCCAGGGCACGATGAAGCCGCACCAGATCATCTCGCTGATGACGTTCGACGGCGCGGACAACACGTTCTCGCTGCCCGACCACGCGGACCACATCCACGTCGGCTTCCAGCCGATGTACGGTGCCAACTCCAAGCTCGCGAAGCAGCTCAACGCGATCCTGAAGCCCACGCAATGGGTCAAGCTCATCGAGCGTCTGGGGAAGATCGACAACCCGAAGGTGCGGTTGGCGCCGTCGAAGTACGCGATCAAGACCAAACCGTCGCACGACGAGCCGTAGACGCTGACGAGCGGCGCTTCCGCTTCGTGCAGTGGGAGTTCGCCGGCCGGCTCGGGCCGCCGCCCGGGCGCTACGTCGTGCGCCGCTACGCGGGCGACGAGGTCCGACAGGTCGTGGTGGTGAGTGAGCTCGGCCACGCGCCGCGTCCGGAGCGGCGCTTCCGGAGCCGTGGCCGGCGCGTGGGCGCCGGGCCCGCGCCGAGCGCGGCCCCGGTCACCCGCGTCACGGTGATCGACGCGGAGCCGCTGGCGGACCGCGCCGCCGGGCGCGCCTGGCTCGAGCGGACCGGGGACGTCGCGAGCGACGCCTTCCGCACGCTGGCGCACGTCGTCGCCGCCTACCGCGTGGCCGCCGCCGATCCCGCGATCGCCGACCCGGACCCCGACCGCGCGCTCGCCGCGCGGCTCGGCTACGGCTCCGGCGAGCAGGTGGCCGACGGCGCCTGGGAGGCCGCGCGCGAGCTGCCCCGCCCGCCCCGCCCGCGCCGCCCGGACACGCGCCCCCAGGAGCGCCTGGCGGCGCTGCTGAGCGCCCGCGACGCGGCGCTCGCGTGCGAGGAGCTGGCCCTGCGCGCCCGTGGCGACCTGGACTGCGGGCGCGAGCGCGAGGCGGCGATGCAGCTCGAGGCGGCGCTCGCGGCCGCGCTGGCCGAGCTCGAGAGCTGGCGCGAGCACGGCGACCTCGCCGCGCGCCTGACCGAGCTGGCAGGGCACCGCGAGCCGGTGGCCGCGGCGGCCGCCGCGGCGCGCGAGGGGCGCCTGGGCGGCGCCCACGGGGAGGCGGTCACGGCGGCGCTGGCGCGTCTCGAAGCCGCCGTGCGCGCGCGAGCGAACATAAAGGGGGTCTGACCCCCTTTATGTTGCGGCCACGACCGCCTCGAGCTCCTCGACGACGTCGCCCGACAGCCGGATCGTGGCCTCGGCGTCGTACGGCGTCGGGCCCTTGGTGACGATCGCCAGGCGGCCGCCGTTGGCCAGCGTCTCGGCCGGCAGCCCGGCGACCGGGTAGACCTCGAGCGAGGAGCCGACGACGAGCATCAGCCCGGCGTCGCGGGCGAGGGTCTCGGCGCGCTCCATCGCCTCCTCGGGCAAGAGCTCGCCGAACAGCACGACGTCGGGCTTCAACGGCTCGCCGCAGTCGCAGCGCGGCACGCCGGCGGGGTCGGCGGCCAGCCGCGCGCGGGTCTCGGCCTGCGGGAAGCGCGCGCCGCAGCTCAGGCAGGACGCGCTCCTGACCGACCCGTGGACCTCGATCGGGTCGCGCGTGCCGGCCGCCGCGTGCAGGCCGTCGATGTTCTGGGTGATCAGGCCGGCCAGCAGGCCGGCCCGCTCGAGCCCGGCGAGCGCGAGATGCGCGCCGTTGGGCCGCTTGTCGTCGAGGACCTCGAAGCGCTTGCCGTAGAACCCCCAGAAGCGCTCGGGATCGCGCCGCCAGACCGAGATATGGGCGACCTCCATCGGGTCGACGTTCGCCCACAGGCCGGTCCCCGGCGAGCGGAAATCCGGTATGCCCGACGGGACGGAGATGCCGGCGCCCGTAAGCGCGACGACCGGGCCCGCGGAGTGGATCAGCTCCGCGAGCCGGTCATGCGCCGCGGTCACCTGCCCCGGAACGTCGGGCTCCGCTTCTCGATGAACGCCGCGATCCCCTCGCGCGCGTCCTCGGACGTGAAGGCCGTGATGAACGCCTCCGCCTCGGCCGCGAGGCCGGCGTCGAGGTCGCCGGCGCGGGACACGCGCTTGATCTGCTCAAGCGCGATCGGCGCCTGCTGCGCGAACTTGCGCCCCCACTGCAGCGCGGTGTCGAACAGCTCGTGGTCGGCCACGACGTGGTTGACGAGGCCGAACTCATAGGCCTCCTCGGCCGAGATCGGGTCGCCGACCGTGTTCATCTCGAGCGCCTTCGCGGGCCCGACCAGCCGCGGCAGCCGCTGCGTGCCGCCGAAGCCGGGGATGATCCCGAGGTTGATCTCGGGCTGGCCGAACGACGCCGAGTGGGCCGCGAGCCGGACGTCGCACGCCATCGCGACCTCGCAGCCGCCGCCCAGCGCCATGCCGTTGACGGCGGCGATGGTCATGATCGGCGAGGTCTCCCACGCACGCCCGAGCGCGTGCATCTGGTCGAGGTGCTCGCGGCCGGAGGCCTCGTCCCACTGGGTGAACGCCTTGATGTCGGCGCCCGCGGAGAAGAGCGCCGGGTTCGGGGACGCCAGCACCATCGCCCGCGCGCGCCCCTGCAGGTCGTCCCACGCCCGCTGGAGCCCTTCGGCCACGTGCGGCGCGAGCGCGTTGGCCGGCGGGTTGTCGAGCCACACGACCGCGATCTCGCCGCGCAGGTCGAGCTTGACCGGCGCGGTCTCGTAGCCCGGCTCCGGCTGCGGGTACGGGTAGAAGCCCTGGCCGCTCTTGGCGCCCAGGCGCCCCTGCGCGACCAGCCGGCGCAGCGTCAGCGGCGGCTCGAAGTGCTCGCCCCACTCCTCCTCGGCGCGCTCGAGCGCGGCCAGCACGTCGTCGAGGCCGCGCAGGTCGGCGCGCACGAACGGGCCCGGCACCATGCCGGTGCCGAGCATCAGGCCCATGTCGATGTCGCGGACGCCCGCGATGCCCTCCTCGAGCACGAGGCAGGCCTCGACGAGGGCCTTCAGCTGGAAGCGCTCGGCGATCGACTCGTCGATCCGCGACGGGGTCTCAGGAGTGCTCATAGAACCCCCTTCCGCTCTTGGCGCCCAGGTTGCCCTGCTCGACGAGCTCCTCCATTCCCCGGTGCACGTAGAAGCGGTCGCCGTAAGCGTCGCGCATGTCGCGCGCCACCTTCACGGTCGTGTCCAGGCCCGACATGTCGGCGACCCGGAACGGCCCCATCGGCATCTGCGCCTTCTCGCGCAGGAGCTCGTCGAGCTCCTCCACCGACACGCCGGTCTCGTCCTGGTAGCGCCAGATCTCGCTCGCCGTGGAGAGCAGGATGCGGTTGACGAGGAAGCCCGGGCACTCCGCGCAGCGCACCGGCACCTTGCGGATCTGCTGGGCGAAGTTGGCCGCCGCCTGCGCGGTCTCGGGCAGCGTGTCGTCGGACTCGATCACCTCGACCAAGCGCATGTAGGACGCCGGCCAGAAGAAGTGGAAGCCGACGACCTTCTCCGGCCGGTTGGTGATGGCGCCGATCTCGGTGATCGACAGCCCCGAGGTGTTGGAGGCGAGGATCGCGTGGCCCGGCGTCGCGGCGTCGAGCTCCTCGAACACCGCGTGCTTGATCTCCAGCTTCTCCGGCACGGCCTCGATCGCGAAGTCGACGTCGCCGAAGCCGTCATAGCCGGTGGCGCCGGTGATCAGGGACAGCGTGTGCTCGGCCTGCGCGTCGGCCTGCTCCTGCGAGAGCTTGCCCTTCTCGACCAGCTTGGCGCCCTGCCGGTGGGTGACCTCGCGCGCCTTCTCGATTCCCGCGTCGACGAACTTCTGGTCGACGTCCTTGAGCACGACGGGCACGTCCGCCGCCGCGATGACCTGGGCGATCTCGCCGCCCATCACCCCGGCGCCGACGACCGCCGCCTTGAACACGAACATGCAACTGACCCTACCGAGGGCGGCCGAACTGGCGCTCCGCTGCCAGCTCGGCCGAGAAGCGGGCCAGCGTGCGGCGCAGCGACTCGGCGATCCGGCGGCGGGTGATGAGCAGGTCGATCACCGGCGTGAGCGGGTTGCGCTGCTTGAGGCGGTACTGGAGCGCGAGCGTGATCCGCACGTTGTCCGGGCCCGGCTCGAACGTGACGCTCTGGGTTCCCGACAGCGCGGCGTCCTCGACCTCCAGCACCTGCCCGATGCGCTGCTCGAAGCGCGTGACGCGCTCCGACACGCGGCCGCGGCCGCGCGGCGGCGAGTCCCACAGCCGCCGGCTACCGGCCTCGGGCCAGCCGTCCTCGAGCGTCACGACGTGGCCGAAGCCGTCGATCCACGACGCCCAGCGGCTCGGGTCGTACCACAGCTGCTCGGCGAAGGCGGCGCGGCCGGGAACCACGATGCTCGCCCGCGCGCGGCCCATCAGTCGGTCGCCAGCACCTCGGCGCGGATCGCCCGGATCGACTGCGCGATCCGCTCCATCCGCGGCCCGAGCTCCCCCGCGAGCCGCGCGCGCTCGGCCTCGCCCGGCCGCGTGATCCGGTAGAAGCGCCGCGTGCGGCGCTCCGGGTGCTCCCACTCGCCCGCGACGAAGCCCTGCGCCTCCAGCGAGCGCAGCAGCGGGTACATCGTGTTCGGGTTCACCGTCAACGCGCCGCCGGTCAGCTCCGCGATGCTGTCGATGAGCTGGTTGCCGTAGGACGGCCGGCGCGCCACGAAGTGCAGTACCAGCAGCGGCAGCAGCCCGGCCCGCCGCAGGTCGCCGATGAGCGGATCGGCCGAGCCCGCGCCGGCGGCGCCGGGCGGAGCGCTGACCGCCTCGCGCGCCGCCTCCAGGCCCGCCTGGGCGGCCGCCTCGGTCGTCCTGCGCGACGTGGAGGGCACGGAGCCATCGTAAGCCCCGCGCGGAGCGCGCTCGCGCCGGGCGCCGCCGGCGAGCCGGTGGGGTGCCCGCGCAGCGCCGGGGCGCCGCCGGCGAGCCGGTGGGTGCCCGCGGGCGCCGGGGCCCCGCCGGCGAGCCGGTGGAATGCGGGGCGTAGCCTGAACCGCCATGTGCTTCCCGTTCGACGCCATCCCGCCCGACATCCCGCCGGCGCTGCGCGCACGCCCCCCGATCGCCGGCGGCGCGGCCGGCGAGCGGCTCACGCTGGGCTCGGCCGACGGCACCGAGTTCTCCGCCTACCTGGCGCGCGCCGAGGGCGCCGTGGGCGTTGTGATCCTGCCCGACGTGCGCGGCCTGTTCCGCTTCTACGAGGAGCTCGCGGAGCGCTTCGCGGACGCCGGCCTGCCCGCGATCGCGTTCGACTACTTCGGCCGCACCGCCGGCCTGGGCCCGCGCGACGCGGAGTTCGACTTCTGGCCGCACGTGGAGCAGACCACGCGCGAGACGGTCGCGGCCGACGTCGCCGCCACGGCGGCGCGGCTGCGCGCCGAGACCGCCGCCGAGCGGTTCGTCACCGTCGGCTTCTGCTTCGGCGGCGCCCACTCGTTCGCGCAGGCGGCCGCGGGCGAGGCCGCCGGCGTGGCCGGCTTCTACGGCTCGCTGGTCCCGCGCCGCGAGGGCATGCCCTCGATCATCGACCTCGTCCCGGAGTTCGCGTGCCCGGTGCTCGGGCTGTTCGCGGGCGCGGACCAGAACATCACCGCCGACCACGTCGCGCGCTTCGAGTCAGAGCTCGAGCGCCACGGCGTCGGGCACGAGATCCACACCTACGACGGCGCGCCGCACTCGTTCTTCGACCGCCGCCAGGCGGACTACGCCGAGGCCTCGGCGGACGCCTGGGAGCGTGTCCTGGGCTTCATCGGGCGCGTATCTCAGCCTAAGGTCGAGGCTTAGCGCTGCGTTTTTCCGGCCGGCTTGTAGGAGATCTTGTCGCAGTGGCGGACCCGGTAGCCCCGGCGCGCCCTGTGGCTGATGAACAGGATGTCGTGCCCCGACCCGCAGTCGATCGATCCGCGGCCGAAGTGCGAGTGGATGATGTCCGCGCCCGAGCCGCCCAGGATCGTGTTCGTTCCGTGGCTGGCGTAGATGAAGTCGTTGCCCGGCCCGCCGTCGAGCAGGTCGCTCTGGGCCTCGGTCTGGCCTGACGGCTTGTAGTCGCCCCACAGCACGTCGCGGCCGCGCTCGCCGAAGAGCTGGTCGTTGGCGTGGCCGCCGAGCAGCTCGTCGTTCTTCGAGCCGCCGTGGTGGGCGATGCTCTGGTCGGTCCTGTTGATCCACGTCTGGCCGTTGATCTTCGGCCAGCCCTTGTGGCTGGTCTGCGCCCCCGCGGCCGCGGCACTCACGGCGAGGATCGCGAGCGTCGCGATGGAGGTTCGCCGGATGAACATCCACGACACCATATACGCCGCGCCGCGGATGCCCGATCGGTTACGCGGCGGCGGGCTCCTCGACGCGCCGCGGGAGCAGCGTCTCGCGCGCGATCACGAGCCGCTGGATCTGCGACGTGCCCTCGTAGAGCTGCATGATCTTGGCGTCGCGCATCAGCTTCTCGACGGGGTACTCCTTGATGAAGCCGTAGCCGCCGTAGACCTGGACGGCGTCCGTGGTGACCTCCATCGCGGTGTCCGCGGCGAAGCGCTTGGCGTGCGAGGACTCGATCGTGTTGCGCCGGCCTTGGTCGAGCAGGACGGCGGAGTGCCAGGTGGCCAGGCGCGAGAGGTGCACCTTGGTCGCCATGTCGGCGATCATGAACTGGATCGCCTGGTGCATCGCGATCGGCACGCCGAACTGCACGCGCTGCTTGGAGTACTCGGTGGCGAACTCGAACGCCGCGCGGGCGATGCCGGTGGCCATCGCCGCCACGCCGGGGCGCGTGCGGTCGAGCGTCATCATCGCGAGCTTGAAGCCCTTGTTCTCCTCGCCGATCAGGTGGCCGGCGGGGATCTCGGTCTCGTTGAACGTGATGGTCGCGGTGTTGGACGCCCGCTGGCCCATCTTGTCCTCCTTCTTGTCCACCGTGACCGTGTCGTCGCGGGGGACGAGGAAGCAGGAGATCCCGCGGTGGCCGGCGTCCTTGTCGGTCTTCGCGTAGACCGTGTAGTAGGAGGCGTAGCCGCCGTTGGTGATGAAGCACTTGGAGCCGTTGACGATCCACTTGTCGCCCTTGCGGACGGCGGTGGTGCGCATCCCGGAGACGTCGGAGCCGGCGTCCGGCTCGGTCAGGCAGAAGGAGGCGAACAGCGGCGCCTCGGTCAGCATCCCGAGGTACTTGGCCTTGAGCTCCTCCGAGCCGCCCAGCGCGAGGGGCGCGGTGGCCAGGCCGTTGGCGGCGATCGACGTGCCGATCCCCGAGCAGCCCCAGCCGAGCTCCTCCTCGATCAGCGCGCCGTCCATGTAGGACACGCCCGGCCCGCCGTACTCCTCGCCGATGTGCGAGTTCATCAGCCCGAGCTCCCACGCCTTCTCGAGCACGGCCTGCGGCCACTCGCCGTCCTTGTCGTACTCCCAGGCCACAGGGCGCATCTCCCGCGCGGCGAAGTCGTGCGCCATCTCGCGCAACGCCTTCTGCTCGTCGGTCAGCGTGAAGTCCACCACGGTGTCGCTCCTTCGCGATGCCAGATTGACTGGTCAGTCAATTCTACGGCAGCGTATACCCGACCCGCGCCGCACGGCGCGAAGAACTAGGCGAATGGCCGATCCACCCGCCACAATGGAGGCATGCAGGATGCGCTCCCGATCGTGATCTTCGCCGTCGTCGGCGTCGCCGCCGTGGTCGCCGTCGGGACGCTGCTGGTGCGCGGCGCCTATGAGCAGATCGGCCGCGGCGGCCTGCTGGCCGAAGACGAGGCGTCGCCGACGACGGACGCCGCCCGGATATTGGAGATCCGCCAGATGCTGGAGGCCCGCAACGCCCGCCGCGTCGCGCGCGGCGAGCCGCCGCTGGACGTCGACGCGGAGATCGAGCGGCGTCTGTCCGAGCTGGACGGGTAGCCTGCCGCCCATGGCAGCCCTGCGCCGCTTCGACCTCGAGGAGCTCATCACCCGCCCGGGCACCTACTTCAACCCGCAGACGGAGATCGTGCTGGTCGTGGACGACTCCGCGAGCGTCGACCTCGAGCTGATCGAGGACGACGAGGACGAGGGCGGGGAGTGGATCCTGCTCGGCGACGACGCCGCCGTCGACGAGCACCGCCGTGACGAGCTGGTCGAGGCGTTCGAGACCCGCCGAGCCCGCGCCGCCGCCCGCGAGAACCCCGACGAGGACATCGTGGACGAGGAGGAGGAGCTCGAGCCGGACGAGGACGAGTTCTAGATCTACACGAAGAAGAAGACCACGCCGAGCACGACGTAGACCGCGAGGAGCTGCAGCCCCTCGAACCACGTCGTCTCGCCCTCGTGCGTGACGTGGGTGGCGATGATCACGGCCAGCAGGATCGCGCCCAGCTCCAGCGAGCTGAACTCGAGCGCCATCGGGAACGGCCCGATCACGAACGAGAAGAGCACCAGCACCGGGACGGCGAACAGCGCGATCTGCGCGCTCGAGCCGATCGCGATGCCGATCGACAGGTCGAGCTTGTCGCGCGCCGCGAAGTAGACGGCGACCCAGTGCTCGGCCGCGTTGCCCACGATCGCCACCACGATCAGGCTGACGAAGAACGGCGACAGGCCGATGCCCGCCGACGCCTCCTCGATCGAGCCGACGAGGATCTCCGACATCACGCCCACCGCCGCGCCGGCGATCGCGAGCGCGAGCATGCTGCGGCGGATCGACCAGGCGTGATGCACCTCTTCCTCCTCGTCCATCTGCGGGTTGAAGAGGTCGCGGTGCGTCTTGAGCGAGAACCACAGCCCGGCGCCGTAGGAGGCGAGCAGGACGACCGAGACGAGCGCCGACATCAGCTCGACGTCGCTCGAGAAGCGCGGCGCCTCCTCGGCCGGCCGCGGCAGCGAGTCGCCGGTCGCCAGCAGGAACAGCCCCGGCAGCAGGATCGCGACGCACGCCAGCAGCAGCAGCGTGGACTGGGAGCTCGCGATCGTGGCCAGGAACCTCTGCCGGTCGCGCCCCCAGCCGCCGATCAGCATCGAGGCGCCCATCACGAGCAGCAGGTTGCCGAGGATCGAGCCGACGAGCGACGCCTTGACGACCTCGTGCAGGCCGGCATCCAGCGCGAACATCGCGATGATCAGCTCCGGCGCGTTGCCGAACGTGACATTGAGCAGCCCGCCGATCCCCGGCCCGGCGCGCGCCGCGAGCTCCTCCGTCGCCCGCCCCATCAGGGCCGCGGTCGGCACGACGCCCAGCGCGGAGGAGAAGAACACGATCGTGGCGCCCGCCTCGGCCAGGTCCAGCGCGACGGCGATCGGGATGAACGGGACCAGGAGGTACGGCCAGCCCTGCCCGCTGAACAGGAAGCGCCGCAGATTGAACGGGACGCGTTCGGCGGTCACCGCCGCCGAGCCTACTGCGATCCGAAGATGAGAGTCGGCTGAGCTAGGAGTGGTCGAGCGCCTTCAGGAGCTCGCTGAACGGCCGCGCGTGCTCGGGCTCCGGGATCTTCTGGTCCTCGCCGACCCGCGCGAGGCTGAGATCGAGCGTGAAGCGCGCGTCCCGTGTCGCGCCGGCCACCGTGAGGCGGCGCAGGACGTGATCTGCGGCGCCGGTGTAGATCGCGACCGACACCCGCTTGGCGGCGGCGATCGCCCGGGAGCGATCGGCGGGCGTGAGCTTCTCTCCGGCGCCCGGCAGGCTGAGCGCGCGCGAGAGCCGCTCGACGTCGTCGATCACGCGCGCGACGTCGGCGTCGCCGGTGATCTTGATGGTGTCGCCCGCGGCCGTCTGGCGCGGATCGCGCAGCCAGCGCGTGAGGTCGATCCGGCCCTTCGCCGCGAGCGCCTGCTCGTAGCCGGCGGCCACCTGGCGGGCGAGGAGGTCGGCCACCTCGTAATCGACGCCCTGCAGCCCCACGTAGCCCTTCTCGCCGGTCCAGGTCGCGCTCGCCGTGTAGCGCTCGCCGCCCTCGTCGACCTTGCCGGCGAGGTGGAACTTCGGCAGCCGGCCGTCCTGGCTGACGTAGGCGCCGGTGAGCCGCGCCGTCACGTGGCTCTCGGCGTCGACCGTCAGCCGCGCGTCGATGCTCGCCGACTTCATCTGGCCGAGGTTGTCGAGCGTGTCGCGCAGGACGGCGTCGACGTTCGTGCCCGAGTTGGCGAGCTCGGGGCCCCCGCCGCAACCGGCGATCAGGCCCACGGCGACCAAGAGTGCGAGCAGGCGCGGCAACATCGGCAGGGGAGGCGAGCCTAGCATTGGGGAGTGGCGCCGAGACGGACCTGCTGTTGCGCGCTCGTGGCGATCCTCTGCAGCCTCGCGGCCGCGCCGGCGGCCGCGGCGGCCGCCCGCACGACGGTGATCGGGGAGCTCGAGCGGCTGGCGCCGCCGGACTACGCGGCCAAGCGGGCGGCCTACGAGCATGCGAAGGACCTGGTCAAGCGGCTGCGCGGGGTGCGCCGGGCGGAGCTCGGGGGCGTCGTGGCCGACCTCGAGAACATGGCGTCGCGCCACCAGCTCACGGCGTCCCGGCTCGGCCCGCTGTGGCTCACGCTGGAGCGCAACATCCAGTGGTGGACGACGAGCCCGCTGCTGGCCGACGGCCAGCGCGTCGGCTTCCCGGATTCCGAGCTCGTCTGGCAGGAGTACCGCGGCCACGGGATCCAGCTCCAGTGGCTGGCGACGTTCGGCAAGCTCAACGGCCTGTGGACGGGCGGCCGCCGCTACGACGCGCGCGCCGGGCGGCTGATCGACGAGATCCTGCCGCTCGCGAGCGAGCGCGCCGGCGGGCTGGCGTGGGAGTACCTGTTCCCGTTCGACGGCCAGCGGCCGCCGTGGGTCAGCTCGCTCGCGCAGGGCACCGGCCTGCAGGCGCTCGCACGCGCGGCGATCCGGCTCGGCCGGCAGGCCGACGTCCTGCCCGCCGCCCAGCGCGGGCTCGGCATCTTCCTGACCACGCCGCCCGAGGGCGTGCGCGTGGACGCCGACGGCGGCGCGCACTACCTGCAGTACTCCGGGCTGCCCGAGCTGCGCGTCCTCAACGGCTTCATCCAGTCGCTCGTGGGGCTGTTCGACTACGCCGGGCTGACCGGCGACCCCACCGCGCGCAACCTGTTCGCGGCCGGCGACGCTGCGGCGCGCGCGGAGGTCCCGCGGTTCGACACCGGCGCCTGGTCGCTGTACTCGCGCGGGTCGCTGACGCGCGAGTCCGACCTCGGCTATCACCGGCTCCTGCGCGACTTCCTGGGCCAGCTGTGCTCGCGCACGGGCGCGCTCGAGTACTGCAGCGCGGCCCAGCACTTCACCGGCTATCTGACGATCCCGCCCGTGCTCGCGCTCCTGCCGTCCACGCTGCGGGCCGGCCGCGAGGGGCGGCTGCGGTTCAAGCTCTCGAAGATCGCGCGCCTGAGCGTGCGCGTGGCGCGCGGGGACAAAGTGGTCTTGGCGCGGACCCTCGGCGCGGTCGGGCGCGGCACGCGGTCGCTGGAGTGGCGGGTGCCGCGGCGCACCGGCGAGTACATGCTGACGGTGTCGGCGACCGACCTCGCCGGCAACCCGGCCGCGGTCACCGGGACCGTGGAGGTGACCCGGAAGAGGGACTCCTAGACTGCGCTGCTCGCCATGCGGCCGCGGACCATCCTCTACACGGGCAAGGGCGGCGTCGGGAAGACCTCCGTGGCGGCCGCCACCGCCCGCCGCTGCGCGGCCGCCGGCGCGCGCACAATCGTGCTCTCCACCGATCCCGCGCACTCGCTGGCCGACGCGCTGCAGGCGGACGTCGGCGGCGAGCCCGCCGAGGCCGGCGGCGGCCTGTTCGCGCAGCAGGTGCAGGCGCAGGACGAGCTCGAGCGCCACTGGAGCGCGGTGTCGGGCTGGCTCGGCGGCCTGCTGATGGAGCGCGGCGTGGACCGCATCGCCGCCGAGGAGCTGACCGTGCCGCCGGGCGGCGACGAGCTGTTCTCGCTGCTGCAGATCAAGCGCCACGTCGAGTCGGGCGACTGGGACGTGGTCGTCGTCGACTGCGCGCCGACCGGCGAGACGCTGCGGCTGCTGTCCTTCCCCGACGCAGCCCGCTGGTGGCTCGACAAGGTGTTCGGGCGCGAGCAGGCGGTGATGTCGGCGGCGCGCCCGCTCGCGCGCATGTTCCTCGACATGTCGCTGCCGGACGAGCGCGTGCTGGCCGAGATCCAGCGGCTCGTCGGGAACCTGATCGCGATGCACGAGCTGCTGCGCGACGCGTCGCGGGTGTCGATGCGGCTCGTGATGACGCCCGACCGGATGGTCGTCGCGGAGGCGATGCGGACGTTCACCTACCTGAACCTGTACGGCTACCTGACCGACGCGGTGATCGTGAACCGGGTCTTCCCGGACGAGCTGGCCGACGGCTACTTCGGCGGCTGGCATGCGGTCCAGCGCGAGCAGCTCGCGCTCGTGGAGTCCGGCTTCGCGCCCGTCCCGCTGCTGCGTGCGCCGTACTTCGCCCACGAGGTGATCGGCCCCGCGCGGCTCGACGAGCTGGGCGAGGCGCTGTTCGGGGAGAGCGACGGCGCCGCGATCCTTCACGAGCGCCTCACCCAGGAGCTGCGCGTCGACGACGGCCTCGCCGAGCTGCGCCTGGACCTGCCGTTCGCGCGCAAGGGCGACGTCGCGCTCAAGAAGATCGGGCTGGAGCTGGTGGTGCGCGTCGACGGGCAGAAGCGCACGATCGTGCTCCCGGGCGCGCTCGCGGGATTCCGGCCGACCTCGGCGACGCTCGCCGACGGGTCGCTCGTGGTTGGATTCGAGCATGGGTGAGGACGAGCGCGAGGCGTTCGAGGCGGCCGAGCGGCTGGTCCGCGAGGCGCACGCGCGCGCCGAGGAGGCCGCGCGCTCGGCGGACGTGCCGCCCGCCGGCTGGCAGGTGCCGGGCTCGTCCGCGGACCGGCCGCCGTTTCCGGACCTCTCGGCGCTGATGGGGCTGCTGGAGACGGTCCGCGGCGCGATCCCGCCGGAGCTCGCCCGCCAGCTCGCCGATGCGCTGCGCGAGCTCCTGATCGCGATCCGGGCGATCCTCGACTACTCGATCGAGCGCCTCGAGCGCCGCCCGCCGCCCGAGCCGAGCGTGGAGGACATCCCGATCCGGTGAACCTGCGCCGCGACTTGATCGCGCTCCCGCCCGAGATGCGGCTGACGGGGATCGCCGCCGCCGCGCTCGCGCTCTCGCTGCTGCTGCCGTGGTACGACAAGGCGTTCTTCGTCTCCGGGCGCGTGGTGCACGACAGCCTGAGCGCGTTCGGGGTCTTCACGTTCGTGGAGGCGGCCGTGCTGCTGGTCGCGTTCGCGGTGCTGTTCCTCGTCTGGGCCCGCTCGCAGCGCAAGGCGTTCCACCTGCCGGGCGGCGACGGGGCGGCGATCACGCTCGCCGGCGGCTGGGCGGCGCTGCTGCTCGTGTGGCGGCTGTTCGACAAGCCCGACATCTCGGGTCCGGGGGCGACGATCGGCATCCAGTGGGGGATCTTCGGCGCGCTGCTGGCGGCCGGCGCGCTGATCGTGGCGGGCGCGCGCGTGCGAGCCGCGCACCGGCCCGAGCCGCCGAACCCGGTGGCCGAGGAGGTCGAGTGGGTCGCCCCGGCGCGCCCGCAGCCCGAGCCGCGGCCGGACCGCCGCCCGCGCGATCGGGATGCCTTCACCGAGGCGTTCCGCGAGCGGCCGGGCTGGGAGGGCGAGCCGGGCGAGGCGCCGGCGCGCCGGCGCCCGCCCGAGCCGGCGACCGAGGACGAGCCTCCGCCCGGCGACGACGCACCCCGGCTGTTCTGACGCGCAACCCGCGCCGTCGCGGGCCCCCCGGCCGTTCTGGCGCAACCCGCGCCGTCGCGGGCCGTTCTTGTGACGATGCGCCGTCCCGTCCTCGCCCTCGTCCTCGCCGCCTCGGCGCTCGCCCCCTCCGCCGCCGCCGCCGCGCCGCCCTGGTCGCCGCCGCAGACGCTCTCCTCGCCGCACCTCTTCGTCGACGTCCCGACGGTTGGCTTTGCCGGCAACGGCGACGGGCTCGCGACCTGGCGGACGCAGGACGGGATCGGCGACCAGGCGACCGGCTCCGTCGACGGCGCCGCGCTCGCGCACGGCGCCGCGACATTCGGCGCCGAGTCCACACTCGCCGCCGGTCCGCGGCCGAGCCTCGTCTCGCCCCCGGTCTTCTACGGCCGGGGCGGTCGCGCGCTGGTGGCCACGCAACGCCCGGTGTCGTCCGACCCCGCCGAGCAGCGGGTGCGCCTCGCGGCGGTGTTCGGACGCGTGCCGCGCTTCTTCGCGCCCCACACGATCGCCGTCCAGCGGGGGCTGCGCGGCGCGCAGCTCGCCGCGGACTCCTCGGGCGACGCCGCGATCGCCTGGTTCCAGGACCGCGGGGTCACCACGGATCGCGTCTACGTCTCGCTCCGGCGCATCGGCGGTCAGTTCGGTCCGCCGGTGGAGCTCGGCCGTGGGCGCATCCGCTCGGTGTCGGTCGCCGTCTCGCCGCGGGGCGACGTGCTGGTCGCCTGGGACGCGCGCGGCGTCGTGCGCGCGCGCGTCAAGCCGCGGTCGCGCTCGCGCTTCGGCCCGACCGACACGATCGCCTCGGAGCCCACGTTCTTCGCCACCCTTCACACCGCGATCGCCCCCAACGGGCGCGCGTTCGTGGCCTGGGGCGCGCAGTTCCGCTCCGAGGGCGGGTCTACGGGGCCGGTCTTCTACGAGGTGGCGGTCCGGCCGTCAGGCGCCGCCCGCTTCCGCGCCGCGCAGCTGCTGGAGCGCCAGCCGGAGACGCAGATGCAGATGGGCCTGGACCTCGCGCTGGACGCCGTGGGCCACGCGACGGTGGCGTGGACCGGCTGGGACGGCGCGCACTACCGCGTGCGCGCCGCCGCCACCGATCCGCGCCTGGTCTTCGGGGCGCCGCAGGACGTCTCACCGCCGGGCGCGGATGCGTTCGAGGGGGCGCTCGCCGCCGCTCCCGACGGCCGCCGCCTGGTCGCGTGGACGACCGGCTCGGTCGAGGGCACCGGCGGCGCGCTGCTCGCCGCGCTCGCGCCGCCCGCCGGGCCGTTAGGCGCGCCGGAGACGGTATCCCCCGGCCTCGAGGCGCGCATCCCGGCTGCCGCCTACGACGCGCCCGGCGACCGCTGGGCGCTCGTGTGGAGCAACCGGCCGGCGGGCTCGAACGTCCCGCTCGCCGACGTGAGGACGTTCGCGCAGGCCGCGCTGCGCCCGGCGAGCTGAGCGGTCAGGCGGCCACGCGCACCGGGGCGACCTCGGCCGCCAGCTCGGCGACGATGCCGGCGAGCTCCAGCTCCAGGTCGCGGTCGGCCAGGCGGCCGTCGGAAGTGAACGCCTCGTCGGCGCCCGCCACCGGCAGCTCGCGATCGATCACGCGGGCGCCGATCGCGGCGAGCACCTTGCGCGCCTCCGCCTGCGCCCACACGGCGCCGAACATCCCCGTGCTCGCGCCCACGACGGCCGCCGGCTTGTTGCGCAGCGGGCTCTCCGCGAGCGGCCGCGAGACCCAGTCCAGCGCGTTCTTGAGCTGGCCCGGCAGCGAGTGGTTGTACTCGGGCGTCGCGACGAGCACGGCGTCGGCGTCGGCGATCGCCGTCTTCAGCGCCCGGACCGCCTCCGGCCCGGGCGCGCGGTCGTCGTCGGCGTCGTAGGGCGGGATCGCCTTGAGGCCGGGGAACTCGACCAGCTCGGCCCCCGGCGGCAGCAGCTCCCCCGCGGCGCGCAGGAGGCACGAGTTGAACGAGCCGGCGCGCAGGCTGCCCGAGAGGCCGAGAACCCGCATCCCTACTCCGCGATGAACTCGAGGTTGACGGACAGCTTGACCTCGTTGGCGAGCGCGACCCCGCCCTTGGGCAGCGGCGCGTTCCACTCGAGGCCGTACTCGGTGCGATCGACGATCGCACCGAGCTCGACGCCGACGCGCAGGGCGCCGCCGAGCCCCGCGACGGCCTCCGTGATCGTCCCGCGCGCCTCGAGCGGCCGCGTGTGACCCTTGATCGTCAACTCGCCGTCGACGACGAGGTTCCCTTCCTCGACGCGCACCAGCGTCGAGGCGAACGCGATCTCCGGGTAGCGCTCGGTGTCGAAGAACTCCGGTGACCGCAGGTGCGCGGCGAGGTTCTCGTCCTTGACTACGAGCGACTCGGCGCGCACACGGCCGTCCAGCCGCAGCGAGCCGTCCTCGGCCGCGGTCAGCGTCGCGTCGTAGTCCTCGAAGCGGCCGCGGAAGGTCGATACGACCATGTGCTTTACAGCGAACCCGACCGTCGAGTGGACCCGATCCGCGGTCCAGGTGCCGGCAGGGACGAGGGGTGTGGCGATGGCGCTCATGGCTCTCCTGAGAGTTGTTCCGGACCGTGGTCCGGTTGACCTGGGCGGCACTGTATCACAGAATCGGACCGTGGTCCGCTTAGTATCATATGCGTCATATGGCGAAGCCGCTTCCCGTCCTCGGAACCGACACGGCCGAGCGCGCCGACGCCGCGCGCAACCGCCGCAAGGTGCTCGAGGCCGCCGGCCGGCTGTTCGAGTGCCACGGCGTGGACAACGTGTCCATGGACGCGGTGGCGGCCGAGGCGGGAGTCGGGAAGGGGACCCTGTTCCGGCGCTTCGGAGACCGCGCCAGCCTCGCGCTCGCGCTGCTCTCGGAGCACGAGTCGGAGCTCCAGGACGCGGTCATCCGCGGCCCGGCGCCGCTCGGGCCGGGCGGGCCGCCGAAGGAGCGCCTGATCGCGTTCGGCCGCGCGTACCTCGAGCACCTCGAGCGACACGCGGACCTGCTGCGCGCGAGTGAGCGTGGGCGGCTCGCCAGCGCGCCCTACGCCTTCATGCGCACCCACGTGGGGCTGCTGCTGCGCGAGGCGGGCATGGGGGCGCGCGCCGACTACCTCGCCGACGTCGTGCTCGCGCCGCTCGCCCCCACCGTGTTCGTGTACCACCGCGGGCCGCGGGAGCTCTCGCTCGACGAGCTCGCCGACGCCTATGCCGACCTCGTCACGCGCCTCCTAGACTCTCCGCGATGACCGCCCCGCTGGTCCCCGCCTCCGTCGACGAGGTCGCCGACGGCCTGCGGGCGGTCGGCTACCTGCCGGGCGAGTCGACCGCGCTCGTCGCCTATCTCGCCGCCCGCCTCGGCAAGCCCGTGCTCGTCGAGGGCCCCGCAGGGGTCGGCAAGACCGAGCTCGCGAAGGCGCTGGCGGCGTACCTGCGCCGCGGGCTCGTGCGCCTCCAGTGCTACGAGGGCCTCGACGAGGCCAAGGCGCTCTACGAGTGGAACTACCGCAAGCAGCTGCTGCGGATCCAGGCCGAGGCGGAGGGGACCGGCTGGGAGGCGGTGCAGGAGGACATCTTCGGCGAGGAGTTCCTGCTCCCGCGCCCGCTGCTGACCGCGATCTCGGCCGAGGCGCCGGTCGTGCTGCTGATCGACGAGATCGACAAGACCGACCAGGAGTTCGAGGCGATGCTGCTCGAGCTGCTGTCGGACTTCCAGATCTCGATCCCCGAGCTGGGCCGGATCGCCGCCCGCTCGCACCCGGTCGTGATCCTCACCTCGAACAACTCGCGCGAGCTGACCGAGGCGCTCAAGCGCCGCTGCCTGTATTTGTGGCTCGACTACCCGAGCACCGAGCGCGAGCTCGAGATCGTCCGCCTGCACGCGCCCGAGCTGCCGGAGACGGTGGCGGCGCGGCTGGTGGAGGTGGTGGCGATGGTGCGCGATCTCGACCTCAAGAAGCCGCCCTCGATCGCGGAGTCGATCGACTGGGCGCGCGCGCTGCTGCTGCTCGGCGCCGAGGACATCTCGCCCGACGTGTTCAAGGCGACGATGTCGATCATCGTCAAGCACCGGACCGACCTCGACACGGTCGCCGAGCGGGTCGGCGTGCGCCTCGGCGCCGCCGCGTGAGCCTTCCGCGCCACGTCCTCGGCTTCGCCGACGCGCTGCGCTCCGAGGGCGTCGCGATCGGCACGTCGGAGCTCAATGACGCGTTCGCGGCGCTCGGCGAGGTCGGCTGGACGCAGCCGGGGCCGTTCCGGGAGGCGCTGGCGGCGACGCTCGCCAAGTCGCCCGAGGACCGGCGCGTGTTCGAGCTGATCTTCGAGCGCTACTTCTTCCGTGCCGCCGAGGGCGCGGCGATCGAGCAGGGGGTGCGCGAGGCCGGCGCGGCCGAGGAGCCGGCCGACGGCATCACCGGCGGCGAGCGGATCGACTACGACGCCCTCCGCGAGCAGATCCTCGCGGCGATCCGCGCCGGCGACGAGGCCGCGATGCGCGACCTCGCCCGGCTCGCCATCGCCGCCTTCGGCCGCCGCGGCGAGGGCTCGGGCGTGCTCGGCGTCGACGTGCAGCGGATCCGGCGCGCCTTGGGACTGCGCTCGGAGCCGGGCGGGCTGGTCAAGGGCGAGGCCCCGAACGCCCCGCTGGAGGGACTCACCCGTGAGGAGATCCGCCGCTTCGAGGCGCACCTGCGGCGCGAGCTCGAGCGCGCCCAGATCGAGCGCACGCAGGCGCTGCCGCCGTCGCGGCCGCTGAACGAGCTCGACCGTGCTCTCCCGTCCGGCCCGCTGCAGGACCTCGCGGCCGTGCACCGCGTCGTCGCCCAGCTCAAGCGGCGCCTCGCCACCCGGGGCCACCAGGCGCGCGGCCACCGCCACCACGCGCACGTCGACGTGCGCCGCACGATGCGCGCCTCGCTGGAGACCGGCGGCGTGCCGGTGGTTTTGAAATACCGGCCGCGGCGCCCGCGCCGGCCGGAGCTCTACGTGCTGTGCGACGTCTCCACGTCCGTCACCTCGGCGAGCGTCTTCTTCCTGAGCGTGCTGCACGCGCTGCACGACGCGTTCCGGCGGATGCGCTCGTTCGTGTTCGTGGAGCGGATCTCGGAGGTCACCGACGTGTTCGAGCGCGAGCGTTCGTTCAAGGCGGTCAGCGACGCGATCTCCCGCGACGCCGGGGTCGCCGACGTGTCCGGCTACACCGACTACGGGCGCGTCTGGAACGAGTTCCTGACGCTGGTCGAGGACGACCTGCACCCGCGCGCGACGGTGATCGTGCTCGGCGACGCCCGCACGAACGGGCGCGACCCGCGCGCCGACGTCTTCGCGCGCGTCGCCGACCGCGCCGGCCGCACGTTCTGGCTGAACCCCGAGCCGCGCCTGTACTGGAACTACGGCGACTCGGTGATCGCCGCCTACGAGCAGTTCTGCGAGGCGCACGAGTGCTGGACCACGCGCCAGCTCGAGGACTTCGTGCGCGCGCTCACCCGCCCGGCCTACGCCTGAGCGCGGCCGGGCGGGCGAGACGGCGTGGTCAGCCGAGGATCTGCCGTGCGTGCAGCCGAAGCTGCTGGCGGACCTGCGGGGCGACGAGCGCCCGCTGCTGGACCTGCTGGGGCTGCGCGAACGGGATGTTCTGGCGGCAGCTCGTCCCCGGCGCCGGCAGCGTCAGGGTGTTGACGTAGCTCTCGATCGCGGTGTCGATGCAGTCCGGGCTTCCGTTCCCGTAGGCCGTGTGGCCGTCACCGCGCATCGTCAGCAGCCGGGCGTTGCCGAGGTCGCGGACGAGGCGCTGCGCGCCGCGGTACGTCGTCGCCGGGTCGTACGTGGTGGCGACCACGAGCGGCGTCGGCGATTGGTTCGAGGCCTTGAACGGGCCGTAGAACGCGTCCTTGTCGTGGATCGGATAGAGCCCGTAGTTGAGCTCGACGTAGCCGGTGTTGAAGTAGAAGTGGTCGAACATGCCGAACGCGTCGTCGCCGGCCTCGAAGTACGTGCCGAGGTCGCGCGTGTAGCGCTGCTCGCCGGCGCCGATCGTGAAGTAGAGATCGGTGCCGGGCGAGTACTGGCCCGTGTCGGGGTCGCGGCCGTAGAAGAACTCGTCCGTGAGCTGCCGGATGAGGCTGCCGTCGCCGCCCTGCGCGGCCGACAGCGCCTGTGCGAGCAGCGGCCACAGCTGCTTGGCGTACATCGGGACGACCGCCGCGGCGATCACGTCGTCGCCCTTCACCGGCCGCGGGTCCGGCGTGTAGCCGGTGGCCGCAAGCGGATGGGCGTTGGCCTGGTCGATCAGCGAGTCATAGGCGTCCCAGGGATCCTTGCCGCCGAACCCGAGGCAGGCCGCCTGGTCGGCGGCGCAGGCCTGGAAGAAGCGGCCGAGCGCGCGCTCGAAGCCCGCGGTCTGCTCGCGCAGGCCCTGCATCGGCCGGTTGATGTAGTTGTCGGCGTCGAGTGGCCCGTCGAGCACCATCGCGCGGTAGTTGCGCGGGAACAGGCTCGCGTACGTGGCGCCGAGGAACGTGCCGTAGGAGAAGCCGAAGTAGTTGAGCTTGCGCTCGCCCAGGGCGTCTCGGAGCAGGTCCATGTCACGGGCGACGTTGGCCGTCGAGACGTGCGCCAGGATCCCGTCGTTGAGCGCGATGCAGCGCGCGATGTAGCGGCTGTCCTTCTGGATCAGCGCCCCCGGGTTGACGTTGAACGGCGTCTGGAAGGGCTCGGAGTAGATCCCCTGCGTCTCCTGGTTGGCCTTGCAGTCGATCGACGGCTGGCTCTGGCCGACACCGCGCGGATCCATCCCGATCAGGTCGAAGCGCTCGTTCAGCGCCGGGAACCCGTCGGCGCCGAAGGCCTCGATGAAGTCGGCGATCGAGGCGCCTGGCCCGCCGAAGTTCAGGAACAGCGTGCCGATCCGGTGCGCCTTGTCCGTGGCGGGCGAGCGGGCGACGAACAGGTTGACCTTGCCGTCGTTCGGCCGGTCGTAGTCCAGCGGGGCGCGCAGGACCGCGCACTGGACATTTGGCGCGTCGCCACACGCCTTGAAGCTCAGCGACGGGGACTGGTCGTGCGAGGCGGGCGCGGACGGCGCCCCCACGAGCAGCGCGCCGGCGGCGGCGCATACGGACACGAGCAGCCGTCCAGGCCGCAGTGGAGCAACGATCATCAAACCTCCCATCCCTCTCGGGACGGGAGCCGAGCGGCACCCGCCCCTCTTTCTGGTCAGGACCCTATCCGCGCGGCGCCCCCGGGTGCAGGAGATGGCGGATTAGGATCCGGTTGACCTTGGGGGCCGGGGTCAGACCCCGGCGCGGGCGCGTAGTCGCTCGCGGGATCCGACCCCGTCCTACGCCCGCCGCGCCCGGTAGGCGTGCACGGGCGAAGAGATGCCCTTGAGCTTCTTGGCGCCGGCGTCCGAGAACGCGAACGCGTCGCCGGCGGCCTCGCGGATCGCGTCGGTGACCAGCACGGACGCGGGGCGCGCGCGTGTGGTGAGCCGGCTCGCGAGGTTGACCGGCGCGCCGAACCAGTCGCCCCAGCGGTGCACGGCCTGGCCCGACGCCACCCCGGCGCGCAGCGGCGGGAGGTTCGCGTCGTCGCCGGCGGCGTCCACGAGCCGCAGCGTGGTGTCGAGCATCGGCACCGGCTCGGGGCACACGAGCATCACCGCGTCGCCGATGAGCTTGACGAGCCGCACCGGCGGGTCGACCGCCTCGGCCGCGAGCCGCGAGAGCCGCCCCGCCACGCCCCCGAGCTCCTCGACCGGGACGCTCTCGCCGAGCTCCGTGAAGCCCACGACGTCGGCGAACGCCACCACCGTCTCGCGCGTGTCGTCGAGCCGGCCGGTGCGGCGCTGCTCCTCGGTGATCGCGTCGGTGCGCAGGCTCTGCTGGAGGTGCATGGCGAACACGTGCTCCAGCCACGGCCCGGCGAGCGGCATCAGCTGCTCGGCCACCGCGCAGTAGCGGCGGGCGAGCTCGTGCTCGTCCAGGCCGGGCTCCATGAACGTGCGCGCCACGAGCGCCCGCGTGGCCTCGGCGTAGGCGCTCATCCCCTGCCCGAGCACGCGCGTGACCTCGAGCGCGTCCTCGTCCGCGAACCCGGCCTCGCGATGGCTGCGGCCGAGCCTGGCCGCCTCGAGGTCCTGCTCGCCGAAGATCCGGTCGTCGAGCCCGGGGACGGGCAGCCCGAGCGCGCGCCGGCTGGCAGCCAGGAAGTCGATCTCGACCCCGGAGAGCTCGGACAGCTCGCGCGCCGTGTAGCGCGCCTCGCCGCTGAGATAGCGCTCGACGGGGAGCAGCACCAGCCGGTCCTCGGCCACCGCCCGCCTGAGCTCCTCGACGCCCGCGCCCTTCTCCGCCAGCTCGTCCAGCAGCCGGGCCCGAGCGGCGCGCGCGGCGTCGTCCTCGAGCCCTTCGAGCAGGCCTTCGGCCTCCCAGTCCATGGCTCCGGCAGACGGTACAGGGCGGCGCGCCCGCGCGATCCAGGTTGTTAGGCTGCTGGTCATCTGAAACAGGGGGGCTGGGAGGATCGCCCGGCTGAGATAGCGCCCGTCCGGCGCTGACCCTTCGAACCTGTGGGGTAATGCCCGCGGAGGGAGCGATGCGGATCGATGTCGAGGCTCCCGAGAGGGAGCCTCGTGACGTAAAGCCGGACGACGGAGTCGTCGTGGCCGGCGTGCGCAAGGCGTTCGGGCGCGTGCTGGCGCTCGACGGGATCGACGTGCGGGTCGCGGCGCACGAGGTCGTCGCCGTGGTGGGGCCGAGCGGGTGCGGGAAGTCGACGCTGCTCGAGCTGGTGTGCGGCCTCGCCGCGTCCGACGCCGGGACCGTGAGCTCGCCGCCCGCGGCGCTGATGCCGCAGCGCGACGGGCTGCTGCCGTGGCTGAACGCGCTCGACAACGCGGCGCTGGCGCGGCGGGTCAAGGGCGACTCGCGGGCGCAGGCGCGCGCGGCCGCGCACCGGCACTTCGCGGCGTTCGGGCTCGAGGGCTTCGAGCGCGCGCGGCCGGGCGAGCTCTCGGGCGGGATGCGCCAGCGCGTGGCGTTCCTGCGGACGCTGCTGGCCGGGCGGCCGGTGCTGTGCCTCGACGAGCCGTTCGCGTCGCTGGACGCGCTCACGCGCGGGCAGATGCAGAGCTGGCTCGCCGATGCGCTGGCGCGCGAGCCGCGGACGGTGCTGCTCGTCACCCACGACGTCGAGGAGGCGGTGCTGCTGGCAGACCGGATCGTGCTGCTGTCGGCGCGGCCCGGGCGCGTGGTCGCGACGCTCGACGTCGCGCTGCCGCGGCCCCGCGCGCGGACCGACCTCGGAGTGGTCGAGCTGCGCGAGCGCGCGCTGAAGGCGCTCGGCGGGGGGACGGGCTGATGGCCCCCGCGGTGTTCGTGCTCGCGCTGCTCGGCGGCTGGGAGCTGCTCGTGCGCCTCGGCGCCATCGACCCGCTGCTGGTGCCGGCGCCCAGCCAGGTCGCGCAGTCGCTGTGGGAGGACCGCGCCGTGCTCGCCCCGGACCTGCTCGTGACGAGCTGGGAGGTGCTGCTCGGGCTCGCCGGGGCGCTCGTCCTGGGCGCCGCGCTGGCGCTCGCCATGCACCTCTCCTCCACCGTCGAGCGCACCCTGCGGCCGCTCGTGATCGGCTCGCAGGCGGTCCCGATGCCGGTGATCGCGCCGGTCGTGGTCCTGATCCTCGGCTTCGGGATCGGCCCGAAGATCCTCATGGTCGCGCTGGTCTGCTTCTTCCCCGTCACGATCAACCTCTACGACGGGTTGCGCGACGTCGACCCCGACGCGCTCAAGCTGCTGCGCTCGCTGGACGCCTCGCGCTGGCAGAGCCTGCGCTTCCTCGAGGCGCCGGCGGCGCTGCCGGCCGCGTTCACCGGCGTCAAGGTGGCCGCCGCGGTGGCGGTGATCGGCGCCGTGTTCGGGGAGTGGTCGGGCTCCGACTCCGGGCTGGGCCACACGCTGCTGACCGCCAACGGGCAGCTCGAGACGCCGCGCGCGTTCGCCGCCACGGCGCTGCTGTTCGCGATGGCGATCGTCCTCTACGCCGCCTTCGCGGCGCTCGAGCGCCGCGTCATCTCGTGGACGCCGCGCGCCCGCGGGCGCCGCGGCGTCGTCGTCGCCGCGGCGCTCCTGCTCGCGCTCGTGCTCGCCGGCTGCGGCGAGAAGCGGGAGCCGACCGGGCCGGGGAAGCGCGAGCCGTTCACGCTCATGCTCGACTACTTCCCGAACGCCGACCACGCCGGGATCTACGCCGCCCAGGCCGCCGGCCTGTACGCCAAGGCGGGGCTGAACGTCAAGATCGAGACGCCGCCGGACCCCTCGGCGCCGCTGAAGCTCCTGCGGGCGGGCCGCGCGGACGTCGCGATCTCCTACGAGCCCGAGCTGCTGCTCGCGCGCGACCACGGCGCGGACAACCTGGTCTCGGCCGGCGCGCTCGTGCAGGTCCCGCTGACGTCGCTGATGGCGCTCGGGTCCGCGCACATCGCCTCGCCGCGCGACCTCGCCGGCAAGCGCGTCGGCACGTCGGGGATCTCGTATCAGCACGCCTACCTGCAGACGATCCTGCGCCGCGCCGGCGTCGATCCCGCGCGCGTGAAGGAGACCAACGTCGGCTTCAACCTCGTGCCGGCGATGCTCTCGAAGAAGGCCGACGCGACGCTCGGGGCGTTCTGGAACTACGAGGGCGTCGACCTCGAGCGCCGCCACCGGCGCCCGGTAATTCTGCGCATGGAGAAGCTCGGCGTGCCGACCTACAACGAGCTGATCCTCGTCGTCCGCAGCGGCGACCTCAACGAGGCCGGCGCGTCGCGGCTGCGGCGCTTCCTGCAGGCGACGGCCGACGGCTACCGGCTGCTCAAGCGTGACCCGTCGATCGGCGTCGACGCGCTCGTGAAGGCCTCTCACGGACTCGACGCCGGGCTCCAGGAGGCATCCGTGCGCGCGACGATGCCGGCGTTCTTCCCCAAGGACAAGTCGCTGCCGTGGGGCTGGCAGGAGCCGACCGAGTGGGCCGCCTACGAGCGCTGGATGCGCGCCAACCGGCTGCTCACGCGGCCGCCGGCCGACGTGCCCCCGCTGACCAACGAGTTCTTGCCCGGGCAGACGAGCCGTTGAGCCGGCCGGAGGCGGCCGCGTAGCGCAAGTACTCGCCGGCGAGCCCGGCCCAGGGCGCGTAGGCGGCGAAGAAGCCGCGCACCTCGGCCTCGTCCGCGATCGCGCGCGGGTGCCCGGCGGACAGGCGGCCGACGAGCTCGAGGTAGCCGAGGTCGCCCGCCGGCACGACGTCGAGCCGCCCGAGGCCGTGCAGCGCCAGCATCTCCACCGTCCACGGCCCGATCTCCGGGATCGCCCGCAGCCGGCGGAGATCCGCGTCCAAGGGCCGAGAATCGCCCGTCCGGCGTAGATCCGCGTCCAGGGGCCGAGAATCGCCCGTCCGGCGGAGATCGGCGTCCAGCGGCCAAGGCGGGCGCTGGAGCTCCACCCGGCCCGCGGCGACCTCGCGCGCGGCGCGACGCATCGCCAGCGCGCGCTTCTCGGCCAGCCCGAGCGAGACCAGGCGCGCCGGCGCCTGCGCGGCCACCGTCCCGGCGTCGGGCGCGTCGCGCAGCCCCGTGCGCCGGCAGCGGCGGCCGAGCGCGCCGATCATCCGGCGCTGGATCGCGCTCGCCCGGTCGACGTCGATCAGCTGCCCGGCGATCGCCCACGCCAGCGCGACCCACGGCTCGGGCTGGCGGCGCACGCGCAGCGTCGGGTCGGCGCGGATCGCGCGGCCGAGCAGCGGGTCGGCGCGAAAGCGCGCGTGGAAGGGCGCGAGGTCGTCGTCCACGCCGGTCGCGAACCGCAGCCGGGCGATGCCCTCGCGCGCGCCCTCCTCCGAGGCGGCCCGGGCCGCGAATGCGACCTCGTCGCGCCCCGCGCGGGCGACGGCCACCACCACCGGCTCCCCGCCGACGTGCACGAGCCGGACGAGCCCGTTCCCGCGCCGGCGGAGCAGCCCGTCCATCGACGGCCGCGGCAGGCGGAACGGCCACGGCGGCCGTACGACTTCGGTGATCAGCACATCAGTCCCTGCGCAAAAGGTGCACGTCTATGAGGAACGAGTTGGAGCTCACGATCTCCCCCAGCGGACCCGCCTTCTTCCTCTTGCGCCGCCGCACCGCGCGCCGGTGCGTGACCACCGCGGCGGTCGCCGCACCGGCTACGAACCCGGTCGCCGCCAGGGCGGCCGCCTGCCGGGCCGGCACCACCGCGCCCGCGGCGGGGCGCTGCTCGACGACGCGCGGCTCGGCCACGACCGGGAGCGCGTCGACGACCTCCTCGACCTCGGTACTCGCGTCCTCGTCCAGCACGGACGACTGACCCTAGCGTCCGCGCCGGACGGGCGTAGTCCCGAACACCCGGTCCCAGTACGGCGCGCTGATCCCGAACCCGCGCTCGTCGTCCTGGAAGTGGTGGCGCATGTGCAGCTCGCGCAGCGCCTTCCCCACCCGCGTCCGCGGCGTCCCGTGGTGGGTGTGGTAGTGGATCATGTCGTAGATCAGGTACCCGCCGATGAAGCCGGCGCCGAACGCCGTCGCCCGGTCCGCGCCCAGCACGAGCCAGAACAGCGCGTAGAAGAGGATCGCCATCGGGATCGACGCCGCCGGCGGCATCACGAGCCGCAGCGGGTCGTTCGGGTGGTCGTGGTGGACGCCGTGGATCATCCAGTGCAGCCGCGCCCCCAGGCCCTTCTCGGGCTCGAAGTGGAAGATCAGGCGGTGGATCCAGTACTCGGCGAGCGTCCACGTGGCGTAGCCGGCGAGGGCGAGCAGGAGCGCCGTCAGCACGCCGAGCCGGCCGATGCCGAGGACGAGCAGCCAGACGATGACGGGCGCGTAGATCACCACAGGGACGAGGTGATGGACGCGCGTGAAGCGATCGAGCAGCCCCGACCTGAACATCGGGGGCGACGCCTTCAGTTGCTCGGAGCGGTCCATGGCCGGAACCCTACAAGTAAGGGCGCCCTAACTTCCAGCCGGGAGGTCGCGCGCGTACACGCGCAGACGCCGCACGATGCGCCCGCCCATGGCCTCCATCGCCCGGTTCATGTTGCGGTTGGTCTCGAGGATCCAGCCCATCTCGCCCCACTTGTACTGCGTGACGATCGCCCTGTCGAAGTGCTCGACGTACAGCGCCGCCGCGACGCCGGTGTGCTGGTACTCCGGCTTGACCCCGAGGAACCCGACCCGCACGCGGTCCATGATCCGGTTGCGGCGCAGGAAGTGCCACCAGCCGAGCGGCAGCAGCCGCCCGTTCATGCGGCGCAGCACCTGGTTGATGTCCGGCACCGTGATCGCGATCGCGGCGGTGTCGCCGTCGGCGGTCTCGGCGACCATGAACCAGTCGCGGTCGAACACGAGCTGCAGCTCCTGCGCGTAGACGTCGAGGTCGCGCTTGGTGTACGGGACGAAGCCCCAGTTCTCGCTCCAGGCCGAGTTGTAGACCTCGGCGAAGCGGTCCATGTCGCGCCGCAGCGACCGCCGGCTCATCTTGCGGATCGTGATCCCGTGGCGCGGCCCGAGATCCTCCGCGAGCTTGAAGATCACCGGCAGGATCTTCTCCCGGTCGGCGATCACGAGCTCCCAGAAGAAGAGATCCACCTCCTTCTGCAGGCCCGCCTCCTCGCAGCGCGCCTGGTAGTAGGGCGGGTGCCACGGCTGCTTGACCAGCGGCCGGCGCTCGTGGCCCTCGACGAGCACGCCGCTCTCGTCGTTCATCGTGAAGTCCATCGGCCCGACCATGCGGTCGCGCCCGTGCGCGCGCAGCCAGCCCTCGGCGGCCTCCAGCAGCGGCGGCAGCACGGCCGGGTCGTCCTCGAGCTCGAGGAATCCGAACATGCCCCAGCGGTTCCCGTGGTAGGCGTTGAAGCTCTCGTCGTACTGGGCCGAGATGCGCCCGACCGCGCGCCCGTCGCGGCGCGCGAGGAACAGCTGCGCGTCGCCGTGGGAGAACAGCGGGTTCTGGCGGCGCGACAGGAACAGCCGGCGCTCCAGCCGCAGCGGGGGCACCCACACGCCGGAGCTAGAGTGCAGCCGGAACGGGAGATCGATGAACTCCCGCAGGTCCCGCCGCGACGAGACGGGACGCACCTCGACGCTCACGGAGACGCAACCCTACATGCCGACTGCCATCGACGTGTTCGCCAAGGTCCGCGGCCACGAGCGCTCCGAGCAGCTGCGCGCCGCGCGGGAGGCGGACCTGCTGCCCTACTTCCGGCGGCTCGAGGGCCCGGCCGGCCCGGTGGTGGAGATGGAGGGGGCCGAGCGGATCATGCTCGGCTCGAACAACTACCTCGGGCTGACCGCCGACGAGCGCGTCCGCCGCGCCGCGCGCGAGGCGCTCGACCGCTACGGCACCGGGCTCACGGGCTCGCGCCTGCTCAACGGCACGCTCGACCTGCACCTCGAGCTCGAGCGCGAGCTGGCGGAGTGGATGGGCACCGAGGAGGCGATCGTCTTCACCACCGGCCACCAGGCCAACGTCGGCGCGCTGGGCACGCTGCTCGCGCCCGGCGACACCGTCATCGCCGACTCGGCCGACCACGCCTCGATCCTCGACGGCTGCCTGCTCTCGCGGGCCAAGCTGCGGCCGTTCCGCCACAACCGGCTCGACAAGCTCCAGAAGATGCTCGAGCGGGCCGCAGAGGACGACAGCGGCGCGCTCGTGGTGGTCGACGGCGTGTTCTCGATGGAGGGCGACGTCGCGCCGCTGCCGCAGATCGCCGAGCTGTGCCGGGCGCACGGCGCGCGGCTCATGGTCGACGAGGCGCACGCCGCCGGCGTGCTGGGCCCACGCGGGGCGGGCACCGCCGAGTTGTTCGGCATCGAGGACCAGGTCGACCTCCGGATGGGCACGTTCTCGAAGTCGCTCGCCTCGTGCGGCGGCTTCATCGCCGGCTCGCACGAGGTGATCGACTTCCTGCGCATCTCCTCACGGGCGTTCCTGTTCACCGCCGCCGGCGTACCCGCGGCGGTCGGCGCCGCGCTCGCCGCGCTGCGGATCGTCCGCTCGCCGGAGGGCCCGGAGCTGTTCGCGCGCGTGCTCGACAACGCCCGGTACCTCAACCGCGGGCTGCACGAGATCGGCTTCCGCGTGGTCGACCCCTACCCGCTGCCGGACGGCCGCGCTGTGATCACTCCTGTGGTGCCGGTCGTCGTCGGGGACGACTGGAAAGCGGTGTTGCTCTGGCGCGCCCTATACGACTCGGGCGTCTATGTCAACGTCGCGATCCACCCGGCCGTGCCCCCGGGCGGCGCGCTGCTGCGGACCAGCGTCATGGCGACGCACGACAGGGCGACGCTCGACCGCGCCCTGGCGACATTCGCCGAGGTAAGGGAGGTGTTCGAACACGAACACGGGCCACTCCCGACGGCGTCCCCATAGCACATTTCCCGGACGGAAAACGTCACGCAAAAATCTCATGCTTTTTGCGAATGCAGAGGTTGGTTGAGCGTTGCTTCCGGGCGCGAATGGGGATTAGCCTCCTCGCGGTCGAGCGCGAGGGCGCAGACGCTCCGGGAGAGGGAAACCGGAACAAGCGGGGCACGAAAGCGGCCTTCAGAGGGGCGGCGCGACGTCGTATGCGCGTCCTGAGGTCCGCCTCGAGCTGCGCGCTGCGCGGTCGGCCTGAATGCCAACGACGACCCCCCACCGCGAAAGGGTGGGACAAGCGGGGAGGTTCGATGGACGTCACTGCGACAGCACCTGCGCCGCAGCACCTGCGGGCGCTCGAGCAGGCCAACCGCGTGCGACTTGCCCGCGCCGAGCTCAAGCGGCTTGTCGCCGAGGGCGAGGTGTCGGTGGCCGACGTCGTGCTGGAGTGCCCCTGGGAGGCCGACAGCATGGCGATCGCGGACCTGCTCCTGAGCCAGCATCGCTGGGGGCGCACACGCTGCCGCAGGTTCCTCGCGTCGATCCCCATGATGGAGACCAAGACCATCGGCTCGATGACCGAGCGCCAGCGCCGTGCACTCGCGACGCAACTGGGTGGGGACCCCGGACCGGCGCCAAACCACAGCTACGGCTTGGCGAGCATGGACTTCGCGAGGGCCTAGAGACGCTTGCGGCGCCGGCGGCCGGCTCGCTACGTGGGCCGCCCGCCGGCGCCGAAGCCGGGGCCGCGCGTGGCGATCTCGACGATGTGGCCGTCGGGGTCGCGGATGTAGATCGAGCGGAACGAGCCGCGGTCGAGGACGTCGGTGCACGCGACGCCGCGGCTGCGCAGGTAGTCACGCCACGCCTCCTGCTCCTCCGCCGAGTCGACCACGAGCGCGAAGTGGTGCGTCGAGCCGACGCCGACGACGCCCTCGGGCAGCTGCGGGTACTGCATGAAGCTCAGCAGCGCGCCGGGCTCGCCGCCGAACCACACGTGGCGGGTGCCGGGGTCGTCGTCGGAAGGGCCGTCGTGAGCGATGCCGAGGCCCAAAATGTCGCGATAGAACGCGATCGTCCGCTCGAGGTCACGGCAGATCGCCGTCACGTGGTGCAGCCCGCGGAGCCGCATGCGCTTCTCATCCGCCACGCGGATGAGCCTACTGCGGGGGCGCGGCCGGTGGCCGGGCCCCCGCGTAGGTGCTAGTCGTGGTGCTTGCGGTCGTCGTCGGAGATCTGCCCGCGGATCTCCCCGCCGGGATTGACCGTCGTGTGGATGTTCGCGTACGTGATGCCCGCGCGGATCGCCGCCACGAGCTCGTTGAACTCGCCCGCGGCAATCCCCTGGGACGCCGGGCCGATCACGCTCGCCGGCGTGATCGTGCCGGTGACCGTCACGCGGCTGCCGTCCGCCGGTGGCTGCGGGCAGACCGGCGTGCCCGCGGGGCCGGGGTTCGACGTGGTGCCGCACAGGAACGCCGAGATGCCGCCGTTGACGCTGAACTGCCCGAAGTGGATGTGCGCCTGCGTCACCGCGCCGGGCGCCGGCGGGGTGCCGCCGGTGTTGAACGGCCCCGAATACGAGAGCGTGTAGACGATCTCGTCGGCGTTGCGATTGATGAACGCCCTGAACGTGCCGTTGGCCGCCGTCGACTGCGCCGGGACCTCCTCGTAGCCGATGAGGTCCGCGCGGATCTTGGACGCGCGGTCGTGCGCCACGGCGCCCGTCGCGATCACGCCGGCGCCGAGGACCGCCACGCCGAGCGCTAACTTGACCCGAAGCGACTGCACTCCCTACCTCCTATGAAAGGGTGTGGTCGCGTGGTGCTACGTACGCGCGCGCGAGATGGTTCGGCGCCAGATTCGCCGGAGTCCGGCGAACGCCGCGACGAACACGGCGGCGACGACGAGCACCGCGGCGATCCACGGCGCGCCGGCGAGGCCGACCGCGGTGCCGGCGGCGAGCGCGGGCAGGGCGGCCAGCACGAGCGTGTGTGAGCGGTAGCCGGCGAAGTGCTCGCGCAGGGTCGTGTCGAGGCCCCCGAGCGAGCCGAGCGCGAGGCCGCACACGATCATCACCTTGCCGCGCGCGTCGTCGCGCGTCAGCACGCCGGCGATCAGCAGCACGATGCCGGCGAGGATCGACAGCTCGACGAGCGGGAACGGGTGCCACGGCGCCTTCGGGCGCTCCTCGATCCTCTGCGCGAGGGTGGGCCGCGGCGGGCGCGGGGGCACGCCGGAGCCCCCGGAGCCGGATCGGCGCCGGCGGCGCTTGCGCGCGTGGCGGCTCATGGGTCTATGGGGTCGATAACGGGCAGCCGGAGGAGATCTTCACGCGCCACCAGCCGCTCAGCAACCCGACGGGCCCGAGGCGCGGCAGCACGTGGTAGCTCCTGCAGCCGGGCCGGCCGAGGTCGGCGTTGCTCAGGCGGGTCCACTTGTGCGCGGGCGGGTCGGCGAGCATCGCGTCGAGCAGTGCGCGCGCCTCGGCCTGGCTCGCCGCCTGATCCACGGCGGCCGCGCGCGCCTCCTGCGAGCGGGCGGCCAGCTCGTCCCGGATCCGCTCGAGCTCCCCGAGCCCGAGCAGCCGCGGCGCGGCGGCACGGCGGCGCTCCGGGGCCGGGACCGCCACGGGCGGCCAGGTCGAGGCGAGCAACCCGGCGAGCTCGGCCTCGAGGCGGTCGATCTGGACGCGCAGCGAGCGCCGCGCGGCGCGCTCGTCGACGACGACCGTGATTTCCGGCGCAAGGCGGGTCTCTAAGACCGGCATGCCCGCGACCGAGCGTACCCACCAGCGCCGAGCGTCAAGCCGGAAGTGGGTGCGATGCCTCACACGAGCCCGTATCTCAGGGGGTGTACCGGCTAACCGTCGCCACGCGACAGTTCCCGGTGCACCCCCGGCGTTCGCCGCGCGGGCGGCGCCCTCATCCCCTCACCTGCCCGCCGTTCAATCGCCTCGGGCCCGCGTCAGGCGGACATGATCTCCCAGGCGATCCACAAGGCCTCCTCGACCGCGATGTCCGGCACGCCGGGCGCGATCACGGCGTAGAGCGCGAGCCGGCGCGTCGCGTGGCCGACCGCCCGCTCCCCGGCCGGCGGCGCGAACAGGTCGGCGACCGGTCCCGCGTCGTCGGCGACGGCGACGCGGCCGGCGCTCTGGCGCAGGCCGAGCGGGCCGCGCAGCCCGCCGGCGTCCAGCGCCCACACGCCGACCTCGGTCTCCACCGTCGCCGCCAGCAGCGCGTCGTGGAGCAGGCGCTCGGACGGGAAGGCGCCGACCATCAGCCGCTCCATGACCAGCTCCTCGATCGGGACCCGGTGGACATCGGGCTCGAGCCCGAGGTGGCGGAACAGGACGCGGTAGGCGTGCGGGATCGGGCGGCTGCGCAGCGCCATCGCCGTCGCCCCGCGGACGCGGTCGGACAGGGCGCGCAGCCGTTGTCGCAGCTCCGGCGGCGAGGGCCCGAGCGGGTCGCGCGCGAGCGGGAACTCCGACCACGCGAGGCCGAGGCCGGGCAGCTCGGCGGCGATCGCGGGGTCCACCGGTCCCGCGAGGACGGCCGGCTCCTCGATCACGGCCGGATCCGCCGCACCCAGCGCTCGACGACGGCGGCGTCGAGCGTCCCCACGGTGCTGCCCGCAACCTCTCCGCCGCGCCGGGCGAAGGTGATCGTGGGGCACACCACGACCGCGTACTCGTTGGCCACGGCCCCGTCGTGGTCGTAGCCCACCGGCAGCCGCCACCGACGCGCGCTCACCAGCGCCCGCGCGCCGGCGCCGTCGGAGCGCACGAGGACCGCCGCGAACGCGACGTCGGGGAACCGCGCGCGCACGCGCTCGAGCACGTCGACCTGGTCGCGGCAGCGGCCGACCGGCGCGAACAGGAACGCGAGCACCAGCGGCCCGCGCGCGGCGAGCTGGCAGGAGTTCAGGATGTCCGGCCCGCGAACCTCGCACGCGGGCCGGGCGCCCGCCCGGCCCTGGCCGGCGCGCGTCGCGACGTTGGCGTCGCAGCGCCCGGAGCAGCGCGACGTCGCCAGCGGCATCGCGAACGGCGGCAACGAGCGGCCCGCCTCCAGCCCGCGCGAGCCCGGCGACTCGGTGCGCACGGTGTTGAGCGTGATCCAGCCCAGAAGGATCAGGACGAGCAGCACGAAGCCCCACCGGACGCGCGGGAGGCGCGGCGCTCCGGGCGGGCGCGACGAGTTCGGTGGGGGCAGCGACGAGTCCGCGGCGGGCGGGTCGCCGCCCGCGCCCGGCCCGCTCACGCCGTGACGGCGGCGCGGCCGCGGCGGGCCGCCGCCGGGGCTCGGCGGGCGGAGCGCCGCTCGGCGAGCACGAGCACGGCCGGCAGGACGCCGAGCACGCCGAGCAGCGAGACGCTGAGGTCGACGACCGTGACGAGGCCGAAGTCGCGCAGCATCGCCACGTCGGACGCGATCAGCACGGCGAAGCCGGCGATCGCGGTGACGCCGGAGGCCAGCACCGCGGCGCCGGTGGAGCGGTAGGTCCGCGCGAGCGCCTCGGGCGCGTCGAGGCCGGCGCCGCGCTCCTCGCGGAAGCGGGCGGCCAGCAGGACCGCGAACTCGGTCGAGATCGCGATCACGAGCGCGCCGAGGGCCGCCGACATCGGGTTCAGCGGCACCCGCAAGGCGAACAGCACGAGCGCCGACCAGCCGGTGGCGAGCGCGATCGGCACGAGCGGCACCCAGGCCCGCGCCCAGCTCCGGTACACGGCCCACAGCGCGAGCGCGACCGCCAGCAGGCCGGCCAGCGTCGTGGCCAGCCGCCGCAGCGGATCGGCCAGCGCGTGGTTCGCGTCGGCAGCCAGCACCGGCACGCCGGCGAGGCGCGCGCGCACGCCGGAGGGCGGCTTGAGCCCAGCGCGCATGTCCTCGAACGCCGCGTGCTGGCGCTCGAGCGACTCCAGCCGGATGCCGAAAGCGAGCACGGCCGTGCGGCGGTCGGGCGTGATCGCAGCGCGCGAGAAGTACGGCGGCACCGCGTCCAGCAGCGCGCGGATTCGCTCGCGGGTGGCGGCGGACTCCGGCGTGCGGAAGAGGTCGGGCAGCGACAGCGCCGGGCACAGCTCGGCGCGCCCGCAGCCGCGCCCGGCGGAGTAGCCGTGGCGCCGCAGCATCGTCGCCTGGTAGCGGCGCATCCAGCCGACCACCTTCGGGTCCGTGAGGTCGCGGGCCTCCACGAGCACGTTGACCTCGCCGGCGACGCCGGTCTCGCGCTGCAGCGTGTCGAGGTCGCGGACCGCGGCGAGGTCCTGCGGCACGAGACGCGGGAGGTCGGAGACCACCTCCGTGCGCGTCTCCATCGCCCAGCCCGCGGCGGCGGCCACGAGCGCGACGGCGAGCACGCGCCGCGGGTGGGCGACGGCCGCGCCAAGCACGCCGCGGCCGCCCGGCGCAAGCGCCCGCAGCGGCCGGCCCGCCGCCCGCGCCGCCCCGTCCACCAGCTCCCCGGCGCCCCGCAGCGAGCGCGCGAGCGGCCCGTCGGGCCGGCCCCGGCGCGCGATCAGCACGAGCGCCGCCGTCCCGGCGGTGAGCGCCAGCGCCAGCCCGATCGCCACGCCCGCCACGAGCAGCGCGCCGAACCCGCGCACCATCGGCACCGGCGAGAGCAGCAGCACGAGGAAGCCGACACCGGTCGCGAGCGCGGCGGTGGAGATCGCGGGCACGGCGCGCGCCGCCGCGCGCACGGCACCTGCCGCCCCGGCCTCGCCGCGCGCCGCTGCCCCGGCCTCGCCACGCGCCGCCGCCCCGGCCTCGCCGCGCGCCGCCGCCCCGGCCTCGCCACGCGCCGGCGCCCCGCTCTCGCCGCGGGCCTCCGCCCCGGTCTCGCCGCCGGCCGCCGCCGCCGCGCCCCCCTCCTCGACGCGTGCCTGGTACTGGATCGCGTAGTCCACCGCCAAGCCCAGCAGCACCGGCAGGACCGCGATCGAGGCCATTGTCAGGGGGAGGCCGAGCAGCGACAGCCCGCCGAACGTGACCCCCGCCGCGGCGAGCGCGATCGCCAGCGGCAGCAGGCGCGCGCGCGAGCGGAAGAGCAGCGCGAGCACCGCCGCCATCACCGCCACCGCCACCAGCAGCAGCCGCAGCGTCGAGGCGGCCAGGGCGCCCGAGAGGTCGCGCGCGACGACCGGCACGCCGGTGACGACGTACGCGCCGCCCTGCAACCGCCACTGCGGCATCCGCACCGCCCCCCGCACGAGCGCGATCGCGCGCTCGCGCTGCGCCTCGGAGAGGTCGGGCTTCAGCCGCACCGAGACGAGCGCGGCGTCCGCGCTCGGGAACAGGTACGCGAAGCGCGCCTTCGGCGTCCGCGCCCCGCGCTCGGGATCGAAGACGAGCTGGTAGATGAAGTCCGGGTCGTTGATCTTCGGCGCGCCGGTCAGGTTGAGCCCGTACTTGGCGTCCATCTCCAGCAGGTCGCGCGCGAACTCGGCGTAGACGAGCTTCTCGGCCGCCTTCCCGAGCCGCCGCTGCTCGGCCGGCGGCTTGCCCTGCCGGCGCGCGAGCGCCCGCGCCGCGGCCGCGGCGCGGTCCGCCTGCGCCGCCCGCGCGCGCGTCTGCGTCTGCAGCTGCTCCGTGATCTCCCCCACCGCCGCGTTGATGAACGTCCCGGGCCCGTAGACCACCTGCACCGGCTTCTCGCGCGCGAGCGCCCCGCACGGCGAGCCCGCCCCGCCGGGAAGCTGCGCGCCCGCCGGCGCGTTGCCCGCCAGGCAGCCCTCGAGCCCGAGCACCCGGTTGAGGTTCTCGGTCAGCACGAGCCGCGCGACGTCGCCGCGCACGAGCACGTAGATCGCGTCGTCGCCGAACCGCGCGTGCGCGACGCCGGTCGCCCGCGCCGCGTCGCTGCCGCCGCCCACGAGCGTCGAGGTCGCCGCGCTCGGCTCGAGCCGCAGCGCCAGCGCCGCCCCCAGCGCGGCCACCACCGCCGCGAGCGCCAGCGCCCGGCCCGGGCGCCGCGCCGCCACGCGCACCAGGCGCATCAGTGCTCCCGTTCGGGCGGGACCACTAACGCTCCTTCACGTGCGGGTACTGCGACTTCTCGCCCTGGAAGCTCCACGGCCCCTGCTTGCGGCACGGCGGCGCCGGCGCAGCGGCGCCGGCCCCGGCGAACGCGTACTGCTGGATCCGCGCCAGCAGGTCGTTCGGGATCAGCGCCTGCGCCTGCTCGGGCGTCAGCGGCACCTGCGGGATCGGCGGGAGCTGGACCGGCGACACCCCGCCGACCGTCGTCTGGACCTGCGAGACGGCCTGGCCGACCGGCTGCGTGATCGGCGCCGGCTCGTTGGTGATCGTCGGCAGCGTCCGGCCCGAGCACTGGCGGTCCTCGTAGACCGGCAGCCCGCGGTCGATCTCGTCGAAGCCGCCGGGCAGCCGGTACGGGTTCGGCCGGTTCGTCGAGATCCGCTCGGGATAGGCCGCCAGGTTCTCCGGGTTCAGCGGGTTCGTCGTGCGCAGGTAGTGCAGGTTGGTGCCCGGATCGCGCGCCTGCGTGGCCGTCGCGGAGTTCGCCCAGAACGACGTGAACACGCGCTTGTCGAGCCCGATGAACTGCAGCGCCGGCGTCAGCTGCTGCGTCGCCGGGTCGAGCTGGGCGATCAGCGGGCGGGCGTCCTCGAGCACCCGCTCGCCGGCCGGGAAGCCGCGCTTCGACGCGTCGATCAGCGGCTGCAGCTCCTGCAGCAGCGCCTTCAGGTCGGGCGAGATGTCCCTGAGATCCTCCAGCGTCGGCGACAGCTGCCGCGCCGCCGGGCGCAGTTGCGTCACGAGCGGGTCGGTGTCGTGCGAGAACGTAGTCAGCCGGTCGAGCGTGACGCGCGACTCGTCCTCGAAGGTCGGCAGCGCCACGAACGCGTCGTGCAGGTCCCGGTCGCGCGCGGCCGTGGTCGCGAAGACGGTGTTGGCGTTCTCGATCATCGAGCGGAGCTGGCCGTCGCGCTCCGTCAACGCCCCGAACACGACGCCGGTGTTCGAGACGAGCCGCGACACCGCGCCCTCCTGGCGGTTCAGGATCGAGACGATGTCGGCCGTGTCGTCGGCGAACGGGCCGAGGTTGCCGAGCGCGTCGTTGAGGTCGCGGCCGTGCCCGCGGATCGCGACCGCCTGCGTCTGCATCCAGTCCTGGAACGCCTCGCGCGTCTTGGGGTCGAACGCGCGCAGGATCTCGTCCAGCTCCACGGTGTCCGACACCTGAGAGGAAGCCAGCCGTCCGCCCTCCGGGATCGGCTTCGCACGCGGGCTGCCCGGCGTGAGCTCGACGTAGGTCTCGCCCAGCAGCGTCTTCTGGCGCAGGATCGCCTTCGCGTCCGACGGCAGCGGCGAATAGCGCGGGTCGAGCTGGATGACCACGTCCGAGCGGCCGGTCTGGTTGTCGGGCGTGATCTTCTTGACCTTGCCGACCGGCACGCCGGAGATCCGCACGTCGGCCTCCAGCGCGAGCTGGCCGGCCTCCGCGAACGACGTCTGGAAGCGGTAGCCCTTCGGCTTGAGCGGGATCGGGCCGCCGAACGCGAGCCACAGGAACAGCAGCAGCCCGAAGCACGACAGCGCGAAGATCACCATCGCGGCGATGCGTCCGAGGGAGGGGGCCGACTTGATCATCCGCCACCCACCGGGGACTGCGTCGACTGCGGGCAGATCGACTGGATGCTCGGCCCGTTGAGCAGGTCGACCAGCGTGCCGAGCTGCGGATTGCTCTGCGTCACCGCCTGCAGCACCTGCGCGGTCTGGCAGGAGAACACGATCAGGCCGCGGCGGATCGGGCCGTGCGCGTCCTGGGTGTCGAAGATCGCGTTGCCGGCGTGGTTGACCCAGGACTGCCAGAACAGGAAGCCCTCGTCCTTGTCGCCGGGCGGGTTGTAGGCGACCTCGTTGAGCAGGTAGTTGACGACGTCGAACGTGCGCGAGAGGTCGGGCGTCGCGGCCGCCAGGTCGCGCATCGCCGGCCGCAGCTCCCGCACCGTCGGCAGCGAGGCGCGCGCGAACGGCCGCAGCTCGTCGCGGATCACCGGCGTCGTGTCGCGCAGGAACGGCCGCGTCTTGCGGAGCGAGGGGCCGAGCGCGCGCGCGGCCGGGCGCAGCGCCTCGAGCGTCGGCCCGAGCGTGTCGCCGAGCGTCTTGACCTTGCCGAGCGTCGTCTGCGTCGTCTGCAGCGTGCTCGGCAGCTTCTGCAGCGTGGCGTGTAGGCTCGCGTCCTGGCGCGCCAGCGTCTCGAACACCGCGTTGGAGTTCTGCACGAAGCTCGCGAGCTGCGTGTCGCGCTTGCCGAGCTCGTCGGTCAGCAGCGAGAAGTTGTGGATGACCCGCCGGAGGTTCTGGGCCCGCTTCGCCAGCCCCTCGTTGATCCGCCGCGAGTAGAGCGCGGTCGGCTCGATCCGCCGGATCGCCTGCGCGAGATCGCGCCCCTTGGCCTCGGACCCGAGCCCCTGGGCGCCGTCGTTGAGCAGGAACACGAGGAAGTCGCGCGTGTCGGCGTCCAGCGACGACAGGATCTCGTCCAGGTTGACGTCCGGCAGGGTCTGCGAGATCGGGATCGTCCCGCCCTCGGGCAGCCGCCCGGCGCCCGCGTGGCCCGGCGTGAGCTCGGCCACCATGTCCTTCAGGCCGGTCTTCGGGCGCAGCAGGATCGAGGCGTCCTTGTAGATCCGCGAGTACTTCGGCTGGATCTTCATGCCCACGATCGCCTTGCCGTCCTCGAGGCGCACCGACGTGATCTCGCCGACCTGGACGCCCGCGACGTTGACGGTCTGCCCCTGGCCCGGCGTGACGGCCTGGGCGGTGGACATCTCGGCCTGCATCGTGAAGAAGTCCTTGCCGATGACCGGCACCCAGCCCGGCAACGTGAGCCGCTGCTTGCCGAGGATCACGGAGGCCACGATCAGCGCCACCAGCAGGAGGCCGATGATCGCCACGAAGTCCGGCAGGTGCTTGCGGATCGCCCGCCTCACCTGGCGTCCTTCGTCCGGAACGGGTGGAGCTTGGAGCGCACGGCCTGGAGGTCGGCCTCGCGCTTGAGCCGGCCGCGCCGGGTCGTGGGCCGCGACGCCGCCGTGGCCGAGGCCGTCTGCCCGGTCGGCTGCGACTTCGCCGCGGCCGGGCCGTTGACGTCGGCGATCTTGTTCTTGTAGCAGGGGAAGTCCGGCCGGTAGGGCGGGCGCTTGCCCGGATAGGCGGGCCGGTTGCCGAGCGGCACGCCGACGTTGTTGCCGAACAGCTCGCCGCTGTTGGAGCTCTTGGAGCCGAGCGAGACCTGCTGCGAGCCGCCGCCGACCTGGAAGCGGACGTACATGCCGTTGCCGTCGGTGTTCTGGCCCTCGCCGGCGAGGCCCACGAGCCCGTAGAAGAACTCCTTGTAGTTCTCCACGCCGGTCGGGAACTCGTCGTTGATCACCTGGTCGCCCTCCGGCAGCACGACGTCGCGGACGCACTTGGAGGTGAGATCCGTCTTCGGCAGCAGGTCCTCGCTGGCGTCGATCAGCTTCGCCAGGTCGCGGGTGGCGGGCGACGCCTCCTGCGCGACGCCGCGCAGCTCGGACTTGGACACCAGCTTGCGGGTCTGCGCGATCCACGGGAACGCCGCGTCGATCGTCGCCGGCGTCTCGCGCACCCCGGGCAGGATCTCCCGCGCGAACGCGCGCGTCGGCGGGAACGCCCGGTTGAGCGAGGCGAGCGCGGCGTTGGCGTTGGTCAGCGTCGGCGCCAGCTCGCGGATCGAGGACCGCACGTTGTCCGATTCGCCGGCGAAGATCGCCATCGTCGAGTTGAAGTTGGTGATCAGGTCCTTGAGCTGGTTCTCGTTGCGGTCCAGCGCGGCGGAGGTCGCGGCCGTGCCGCGGATCAGCCGCTCGATGTCGCGGCCGGGCTCGGTCCCCAGCAGCGCGTCGAGCACCTGGGCGGTCGAGCGCTCGGCCGCCGGGATGTCGTCGTAGGCGTCGTTGAAGGACTCCGCCGCCGTCTGCCCGCGCACGGAGGGCGGGAGCTCGCGGTCCTGGGCGGCGGTCGGCTTGGAGGTCAGCGCCGTCGACAGGCCGTCCAGCAGCGCCTTGAGGTCCTCGCGGGAGTCGCTCTGCAGCGCCGTCAGCACCTCGTCGAGCTGCACCGGCGTCGACGTCTGCGTGATCTTCAGCGTGTCGCCGGAGTCGACGGTCGGCGAGCCCGGCGTCCCCGGCCTCAGGTCGACGAAGAAGTTGCCCTCCAGGAAGATGCGCGGCCGGATCTTGGCGGTCGCGTCGCGGTGGATCGGCAGCGCCGACTTCTTGAGCTCCATCGTCACGACGGCCGCGTCGGTGTCCTGCAGCGGCTCGACCTTCTTGACCTTGCCGACCTCGACGCCGGCGATCCGCACGGGCGAGTTGGGCCGGATCGAGTTCGCCGACTGGAACTGCGCCTTGAGCATGAAGCCGTGCGTGAGCGGGATGTGCTTCGTGAAGCCGAGGAACGTCAGCACCACGATCACCCCGAGGGCGATCAGCCCGACGGTGGCGGGCGAGCGGGCGGCGCGGCGGCGGCGCGTGCGGGCCATCAGCGCGCCTGCCCGTCGGTCGAGAGCTGCTGGGTCCCCGGCACGTTCCCCGTCACCGTCTTGCCGACCAGGTAGGGCTCGTTGCCGGACTCGCACTCGCGCGGCTGGCCGGGGGCCGCGGTGTTCGGGTACGGGTTGAGGTGGACGTGGTTCTCCTCGTTGGGCCCGTTGGCGGGCGCCGACGAGGGACCGCCCTCGTTGTTGGGCCCCTGCGGCGTGGCGACGATGATGAACCGCTGCCAGGTGCCGTTGCGGTCGCCCTCGCTCAGCAGCGAGGAGATGTTGCGGAACCAGAGCGTGACGTAGTTGCAGTCGATCTGGGCCGGCGCGAGGTACTGCAGCGTCGGGTCGAGCGCCTTCACCGCCTCGGTCGTGGACCTGATGCCGCGCGGCACCAGCGGGTCGTTGGAGAACGTCCGCAGCTCGTCCAGCAGCGACGCCAGCCGGCGGTTGAGCGGCGGCGTGCGCGGCAGCACCGCGATGCCGGTGCCGAGCGCGTCGGCCAGCGGCGGCGCCGCCGAGCGCAGCGCGCGCACGCCCGGCCGCAGATCGCGGAACAGGCCCTCGGTGTTGGCCAGGAACGGGCGCTGCTGCGGGAAGTCGCGCACGCCGGCGTCGAGCGCCGGCCGGCCCTTGGTGATCGAGTCCTGGATGAACGGCCGCGCGACGACGCGCAGCGACGCCATCGTCGCGTCGAGGTTGTCGAACAGCGACGCCTGGTCCTCAGACGCGGGCGCGACGATCTGCGCCGCGTCGCCCAGCTCGTCCACGAAGCGGCGCAGGTTCGTGTCCCGCGACGACAGGTTCTGCATCACGGGCACGAGGTCCCGCAGCAGCGGCCGGAAGGCGCCGATCGCGGTGTTGATCGACTCGCCGCGGCCGGAGAGCGCGGTCCCGAACCCCTCGAGGTTCGTGCGCGCCGCCTCGCGCGTGGGCTCGTCGAACATGTTCAGGAACTCGTCCAGCTCGACCGGCTGCGGTCGCGCCGCACGGAGGGGGATCGTGTCGCCGTCCTGGAAGGTCTCCGTCGACGTCCCGCGCGTGACCTCGATGAACTTCAGCCCGAGCGCGGAACGCGGGCGGACGATGAACGTCGAGTCCTTCGGCAGCGGCCCTGCCTCCTTGTCGAGCTTGAGGCCGAGCACCGCGATCACGCGCTTGTCGGGCAGCGTCTTCGGCTTGATCGAGGTGACGGCGCCGATCCGGCTGCCGCCGACCTTCACGTCGTTGCCGACGACGAGCTGGGCGGCGCTCGGGACCTCGACGTTGACCTGGTAGGTGGGGACGAACGGCAGGCCCTTGTTGGCGTTGTAGGCCAGGAAGACGGCGACGAGGACGACGAGGATCGTCGCCGCGCCGATCAGCACGGGGTTGCCCGCGATGCCGTAGCCGCGGCTCCTCATCGCGGCCCGTCCTTGCCGAACAGGTAGTCGAGCAGCGCGTCGCCGGGCTCCTCCGGCGTCGGCGTGGGCGTCGGCGTGGGCGAGGCGGACGGCGCCGGCTCGGCCGTGGCGGTCGGCGCGGCGCCCGCGGGCGCGCCCGGCACGGGGACCGGCGGGAGCACGGCGTCCGGCGCCGGCGCGGGCGCGGCCGGCGCGGGCCGGTCGCCCTTGCGCTTGGCGTGGTGGCGCGTCTTCGCCGTCTTCTGCTTCGCGTGGTGGCGCTTCTTGTGCGCGTGCTTGTGCTTCTTGGCCTTGGCCTTCTTCGCGCCGTCCAGCCCGAGCGCGCGCGCCAGCGCCCGCGCCGTGGCGGCCAGCACCGGGTCGTCGCCGGTCGCCTTGGAGACGCTCGCCGTCGCGTTCGCCGACGAGGAGGCGTTCGGGAAGTTCGCGCTGCAGCCCTGGACGGGCCGGACGACGTACGACGAGCACTGGTTGACGATCAGCCCGGCTCGCAGGTAGTGGCCGAACGCGTCGAACCCGTTGACGGCGGCCACCTGGTAGAAGATGTAATCCATCAGGCGCTCGACGCCGTGCGTCTTCTGGAAGGACTCGAGGACGTCGGCGGCGGTCGCGCCGACCGGGCGCACGGCGTTGGCGAGCTGGCGCAGGTCGGCGATCACAGGCCGCGCGTCGGTCATCGCCGGAGTGCCGATCTTCGCGGCGTCGCCGAGCGACTCGACGGCCGGCGTCGCGGCCTGGGAGAACGGGCCCATCCGCCGGATCACCGTGTTGATGTCGGGCGCCACCGGCTGCAGGTCGGCCAGCACGGGCGTCATCTGGTCCGACAGCGAGCCGAGGCGCTGCATCGTCGGCTTGAGCTCGTCCAGGAACGCCGGCAGGCGCTCGATGTCGCGCCCGAGGTCCCCGCGGCGCTCGGCGGTCGCCTTGGCGACCTCGCTGGAGTTGCGGATCGCGCCCGCGACGTGACGGCGCTCGCGCGCGAGCGGCGCCAGCACGGTGTCCGAGTTGGTCGCGAGGTCCTCGAGCACCTTGTTCTGCGAGGCGAGGATCGCGAGCACGCGGTCGGTCTCCTTGAGCGCCGGGTTGGCGCGCCGCACGACCGCGTTGAGGTCGGCCCCGCGCCCCGCCAGGCCGGTCCCGAGCTCGTTGAGGATCAGCGACAGCCGCTCGCGCTCCGGCTCGCGCGAGATGTCGCCGATCAGGTCGATGTCCACGGACTGGCTCGTGTTCTCCACCGGCAGCAGGTACTGGCCCTCGCCGGGCCCGCGCTCGATCTTGCGCAGCGGCGGCGGCGCCTCGCTGCCGGCGCCCCGCGGCTCGGTCGGCGTGCACTCGACGAAGCGCTCGCCGATCAGGTTCTGCGGGCGCACGATGCAGGACGCGTCGCGCCGGAAGTCCTGGTAGCCGGGCTGGGAGATCTCGAGCACGACGGCCGCCTTGAAGTCCGGCGTGACGTCGACCTCGGAGATCCGGCCGACCTTGACGCCGGCGATCTTGACATCCTCGCCGGGGATCACGAAGCCCGCGTTGTCGAAGATCGCGCGCACCCGGTAGGAGTGGCGCTCGCCCTCGCGGGTGGCGAGGAAGACCACCGCGGCGGCGGCCGCGAGCGTGACGGCGACAAGTGCGGCGACGCGCATCATGGCCCCGGCGGCACCTGGCTCGGGTCGCAGTCGAGGTTGCCGCCGCTGTCGCGGAACGGCGCCGAGCCGTCGGGCGGGGCCTGGCTGGCGGCGCCCGGGCAGCGGCGGAGGTTGTTCAGCGACAGGCCCGCCAGCCGCAGCGCCGGCGCGAGCGGCGAGAGCTCCTGGTTGCCGGCCGGCGTGTCGCGGAACTGGAACGCGTTGAAGATCGGCTGGATCCGCGCGTAGTGGCCGTTGGCGTCGTAGTTCGCGGCGCCGACGCCGAAGTCACGGAACCAGGCGGTGAGCTCGGGGATGTAGGGCCGGAGGAACTCGAGCACCGGCTGGCTCCGGCGCAGCGCGCCGGTGGCGTCGCGGAACGCCGGCGTGGCGACCCTCTGCAGGCCGGGGAGCTTGCGCGTGGCCTCGACGAGGTCGTTGTCGGAGCCCGGGCGGCGGATCAGCGTGCGCAGGTCGGCGATCGTCGGCTTCGCGTCGTGCAGCAGCGGGCGCAGGTCGCGCAGGAACGGCTCGAGGTCCTTGGTCGCCGGCTTGGACTCCGCGACCAGCGGGTCGAGGTCGTCGAGCGTCGCGCGCAGGTTCACGAACGTCGTGTTGGCGCGCCTGAGCGTCGTCGGCAGCAGGCGCAGCGCCTCCGACAGCGCGCGGTTCTCGGCGGCGATCGCGCCGGTGGTGGCGTCGGTGTTGCCGACCAGGTCGGCGAGGTCGTCGCGGCGCTCGGCGATCGCCGTCACGGCGCGCGAGGACTCCACGATGAAGTCGGTCAGCGCGCCCTCGTCGGCCGTCGTCTCGTTCACCAGCCGTCGCGCGCTGGACAGCAGCGGGTTGAAGTACTTCGCCGACTCGCCGGCCTCCTCGCCCTTGCCGGAGTACTGGGTCGCGAAGCCCTTGATCACGCCCTGGAGGTCGCGGCGCGCCTTCGGGTCCAGCGTGTTGAAGATCTCGTCGAGGTCGACCGCGGTGGTCGTCGAGGCGGTGGTGAGCGTGGCCTGGTCGGCGAGCCGGCGGTTCGGGGCCGGGCCGGGCGTGAGCGCGACGTAGCGGTTCGCGATGCCCGACAGCGACGTGAGGCGGATGACCGCCTGGGTCCCCTCGCGCAGCGGCGCGTAGGGCTCCTTGACCGAGATCTTGACCGCGGCCTGGTTGTTCGAGGTCAGCGCGATCCCCTTCACGCTGCCCACGGCGCGCCCGCCGACCTGGACGTTGTCGCCCTTCACGAGCTGCCCGGCGTTCTCGAAGATCAGCGTGTACTCGTGGCCGCCGCCGCGCATCAGCAGCAGGTAGACCGCGAGCACCGCAACGAGTACGAGGCCGCCGAGGGCGGCCACCCGGGCCACCTGCACGGGCTACTCCATGCCCAGGGGCCCGCGGGAGGCCCCGGACAAGAACTGGCGGACGAACTGATTGTCGGAGTTGAACAGCTCCTCGGCGGGTCCGGACTCGACGATCCGGCCCTTCCACAGCACGGCGATGTACTCCGCCACCCGCTTGGCGGACATGATGTCGTGCGTGATCACCACGTAGGCGCCGCCGTTCTCCTCGTGGATCTCCTTGATGAGCTCGCACAGGAGCGCGGTGCGGACGGGGTCGAGCCCGGAGTCGGGCTCGTCGAAGAGGACGATGTCGGGGTCGAGCACGAGCGCGCGCGCGAAGCCGGCGCGCTTGCGCATGCCGCCCGAGAGCTCGTTGGGCATCTTGTCGGAGGAGCCCTCTAGCCCGACCTCGCGCAGGCGGCGGTTGACGATCTCGCCGATCTCGTCGTCGCTCTTGTCGGTGTGCTGGCGCAGGGGGAACGCGACGTTGTCCCACAGGTTCATCGAGCCGAACAGCGCGCCGTCCTGGAACAGCACGCCGAACTTCTTGCGCATCTCGAAGAGCTGGTCGTCGGACATGTTCGGGACCGACTCGCCGTGCACCAGCACGTCGCCCTCGTCCGGGTACAGCAGCCCGACCATGTGCTTGATGCAGACCGACTTCCCGGTCCCGGACGGCCCGAGGATCATCGAGATCTTGTCCTCGGGGACGCCCATGTTCAGGCCGCGCAGGATCTTGTTGCGGCCGAACGCCTTGTGGACCTCCACGAACTCGACGGCATCCGGCGCGCCCGAGGGGCGCTTGGCGCCGGTGTGCCACTTGTACTCGTCCTCGTGCTCGCTGCGCGTGGCCGGCTCGTCGCTCATCGTCATCCTCCGATGGGCGCGCGTGGGTTCGCGCCCCAGAACAGCTGCGTGCCCAGCATCCCGATCAGGTGCACGAGCACGATGTTCAGCACCATGGACTTCGCGGTGGCGGTTCCCACCCCGACCGGGCCTCCGCTCGCCGTGTAGCCGTAGTAGCACCCGACCAGCACGATCACGGTGGCCATCGCCATCCCCTTGATGACGCTGTACAGCAGGTCCGGTGGGTTCTGGAACATCCAGAAGATCAGCGAGTAGCCGCCGCTGGACACCTCCCCGATCTGCTGCACCACCGCGACGTAGGAGGCGAGGAAGCCGGCGCCGATCCCGGCCAGGTAGACGAACGGCAGCACCATCCACGACGCGAGCAGCCGCGTCGCGCACAGGAACGTGATCGACGGCACGCCCATCACCTCGAGCGCGTCGATCTCGTCGGAGATCCGCATCGAGCCGAGCTCGGCGACGATCCCGGTCCCCACCTTCGCCGACATCATGTAGCCGAACGCGTACGGGATCAGCTCGCGCAGGTCGCACCAGGCGGCGAACACGCCGGCGTACGCGGGGGCCCCGGTGGCGCGGTTGAAGTACGCCGCCTCGATCCCGCACTGCAGCCCGATGATGAACGTCAGGCCCCAGATCACGAGCGTCGAGGACAGGATCAGGACGCCGGCCTGGCGGAGCGCCTCGCCGAAGTAGCGGAACACGCGCAGGCCGAACACCTGGCCGAAGACGCGCCCGCAGAACTGGACGATCTCCCCGAAGGAGGCGAACCAGTCGCGCGGTACGGCGAGCCACTCGTTCATCGGATGTTGAGGATGTCGGGGTGGGTGGCCAGCAGCGTCTGCGTGAACACGTAGTTGAACGCGAACACGCCGAGCGTGGAGATCACGACCGCCTGGTTGACGGCGCGGCCCACGCCCTCCGCGCCGCCGGACGCCGTCATGCCCTTGTAGCAGCAGACCACGGCGATGATGGCGCCGAACAGCGTGCACTTGAGGACCGAGCCCCAGAGGTCCGGGATCGACGCGTTGGTGAGCAGGTTCGCGACGAACGGGCCGACCGGCTGCTGGTTGACCGCGTTGGCGACGAGCCCGCCGAAGATGCCGAACAGCACGGCGTAGACGTCGAACAGGCCGGTGACGACCATCAGCGCGAGGAAGCGCGGCACCACGAGATTCTTCACCGGGTCGACGCCGAGCACCTGCAACGCGTCGAGCTCCTCGCGGATCTTGCGGGCGCCCAGGTCGGCGGTGATCGCCGTCCCGGCCACGCCGGCGAGCACGATCGCGGTCACGAACGGGGCGAACTCGCGGATGCTCGCCAGCACGAAGAACCCGCCGAGGCGGTCGTTGGCGCCGAACAGCGTAAGGAAGTTCGAGGCCTGCAGCCCGGGCGCCGCGTAGCCGAACGCGATCGTCGAGACCACGAGCGGGAACCAGCACAGCCGCAGCGCGAACAGGAACTGCTGGACGAACTCGTTGCCGTAGGGGTAGGGCGGGCGCAGGGCCGAGACGATCGTCTTGCCCGTGAGGATCATCATGTCGCCCACTTCCTCGAGCAGGCTCTTGGCCGGTAGGAACGCTCGATCGGCGACGCTGCGAACCACGAATCTCCCCACTCCAGAGACGGCGCCGGACGACCCGACGCTCCGTCATCCCGGGCAACAGGGCCCGAAGGTTATGCCACGGCGTATCGCTGTCTCAAACGAGAACCGTCGCCGTTACTTGCGCAAACGGGCGAGGAGAATGACGTCGACGCGCCTGCCCCGTTCCAGGTTGCGGGCGCGCATGATGCCCTCCTCCTGGAAGCCGAGCGACCGCGCGAGCGCCCGCGCGGCGGCGTTGTCCGGCGTCGTCATCACCTCGATCCGCTCGAGCTCGAGCGCCTCGAACGCCCAGGTGACCAGCAGCCCGACGGCCGTGCGTCCGACGCCGCGGCCGCGCGCTGCGCGCACCACCCAGTAGCCCAGCTCGGCGCGCCGGTGATGCCAGGCGAAGCTGTGCAGCATCACGTGGCCGAGGAACGGCCGGCCGGTCGCGTCGGTGATCGCGAGCCCGAGGTACCGGCCGCGGGCGCGCAGCCGCGCCAGGCGCGCGATGTAGCGCCGCGCCTCGAGCTCGTCCGGGTCCTCCTCGGCGCCGACGTTGACCCCGAGCGCGGGGTCGTCCCTGAACGCCGCCGCGAACGGCGCGGCGTCGCGGGCGCGCATGCGCCGCAGCGCGACGCCGTCTCGCTGCAGGTGGTCGGGGACTTCGATGTAACGTCGCCGAATGTTCACCGCCGCGTCCATCGCGACGCCTCGTCCCGGCGACCACCGGCGGTGAACATGGCAGGCGAAACCCTACTTACGCGAGGCTACCCCGGCCGCTGGTAACGTCGCCGGTCGCATGAGAGGTGTCCTCGCGGTCGGCGTGCTCGCGGCGCTCGCCGCCGGCTGCGGCGGCAAGCGCCAGGACGCCGACGAGCCGAGCGGCTCGTTCCGCGTCGAGATCGTCAGCGCGTCGTTCCCGGCGCGCCAGCACGTCGCCGAGCCGGTCGCGCTGCGCCTGCGCGTGCGCAACCTCGACTCGCGCACGCTCGACAGCGTGGCCGTCACGGTCGAGACGGCCCCCGCCCGCCGCGGCGACGCCCCGATCGCGTTCGGCCAGCACGAGAGCGACGCCCGCCTGGCCGACTCCGGCAAGCCGATCTGGGTGCTCGACGAGGGCCCGCAGCGTGGCGACACCGCGATGGTCAACACCTGGTCCGCCGGCGCCCTGCGCCCGGGCGCGACGCGCGAGATGGTGTGGCGGCTGGTGGCCGCCAAGGCCGGCACTTACACCGTCGCCTACAGCGTCTCGCCGGGGCTCAACGGCAAGGCGCGTGCGCGCGGCGCGCGTACCCGCGGGTCGTTCCGGGTGACGATCCTCGACACCCCCGTGCCCGCGCGGGTGGGGCCGAATGGCGAGGTGATTCGGGGGGACGGCGCGGGCGGCCGCTGAGGGCGCCGGCGAACGTCAAAAGCGGGCAAGTGAGGAGGGGGGCGCGGGCCGCCTCGCCGATCCGCGCGCGATCGCCCGCTCACGTCGTCCGAAGGCTCGAGATCGATCACGTTCGGTCGGCCCGCGGAGGGGTGCGTCAATTGAGTTCGACCAGGTCGAACTAGATTTCCACACCCCTGCGCGGCGATGATCGTTTCGGGCTCGCGCGCCGATCCGGGCTCCCCTCTCACCTGCAAGAAGTTCGCCGAGCCCGCCCGCACGGCGCGGTGATCGCGCGCGCTCGCGCACCACTTCGGGCTCCCTCCTCACCTGCAAGAAGTTCGCTAGAAGCAGAACAGGGACACGCCTTGCAGGAGCACCAGCGCGAGGTGCCCGGGCACAACCAGGACGATCCCGAGCCACGCAACGATCGCAACTCCACCCGGCCGCGGCCGCAGGCGAACGCGGCGCCGCGCGAAGGACAGCGCCGCGAGCACCAATACGGCGAGCACGATCAGAGGCCCGCCGACCGCGAGCCCCAGCAGCCCCGGGATCGCGACGAAGACGAAGACCGCGGGGAACACGAGGCACGTGACCGCGAGCGCAGCGGCCACGCCCAGCGCCACGCGGGTGGCGCGGCTGTCGCTCATGTGCCACACGATCGCGCCCAAGACCAGCAGCGCGAACAGGTGCAGCGGGATCGCGCCGGCCTGGTAGGCGTCCATCGCCGCCTCCGAGGGACCGTCGCCGCAGGAGGCGACGGGCGGCGTCCGCACGACCCAGAACGTCAGGCCGAGGACCGCCGCCAGCGCCCCCATGACGGCAAGCGCCGCCATGGGGCCGACTCGCTGAAGGGCGCGCATCCCTCCCTTATCGGAGGAAGCGCGGCGAGGTTACGCCGAGATCGTCTGGACCTGGACGGCCTTCGGGCCCTTGGGCCCGTTCTCGGACTCGTAGGACACGCGCGCGCCCTGGGCGAGCGTGCGGAACCCGTCCGAGACGATGCCGCTGTGGTGGACGAAGAGGTCCTTGCCCTGGTCGTCCGGGGTGATGAAGCCGAAGCCCTTGTCGTCGTTGAACCACTTGACGGTTCCGGTAGCCATGCTGGCCTCCACGAGGTACTGAGTGCTGCTTACGCGGAGGTGCTGGTATAGCGACGACTGCGTGCTGCGGCACTGCTCTCATTCGCCGGATCTACGCCGGCCTTGCGGGGCGGCACGCTAGCACGCCGCGCCGTGGCGCGGAAGTGACGGTTCACCGGACGCTTACGCGCTCGCACCCCCGCAGCCGGTCGCGCCGGTCCGCGCGGACCGCGTCGCGGCCCGCGCCGCAGCGGACCACGTCGCGCTCTCCGTCGCGCACATCGATCGTGTCGTTGCCGGCCCCGGACTCGATGCGGTCGCGCCCCGCGCCTCCGGCGATCCGGTCGGCGCCGGCGCCCGTGACGATCCCGTCGTAGCCGGCGCCGCCGTCGACGCGGTCCGCGCCGGCTCGGTGGCGATCTCGTCGTCGCCGTCGCCGCCGTCGATCCGCGCGCGCGATCGCGCCGGGCGCCGGCAGCGCCGCGAGCATCAGCAGACCGAGCATCCATGCGCGCGGCATCTGGGATCAGTAAACCGGTCACCGGGCGCGGCGATGCGGCGGCGTTACCGATGCAGGCGCGGGGCGATGATCCGGTAGGCCTTCAGCCCGAGCCCCAGGCGCTCGCGATCCTCGCTGAGCAGCGGGTCGAGCCCGGTCAGCTCCTTCACGCGCTCGAGGCGGTAGGCCACCGTGTGCCGGTGCGCGTAGATCGCGGCGGCGGTCGCGTTCATGTTGCAGTTGCGCTCGAGGTAGGCCGACAGCGTGCCCACCAGATCCGTCGCGTACTGCGCGTCGTACGCCACCAGGGGCGCCACCGTGTCGTCGTAGAAGGACCGCACCTCCTCCGGATGCGACGCCAGCACCCGGAACAGCAGCCGGTAGGTGCCGGTCCCGATGTCCTCGGCGATCGGCACGTCGGAGCGGCGCAGGACGTCGAGCACCAGCTCCGCCTCCTGGATCGCGCGCCCCAGATCGGCCACGTCGGTATAGAACGACGATACGCCCACCGTCCCGTGCCGCTGCAGCCGCGCCGCCAGCCGGCGCGCCGCCTCAAGCGTGGCCGCCCCGTCCTCGCCCGGCAGCAGCGCGTACACGCGGCCCGCGCCGGGGCCCTCCATGTGCTGCGCGAGCGCCCCCGGGTGCTCGCCGGCGATCGTCGCCACAACGTGCCGCGGCCGCTCCGAGGACAGCTCGGCGCAGAGCGCCACCGCCCCGCGCGAGAGGTCGCAGCCGAGCCGCGCCGCGCGCCGCAGGACGTCGTCGGGATCGAGGTCCTCGCGCCCCCGCAGCTCCTCGAGAAACGAGCCGCGCAGGTTCTGCTCGACCTCGAGGCGCGCCTCCTCGACCGCGACCTCCGTCAGGCACGCGACGGCGGCGACGTGCAGGAACTCGAGCGCGTCGGACCCGGGCTCGTCCGGGCCGAGCAGCAGGACCGCGCCGAGCCGGTCGTCGCCCGAGGCGATCGGCACCTCGGCCGTCACGCCCGCCGGCACCGCCGCCGTGCGCCCGCGCAGGCGCTCGCCGACGTAGCGGCGCACCGCCTCCAGCTCGGCCATGGGCGCGGACGCCGTCGCGGCGCCCAGCCGCGGGACGACGATCGCGACCATGCCGCCCGTCTCGCCGGCCGCCAACACCGCGACGCCTTCCAGGCCGTCGCCGGAGAGCACCGCGTCGACCATCCGCAGGTGGACGGCCCGCAGCCGCTCCGCCACGGTGGCGCCGTGTCCGCCCGCCGACTGCGCCTCCATCGCCACGTGCACACTCCCTCCTTCGTGAGCGGGGCGGCCAGAGACGGCCGCCCCGCACGACACGACCTTGCGCTCAGCCGGCCGCCTGGGCGGCGGCGACCTCCGGGTGAGCCTGCAGGGTCTCCTCGCCGGACTCGCCCGTGCGGATCCGGTAGGCCTCCTCGACCGGCATCACGAACACCTTGCCGTCCCCGATCGAGCCGGTGCGCGCGTGCCGCAGGATGGCCTCGACCACCGCCTGCACGTCGCGGGTGGCCACGACGCACTCGAGCTTGACCTTCGGCCGCAGCCAGTTGGTCAGCTCGGCGCCGCGGTAGCGCTCGGTGATCCCCTTCTGGCGCCCGGAGCCCTTGACCTCCGAGATCGTCAGCGAGGGGAATCCCATGCTCAGGAGCTCCATCCGGATCGGCTCGAACGCCTCGTGCCGGATGAACGCCTCGACTTTCTTCACGCTGGGACCTCCCGGGGAGTCGTGGCCACCGGCACCGCGGGCTGCGCGGCCGGGTGAGCGGCCGGCGCATAGCCCACGAGCTCGGGGGCCGGGATGAACTGCTCGGGATACCCGTACATGCCATGCTCGGAGATGTCCAGCCCGGCGTCCTCCTCCTCGGCGCTGACGCGCAGGCCGACGGTCTTCTTGATCGCCCAGAACGTCGCGAACGACAGCGTGAACACGAACGCGAACGCCGACGCCACGCCCAGGCACTGGGCGAAGAACTGGTGCAGCGAGCCCGAGTACACGAGGCCGGGATCGCCGACCGCGTTGTACTCCGCCAGGCGCGGCGCCGTGAAGAGGCCGCACGAGATCGTGCCCCAGATGCCGGCGAGTCCATGTGCGGACAGCGCGCCCACCGGGTCGTCGATCCACTTGTCGATCGCCACCACGCCGAGCACGACGATCACGCCGGCGACCGCGCCGATGATCGGCGCCGCCCACAGCTCCACATACCCCGACGGGGCCGTGATCGCGACCAGCGCCGCGATCGCGCCGTTGCCGGCCATGCCGATGTCGATCTTCTTGACGCGCAGCCACATCACGGCGACCGCGGACAGCACGCCGGCGGCGGCGGCCAGGTTGGTGACCATCGCGATCTCCGGGAAGCGCCCGTCCAGCGCCTGCAGGCCCGAGCCCGGGTTGAACCCGAACCAGCCCAGCCACAGGATCAGGATGCCGAGCCCGAACAGCGGCATCGAGTGCCCCGGGATCGCCCGCGGCTTGCCCGCTCGGTCGTACTTGCCGCGGCGCGGGCCGAGCAGCAGCAGGGCCGCGAACGCCCCGGTGGCGCCGATCAGGTGGACGACGGTCGAGCCCGCGAAGTCCTGCATGCCGAACTTCGACGACAGCCAGCCGCCGCCGAAGATCCAGTGCGCGCCGATCGGGTAGATGACCGCCGCGAAGACGATCGCGTAGATGATGTAGACGCCGAACTTGATCCGCTCGAGCGTCGTCCCCCAGACGATCGCGAGCGAGACGGCGCAGAACACGAACTGGAAGAACCACAGCGTCTCCACGGTCACGTGGCCGGTGGAGTCGCCGCCCGAGTAGGCGAGCGGGAAGCTCGCGCCGGCGTTGTCGCCGGCCAGGAAGAAGCCGTGGGTGCCGATGAAGCCCGGGCCGTCGCCGAACGCGAAGGCCATGCCGACGGCGTAGAACATCAACCCCGCGATCGAGAAGTTCACGAGGATCTTGGCGACCACCGTGCCGGCGTTCTTGCCGCGCGAGAAGCCGATCTCCAGGAAGGCGAAGCCCGCCTGCATGAACATGACGAGGATGCCGGCGACCAGCACCCAGATCGAGTTGATCCCGATCGCGTCCGGCAGCTTCCCGGCGTTCACGAGGTCCAGCGTGTGACCATCGGCGAGCGCCGCGGCCGGCACCGCCAGGGTCGCGAGCAGTCCGGCCCCCATGCCGGCCGCCCAACGCATGCTGCGCATCGATCCTCCTCTGTCGAACAGCATTCGCGGAGGAGTGTCGGGCGCGACCCGGGGGGCTTCATTGTCCCGGTGTCGAAGATTCCCTCGCCGGCTTTCTCCCTGCGGTCGAGCGGGCACGTGCGGGCGCGGGTTCCGGCACCTGGACCACGAGCACGGCGATGTCGTCGCGGCTCGATCCGCCGCCCGCGCGCAGCGCGCGCTCGAGGCAGCCCTCGGCGGTCTGCGCCGCCGTGTCGCCGCGCGCGTCGGCCAGCAGCTGGGCGAGCTCCTCGGTCGTGAGCGTGCTCACCGGCGCGCCCGCCTCGGTCAGCCCGTCCGTGTAGAGGAGCAGCGTGTCGCCCGGCGCAACCTCCGCCTCGGCGTCGACGATCGCCGGCTCCGGGATGACGCCCAGCAGCGTGCCCCGGCAGCTCAGCTCGCGCGGCGCGAGGTCGGGCGCGAGCAGCACCGGCGGGGGATGCCCGCCGCACGCCAGGGAGAGCTGGAAGCCGCCGTCGCCCCGCGCGCGCAGGAACGCGAAGACGGCGGTGATGAACTCGCCCGGCGAGCTCTCGGCCAGCGCGGCCCGGTTGAGCGCCTGCAGCACCGCGCTCGGCGCCGGCAGTGACTGCGCGGCCGCGCGCACCGTGTGGCGCGCGAGGGCCGTGAGCGCCGCGGCGTCGACGCCCTTGCCGCAGACGTCGCCGATCGCGAGGCCCCACACGCCGTCCGCGAGCGCGAACGCGTCGTAGAAGTCGCCGCCGACCTCCAGGCCGGGCGCGCCCGCCTCCAGCCGCGCGGCGAGGTCGAGCCCGGGGATGACCGGCAGTGCGCGCGGCAGCAGCGACGCCTGGAGCGTCCGGGCGACCGTGTGCTCGCGCTCGTAGGCCTGCGCGCGGGCGAGGGCGACGGCGCTCTGGGCCGCCAGCGCGCGCAGCAGGCCGCGCTCGCCCTCGTCCAGCGCGACCGGCTGCGGGAAGGTGAGTGCGAGGATGCCGAGCGGGCGGCCGGACGCGATCAGCGGCAGCAGCGCGAGCGCGGGCCCGAACTCCGCCCGGCGCGTGCGCAGGGACCTCGCCAGCTCGTCCTCGAGCGGCACGCGGGCCCAGCGGCGGCTCGTCTCGTCCCCGAGGCGCCTGGCGTCGGCCAGCAGCAGCGCGTCGCCGGCCACCACCAGCAGGGCGACGCCGGCCGGGGCGACGGCGCGTCCGGCCTCCCCGACGACCGCGCGCGCCACGTCCTCGGGGTGCGCGGCGGCGGCGAGCGCCGCCGTCGCCGCCTGCAGGCGTTCGCGTGCGGACTCGGCGCGCCGCCGGGCGGTCCCGCTCCTCCGGCTTCGGTGAAGTCGCCGTCGTCAGCGACGGGCGCGAGCTCGAGCCCGAGCTCGGCAGCGTGGCGGCGGAAGCCGATCACGCGGCGCTCGGACGGGTCGTTGTCACGCGGCCCCGCGACGAGGCCGATGCGCCGGCGACGTCCCGCCGGCAGGCGACGTCCCGGGACCGCAAGGACAAGGCCCTGCGCGATGCGGCGCTCCGGTTCGAACGGGAGCAGCGCACGTCGGTCAA
>JBIOTP010000098.1:0-9616 GCA_044865965.1 Solirubrobacteraceae bacterium
GGAACCGCAGAAGGGGCGAACTCAGAGCAAGCAGACCTCGCGGGCGGCGGCGCCACCCGTGACGTTCACGCTAGCAGGCGCCAACCCCCGGAACGTCGGGTATGGACCGGCGGGCCATGCCGATCGGGCCGGCCCGGCCATAGGGTGGACGCACATGACGAGACTAGAACGCAGAGTCAACATCGCCGCGGTCGCGGTGCCGTTCGTCGCCGTGGCGGCGGCGGTGCCGCTGCTGTGGGGCGAGTGGATCGGGTGGTCCGACGTCGCCGTCTTCGCGCTGATGTACGCGCTGAGCGGGTTCGGAGTGACGGTCGGCTTCCACCGCATGCTCACCCACCGCGCCTTCCAGACGCACCGCCTGACGCGCTACGCGTTCGCGATGCTGGGCTCGCTGGCGGTGCAGGGGCCGGTGATCGACTGGGTCGCCGACCACCGCAAGCACCACGCGCACACCGACGAGGAGGGCGATCCGCACTCACCGCACGTCGGCCACGGCCATGGCGCGCTCGGCGCGCTGCGCGGCCTGTGGCACGCGCATGTCGGCTGGCTGTGGCGGACGCACGGCCAGGCGCGTGCGCACAAGTACGCCCGCGACCTGGTCGAGGATCCCGGCATGCGCCGCATCAACCGGCGCTTCCCGTTGCTCGTGCTCGGCAGCCTCGCGCTCCCCGCGCTGCTCGGGCTGGCGCTCACCGGCGAGCCGCGCGGCGCGCTGACGGGCCTGCTGTGGGGCGGCTTCGCGCGCATCTTCCTCCAGCACCACATCACCTGGTCGGTGAACTCCGTCTGCCACTTCTTCGGCCGCCGCCGCTTCTCCGTCGAGGATCGGTCGACCAACGTCTTCTGGCTCGCGCTGCCGTCGCTCGGCGAGTCCTGGCACCACAACCACCACGCGTTCCCGCGCTCGGCGGCTCACGGGCTGCGGTGGTGGGAGCTCGACCCCTCCGCGGGGCTGATCGCGCTCATGCGCCGGCTCGGGCTGGCGTGGAACGTCGTGCGCATCACGCCGGAGCGCCAGTCGCAGAAGCTCGCGTCAGCACCACCTTCCCCGTGACCCGGCGGTCGCGCAGGGCGTGGATCGCCTCGCGCGTCTGCGCCCAGTCGCGCTCCCCGGCGCGCTCGACACGCAGCCGCCCCTCGGCGACCCACCCGGCCAGCACGGCGAGGTCGGCGCCGAACGTCTCCTCGCCGGTCGCGTAGATGAAGAAGCCGACGAGGCGCCCGAGCCGCGCCTCGCCGAAGTCGTAGAACGCCAGCGGCGTCGGCTCGCGCGTGCCGGCGACACCGTACGCGACCACGGTGCCGCCCGGCGTGAGGTGATGGATCGCGTCGCGCAGGACCGGGCCGCCGACGCCGTCCAGCACGGCGTCGAAGCGGCTCTCGCCGAGCGCGGTCACCACGTCGTGCGCCCCGAGCGCGCGCGCCGCCTCGACGCGCGGCTCGCCGCTCACCAGCGCGGTGACGTGCGCGCCCGCGAGGATGCCGAGCTGCACGGCGAACGACCCGACGCCGCCGGTCGCGCCGGTGACGAGCAGCCGCCGCCCGAGCAGCGGCGCGGCCTCGCGCAGCGCCCGCAGGGCAGTGAGGCCGGCGACCGGGAGCGCGGCGGCGTCGGCGAAGCTCGTGCCGTCGGGCAGCGGCGCGACCCGATGGCTCGGGACGGCCGCGCGCTCCGACCAGGCCCCCTCGTCGGCCACCCCGACCACCCGCGTGCCGGCCGGCGGGCCGCTCCCGTCGGCGGCCGGCTCGGCGACGACGCCGGCGAGGTCCTGGCCCGGCAGCCAGCCGTCCGGCCGCTGCTCGAGCAGCGACAGCTCGCCGCGGTTGAGCGCGTAGGCGCGGACGTCGATCAGCACGTCGTGGTCGCCGGGCCGCGGATCGGGCACCTCGCGCAGGTCGAGCCCGTCCGCCGCGGCGGGGTCGGTGATGTGACCGAGCATCAACCGGAGTCTGACGACCCCGGCTCCTCGGGCTCTTGGTCGTCGCGCTCGTCCGCGGGCGCCTCGTCCTCGCTCCGGCGCTCCTCGTCCTCGCGCGCCTCGTCGTCGCGCCGGCGCGCCTCGCGCCCGCGCAGGGCCTCGCGAACCTCGTCCAGGTCTGGTCGTCGGCGTTCGGCCATGGCCCTCGCCTACCCCGCCAGGGCGGCTCCCAGACGGGCGGCGCCCTCGCGCAGGGCGTCCGGCGCGGCGGTGGCGAACGAGAGGCGGAGCGTCTCGGGGCGCGGCGCGGGCGTAGAACGGCGTCCCGGGGGCCGCCTGCTTGGCGACGGCGAGCGGGCGCCGCAGGGCGGCGGGCGCGCGCACGTGGCCGATCCGCAGGCCGGGCGAGAGGACCTTGCTCAGCGACTGGATCACGATCGTGCGGTCGGTCGCCGCCGGGTGCGCGGCCAGCAGCTCGACCGGCTCGCCGTCCAGGCGCAGCGCGCTGTAGGGGTCGTCCTCGACCAGCCACAGCCCCGCCGCGGCGGCCGCCTCGGCGATCGCGGCGCGGCGCGCGGCGCCGATCGTGCGCCCGGTCGGGTTCTGGAACGTCGGGATCAGGTAGGCGACCTTCGCGCCCTCGGCGCGGGCGACGCCCACCAGCGCGTCGGGGTCGGGTCCCTCGGCGTCGCACGGCACCGGGACCGGGCGGCAGTCGGCCAGCGAGAACGCCTGCAGCGCCGCGAGGTACGTGGGCTCCTCGACGAGCACCGCGTCGCCCGGGGTCGAGCAGCGCGGCCGCGACGAGGCCGAGCGCCTGCTGGGAGCCGGTCGTGACGAGCAGGTCGCCGGCGGACGTCGGTAAGCCGCCGCCGGACATGATCTCCGCGAGCCGCTCCCGTAACCCCGGATCGCCCTCGGTGGTGGAGTACTGCAGCGCGCGCGTGGCGTCGGGGCCCGAGAGGACGGCCGCGAACGCGTCGCGCAGCCCTGGGACGTCGAGCGTCTCGGGAGCCGGGATGCCGCCCGCCAGCGAGATGACCTCGTTCCGCGCGGTGAGCTCGAGCGGTCGCGGACGGGCGACGACCGGACGTCGGCGAGGCGGCGGGACAGCGCGGGCGGCGCGGGCAGCGAGAGGGACACGTGGGCCTCCGGATTCGTGGCGGGGACGGGGACTAGGTGGGGCCACGAGCCGCCGCCCTCCCGGTGTCCGGGGCTACGGGGCGGCGGTGGCGCCTACTCGCTGCATCTCGCCGCCGATGCTAAGTGGCCCCGGCCGAAAGTTCGACGCATTCCGGCGGCGCCGGCCCGCGCCGGCCGGAACCACAACGGGCCGCCGCGGGCGGTCGGGAAGGGGGTTGTCCGTACTTCCGGGGCGGCGGCTACGGTAGAGGCGCCACCTTGCCCCGTCGACGTCGCCGCCGCCGCACGGGCTCGCTCGGATACTCAGCCCCGCGAGCGGGCTCGCTGTTCCTCTCGCCCCCCAGCGGCGCCCGCCGCCGCCGGCGGCGCGGTCCGTCGCTGGGCGGCGTGCTCGCCGTGCTCGTCCTGCTGGCCGCGCTCGCCGCGGCCGGGGTGCTGCTCGCGCGCTCGAGCCTGTTCCGCCACGACGATCGCCGCGACACGGTCGCGCGCTATGTGGACGCCTGGACGCGCGGCGACCGCGACGCGATGTGGCGGCTGTTGGACCGCCGCAGCCGGGCCGCGCACCCGCTGCGCGGCTTCGCCGCCTCCTATCGCTCGGCCTACCGCGCCGCGGGCGTGACGGCGGTCACGGCCGGCCCGCTCGGCCTGCTGCGCGGCGGCGTCGTGCGCGTCCCGGTCAGCGTGCGTACACGCGAGTTCGGGACGCTGAAGGAGACGTTCACGATCCCGGTGCACGACGAGGACGACACGGCGCGCATCGCGTGGTCGCCGGGGCTGCGGCTGCCGGGCCTGCGCGACGACGAGGCGGTCCGCCGGCGCGTCGGGCGCCGGCCTCACCGCGCGACGATCTTCGCGGCCGACGGCCGCCGGCTGGATTCCACCGCGACCGGCGCCTCGATCGCCGGGACTCCCCCCTCCCCCGGCCACGCGGCCACCGGCCTGCAGCGCATCTACAACGACCGCCTCGGCGGCCGGCGCAGCCTGCAGCTGCGGTTCGGCCACCGCGTGATCGCGCGGGTGCCGGGCCGGCGCGGGCGCTCTGTGCACACGACGATCCGGCTCGGCCTGCAGCAGACCGCGCTGGCGGCGCTCGGCAACCGGGTCGGAGGCGTCGCCGTCGTGCGCCCCCGCGACGGCGCGATCCTCGCGCTCGCGGGACTTGCGGTCTCGGCGCCCCAGCCGCCCGGCTCGACGTTCAAGATCATCACGCTCTCCGCGGCGCTGCAGCACCGGGTCGCGACTCCGTCCAGCTCGTATCCGGTGCGCACGTTCTCGACGCTCTCCGGCGTCAAGCTGCGCAACGCCGGCGACGAGTCCTGCGGCGGCAGCCTGCCGACCGCGTTCGCGGAGTCCTGCAACTCCGTGTTCGCGCCGCTGGGCGCCAAGCTCGGCGCCCGCCGGCTGGTGGCGGCCGCCGAGGCGTTCGGCTTCAACGAGCGCCCGGTGGTGCCGGCCGCGAAGCCCAGCACGATCTCGCGCCGGCTCAAGGACAGCCTCGCTGTGGGCGCGAGCGCGATCGGCCAGGACCGCGACCTCGCGACGCCGCTGGGGATGGCCTCGGTCGGCGCGACGATCGCCAACCGCGGCGTGCGCGCGCGGCCAAAGATCGTCCGCGGCGCGAAGGTGGTGCGCCGGCGGGCGGTGAGCCGCCGCGTCGCCGCCCAGGTCCGCGACATGATGATCGGCGTCGTGCGCGGCGGCACCGGCACGGCGGGCGCCGTGCCCGGCGTCACCGTGGCGGGCAAGACCGGGACCGCCGAGCTGCGCCCGAACTCGAAGAACCCGAAGGACGCCGACGCCTGGTTCGTCGCGTTCGCCCCGGCCGGGAACCCCCGGGTGGCGCTGGCGGTCATGCTCGTCGGCGCCGGCTTCGGCGGCACCGCCGCCGCGCCGGTCGCCCGCCGGGTGCTTCAGGCTGCGCTCTGACCCCAGACGAGCAGCGTGGCGGCCAGCACCGCGGCAGCCGCCAGCGGGGCGAAGCGGCGCAGCGGGAGCGGCGGCGCGCCGGGACCCGCAAGATCGGCCGCGATGAGCGTGGCCACGGAGCCGTGCGGCGTCGCCAGCGAGCCGACCGCGAGGCCGATCGACGCCGCGTAGGCGGGCGCGCCGGCCGCGAGCAGCGTCGCAGCCCAGACGCTGACCGGCAGGTTGCTGACGAGCGCCGACGCGGCGCCGAGGCCGGCCGCGACCGCGAGCAGCCCGGGCAGCCCGAGCCCGGCCGGCGCCACCGCGCGCAGCCCCAGCGCCTGGGTCACCACGACGAGGCCGCCGACCTGCGCGGCGATCCGCCACGGGATGATCACGTGCGCGCCCAGGCGCCGGACGGCGAGGCCGAGCGCGACCGTGGCGGCGAACGGCCACCATGGCGCGATCCCGGCCAGCGGAGCGGCCCAGGCGGCCAGCGCGGCGGCGCCGAGCGTGACCGCCGCGTGGCGCTCCCGCGCGGACAGCGGTGCGCGGTCGCCGGCGGGCGCCCCCACGCGCGCTTTCAAGGCGCGCCGCTCGGCGAGCGCGACCCACGCCGCGCAGACGGCGGCGGCGGCCACGCCGGGGGCGAACATGTGACCCAGGAACGCCGCCGGCGAGAGCCCGAGCCGGTCGATCACGACGAGGTTCGTGGGATTGCCCTGGGGCACGGCGATCGAGACCGCGTTGGCGACGACCACGGCGCCCAGGAACAGGGGCGCGAACGGCGCGCCGAAGCGCCGCGCCAGCACCAGCAGCAGCGGCACGATAAGCACCACGGCGCCGTCGAGCGAGATCGCGGCCGTCAGCAGCGCGCACGCCGCGCACACCAGCCCGTACAGCAACAGCGCGCTGCCGCGGGACGCGGCGGCGAGCAGGCACGCGGCCCGCTCCGCGAGCCCCGAGCGCTCGACGAGGGCGGCCAGCGTGAGCGCGGCGGCCAGGAACGCGACCAGCGGCGCGACGACCGCGACGGCGGGGACGGCCGCGGCGCCGAGCGCCACGTCGACGGCCGCGGCCAAGACGACGATCAGCGCCCCGCGGGTACTGCGCGGGCTGCGCGCGAGCGCGGCGACGGCGACGGCTGCGAGAATGACGTGTACGGTAAGCATGGTTAGCAGTTAAGTCTACTTATCTAATGCCCCCTCCGCATCGCAGGCAAACCGACGCCGCCGAGGCGCTCGTCGCCGTCGCCCCGCTCGTCACGCGCTGGATCGAGCGGCTGCTCGCCCGCCACGAGCCGCCGCTGACCGTGGCGCAGTACCTCGCGTTGCGCGCGATTGCGCGCGAGGACGTGTCCGGCACCGAGCTCGCGCGGCGCACCGGCGTGTCCGGCCCCGCCACCTCGCAACTGCTCGCCGGGCTCGCCGACGCCGGGCTGATCGAGCGCCACGCCGTCGCCGGCGACCGCCGGCGCCAGGCGCTCGCGCTGTCCCCCGGCGGCGAGCGGGCGTTCGGCTCGGCGGAGGCGCTGCTGCGCGAGCGCCTCGGCTCGCTGCTCGCCGGCCTGCCGCGGCCGGAGGCCGACGCGCTCTCGCGCCTGCTGCCGCGCGTCGAGGCGGCGCTGTCGGGCGCCGCCCCGCCGCGGCGGCCCCCGCCGCCGCCCCCGCCCCCGCCTAGGCGGTGAAGATCGCCTCCGGCAGCAGCGCGCTGACGATGTAGACGCCGGCGTCGACGATCTCGGAGATCTTGAGGTCGACGCACAGGCTCGAGAGCACGTAGGCGTCCTGGCCCGAGAGCCGGTAGTTCGTGCTCAGGTGGGCGATCATCGCCCGCACGGCGTCCTGTGCGGCCGCGTAGAGGTCGCCGCCGACCCCGGTGGTGCCGTAGAAGCGGCCGTGGTCGACGCGCGGCGTCAGCGGCCCGGCCGCGCGGTACTGCGCCGCCGGGAGCTTGCGGCCCTTCTCCACGCGGAAGCGCAGCGTCGCGTACATCGGCGCCTCGAGCCCGGTGACGCACACCTCGCCGTCGCCCTGGCAGCCGTGGGCGTCGCCGCAGCTGAAGTTCGCGCCGTCGACCTGCACCGGCAGGTACAGGGTCGTGCCGGCGACGAGCTGGCGGGTGTCCATGTTGCCCCCGAACGTCCCTGGCGGCATCACCGCCTGCGCGTCGGCGCCCTCCGGGCAGACCCCCATTGTGCCCAGGAAGGGCGTGAGCGGGACCTCGATGTCCTCGCGGAAGTAGAAGCGGTCGCCCAGCGTGAGGTCGAAGATCCGCAGGTAGGCGTCGGGGAAGTCCTCCGGCAGCAGCCCGAAGCCCGCGAGGATCGCCGTCCAGCCCCAGCCCTTCGTGTGCAGGTCGAGGATCTCGACCGCGAGCGTGTCCCCCGGCGCGGCGCCCTCCACCCGCACCGGCCCCGCGAGCGGGTAGACGCGGTCCCAGTCGAGGCCGTCGAGCACGCCGGCGTCCGAGTCGGGCCCGATCTGGTTGTCGCTCACGTCGCGCGTCTCGAACACGACGGCATCCCCGTCGGCGACCGAGATGACCGGCTCATTTCCCGCGTCCCAGGTGAAGTGCACCTGGTCGGCCGGGAAGTAGTGCGTCCGCGCCATCAGCTGCTCCTTTCGTCGGGCCGGCGCAACGATACGGCCTGGACGCCCGGTCGAACCGGCGCGGCGCGATCCTGGCCCGCGGGCCACTGACGAAGCGCGCGGCGGGCCCGCACAATCGCGGTCATGCCCACGTCACGCCGCTTCGGCCTCGGCGAGGCCGTCCTCACCACCGCCCTGCTCTCGATCTGGCTCGGCAGCCGCGGCACCGCGCGCGTGCTCGGCGCCGTCCAAGGCGTCTACGTGCGCTAGACCAGCCCCACGCGGTGGGCCACGGCCGCAGCCTCGGTGCGCGAGCGCACGTCGAGCTTGGACAGGATCCGGGAGACGTGCACGCTGGCCGTCTTCTCGGCCATGTAGAGCACGCTGCCGATCTCGCGGTTCGTCTTGCCGTCCGCCAGCAGCGCGAGCACCTGGCGCTCGCGCGGGGTGAGCCCGAACGGGTCGTCGTCGGCGGCCGGCTCGGCCTCCTCCTGGGGCAGCTCGGCGCGGTCCAGCCGCAGGCGGGCGCGGAGCGCGAAGCCCTCGATCTCCGATTCCAGCCACGCCGCGCCGATCTGCTGAGCGGCCTCGAGCGCGGCGACCGCGGCGGCGTACGCGCGGTCGCGCTCGCCGGCCGCCAGCAGCGCCTCGGCCTCGCGCCGGCGTGCCTGCGCGGCGCGGTACGGGCGGCCGAGCGCTTCCCAGGCGGCGGTGGCCGCGCGCCAGAGCTTCGGGTCGTCCGCGCCGCGGGCGCGCGCGTACTCGGCGCGCGCGGTGGCGAGGAAGGCCTCCTCGACCGGGCGCGTGCCCTGGGCGCACGCGTCCACGCGGGCCAGCAGCGACTCGGCGCGCGCCATGGCGCCCGACGGGTCGTCGCCGAGGTCGCGCGCGCGGACTGCCGCGTCGGCCTCCACGCGCACTCCGGCCGCCGAGACGCGGGCCATCCGCGCCGCGTCCTCGGAGCAGAACTCGAGCCGGTCGAGCGCGTTCTCGATCGCCGCCCGAGCCGCGTCGAGGTCGCCGCCGCGGCGCTCGAGCTCGGCCCGCAGGGCGCCGATCGGGCCGATCCACTGCGGCTCGCGCGAGTCGGCGGCCACGACCTCGGCCTCGTCGAGCAGCCCGCGGGCGCGCTCGTGGTCGCCGCGCCCGAGCGCCAGCTCGATCCGTCGCAGCGCCTCGTTCAGGTAGAGCACGCCCATCGTGCGGCGGCCCATGTCCGGGAGCAGCGAGTCGGCCAGCGCCCAGTCGCCGGCGTCGAACGCGAGCTCGCAGCGCAGCAGGTCCAGCCAGCGGTTGCGGAGTCCGCGCTCGCGTGCCAGCGCGGCGCCCTCGTCGGCCACGCGGCGCGCCTCGTCGAGCCGGCCCGCGCGGGCCAGCGCGTCGGCGAGGTTGACGTAGCTCGACAGCGCGCTGACCGACGACCCCAGCTCGTGCAGGTGCTCGAGCGACCCGCGCAGCGCGCGCTCGCCCTCGTCGTGGCGGCCGAGCGCGAACAGCGACACGCCGAGCGCGTCGAGCGCCCGGACCTCCGACATGGCGTGGCCCGCGGCGCGGGCGACCTCGAGCGCCGCGCCCGACGCCTTCACGGCGTCGCGGTACTTGCCCTCCAGCATCAGGTGCTTCGCGAGGCTCGACATGATCTCGGCGCGGCCCGGGCTCGGCTCGTCCGCCGGCAGCAGGCCGAGCGCCCGTTCGCGCGTCTCGGTCGCCTGGCGGCCGTGCCCGAGGTCCCACTGGCACTGGCCGAGCCTCTCTAGCACGGCGGCGGCCAGCTCCGGATCCGAGCGCTCGTCGATCTCTGTCAGCGCGGCCTTCAGCAGGGTCTCGGCGCGCGCCGGATGGTGATCGCCGCGATGCGCGTCGGCGGCCGCGCGCAGGATCTCGACGTGCTCGTGCCCGACGCGCTCGGCCGCGTCCGGCACGCGATCCCACAGCTCGAGCGCGCGCTCGTACTGCGCGGCCGCCTCGCCGTGGGCGCGCACGTCGTCGGCCGTCTCGGCGGCGCGGACGCTCGCCACGAGCGCGGCCGGCTGGTCGCCGGCCGACCAGTAGTGG
>JBIOTP010000099.1:0-14278 GCA_044865965.1 Solirubrobacteraceae bacterium
GTGATGCCGCCGAAGTACATGCAGTCGGCGCCGGAGTCGCGGATCGCGCCGGCGAGCGAGCGGTAGTTGCTGGACGTCACCTCGGTGCCGCTGAAGCCCTTCACCGCGACGCCCTTGGTCGGGGCGATGGTCTCGACCTGCTTGGCGAGGCCCTGCCCGTAGACCTCCTTGTCATGGAGGATGTACACGGACGCGCAGCCGTTGTCTCTCATGTACTGGGCCGAGGCGGCGGCCTGCAGGTGGTCGGCCGGGACGACGCGGCCGTACGTGCGCTTGCCGGTCGGGTAGTACTTGTCGGGCTCGCCGGGCTCGGCGCCCTCCGGTCGCGTCAGGCCGACGGCCGTGTTGGCCGCGGAGACCTGCAGGATTCCCGCCTCGTTGAGGATCGGGATCGAGACCGCGGAGGCGCCGGAGTTGAGCTCTCCGAGGTAGGCGATCGTCGAGTCGTCGCGGACGGCCTTCCGTGCGGCCGCCGACGTGGCGCCCGGGTCCCACTTGCCCGAGCTGGCGATCGAATCGTCCACGGTGACGAGCTTGATCTTGAACTTCCCGGCGGTGTTATCGGCCTGCTTGAGGGCGATCTTGGCCCCTAGGAGCATGTCGTCGGAGCGTGTCTTGGAGGCGCCCTGGAAGGGCAGCGAGATGTACACGCGCAGGGTCCTGGCGCCGGACGCGGCGTGGGTGTTGCCTTGGTCGTCTCCGCCGCACGCGGCGACGAGTAGCGATGCGGCGCCGAGACATGCGGACGCCGCAAGCGTTGACAAGCGCTTGCTCGTCATGGCCACCTCCTCGAGGGTGGTCGTGAATTCGCGCCGCCCGGAGTCGCCCGGCCACGGCCCAGTGAACGAGGACGACGAGCGAACCGCGAGCCCTGGCGGCCCTCGCGGGGCGTGTGCCCTCCTCGCGGGCCAAGGTACGGCCGAAGTCAAAAGCGTGTCAAGCCATAAACTGTCGAAGTAACGGCTACGCTTTTGGGAGCGAGAAGCGGCGCTTGCTCACCGCGAGCGGTCGAGCTCGTCGGCGACCGCCCGCATGTGCTCCTCGAGTTCGATGAGCAGCTCGCGCACGCCGGCCGAGAGCCGCGCGCCGGGCCGGGTGACGATGGCGAACGTGTCGTAGAGGGCGGGGCTGAAGGGCGCCGTGGTGAGGCCCTCCGGGTAGTAGGGGGCGTGCGTGTAGGCGCTCGGAAGGTAGGTGTCGCCGATGCCGGCGGCGACGAGCCGCAGCGCGATGTCCTTCAGCTCGACCTCGACCTTCGGCTGCAGGCGCAGCCCGAGCGCCTGCGCGCGCTCGGCGAGCTGGCGGCGGATCGGGTCGCGGTGGGCCGACTCCGCGTCGTAGAAGACCAGGGGCGTCGCGGCGAGTTGCTCGATCGTGGCGGGCTGCTGCGCGCGCTCGGGGGAGGCGCTGACGTAGAGCACTTCGTCGCGCACGATCGGGCGCACGTCGAGCTTGTCGTCATCGATCGGCAGCAGCACGACGCCGGCCTCGAGCTCGCCGCGCCGGACGCGCTCGGCGATCGCGGACGAGTTTCTGCCCACCAGCCGCACCGACACGTTGGGATGGCGGCCCAGGAACGCGGCGATGAGCTCATCCACGCGCCAGGCCGAAGGCCCGCCGAAGATGCCGACTGCGACGGTCCCGCCCCGGAGCGCGGTGAGCTCGCCGACGCTGTCGGCCGCGTCCTCGACCGCGCGCAGGCTCCGCGCCGCATGCTCCGCGAAGGCGCGCCCCGCGTCGGTTGCCACCACGCCGCGGCCTGCGCGGACGAACAGGTCGGCGCCCAGCGCGTGCTCGAGCTTTCGGATCTGCTCCGCGACCGCCGGCTGGGAGACGCCCAAGGCCTCGGCGGCGGCGGTGAACGAGCCGAGCTCGAGCGCCGCGCAGAAGCAGCGGATCTGTTGCAGCGACAAAAGCTCTGCCTTTGATTGCACCAAGCAACCAAGGCTACCTTGAGGCCGAGCCGCTGCGGATCATGGCCGCCATGACTCGCGACGTGGTGGTTGTCGGCGGCGGCATCGCCGGCCTCTCGGCGGCATGGCGGCTGCGCCACCGTGACGTTCTGCTGCTGGAGGCCGGCGATCGTCTCGGCGGCCGCATGCGGTCGGATCCCTGCGGCGACTACTGGCTCAACTACGGCGCGCACCTCTTCCCCGCGCCGGGCTCGCTGGTGGACGGGATGGCGCGCGATTGCGGCCTGGAGACCGTGCCCGTGACCGGCAGCATGATGGGGCTGGCGGTCGGCTCGACGCTCCTCGACCGCGGGCGCGTCGAGGCGTATCCGTTCCGCCTGCCGCTATCGGTGCGCGACCGGATCGCGCTCGCCAGGGCGGGGGTGAAGGTCCAGCGCGCCGTGGCGAAGTACCACCGGCTCGAGCAGCGCTACGACTTCGAGGATCACCGCACGTTCGCGGAGTTCCTCGGCCCACTCCCGCCGACGGTGCACGCGATCTTCTCGTGCGCGGCGCATCGCGCGACGGCGGAGCTGTCCGAGCTCTCGGCCGGTTGCGGGATCGGACTCTTCGCGCTCGTCTGGGGCGGCAAGGACTCGCTGATCGCCCGCAACCTGCTCGGAGGGACCGGCCGGCTGCCCGCGGCGCTCGGCCGTGAGCTCGGCGAGCGCGCCCGCACCGGCTGCCGCGTCCGCGCCATCCGCGCGGACGGCGCCGACCTGCTGGTCGAGTTCGACGGCGGTGAGGTCCGCACGCGCCAGGTCATCGTCGCCGCGCAGGCGCCGCATGCGGCGCCGCTCGTCGCGCCCGTGGCCGAGCAGGCCGCGGCCGCGCTGGCGCAGCTGACGTACGGCGCGTTCCTGAGCGTGGCGGTCGAGACGAGCGAGACGGCCGCGATGCCCTACGACGACGTCTACGCGATGGCCACGCCCGGCCGCGCCTTCGACATGTTCACGAATCAGGCGCATGCGCTGCGCGGCGGCGGGCGGCGCCGGCCGGGGGGCAGCCTGATGCTGTTCGCGGGCGGCCACGCCGCGGCCGCGCTGATGCGCGAGTCCGACGAGGTGATCGTCGAGCGCGTCCTCGCCGATCTGCATGAGCTCTACCCGCAGACGCGCGGCGTGATCGCCGGCGCGACCGTGCACCGCTGGGAGCTCGGCAACGTCTACGCGCGCCCCGGCCGCCACCGGCTGCAGGCGCCGCTGGAGGGCGCGCTCGGCGCCCACGAGAACCTGCACCTGGCGGGCGACTACTTCGCCGAGCTGGGGAATATGGAGGCCGCCGCCCGGACGGGGCTCGCGGCCGCCGAACGCATCGACGCCCGAATCCGAGAGGTCACCCATGCCTGAGCCCTTCCACGGAGTGCTGCCCGCGCTCATCACGCCCTTCACCGAGGACGGCGGCGCGATCGACACCGGCGCGCTCGCCGCGATCGTCGACCGCCTGATCGGCGCCGGTGTCGGCGGGCTCGTCCCCGGCGGGAGCACCGGCGAGTTCATCACGCTCACGCACGCCGAGCGCCGCGAACTCGTCGAGGCCACGGTCGAGGCCGCTGGCGGCCGCGTCCCCGTCGTCGCCGGCACGGGGGCGCTGTCGACGCGCGAGACGGTCGAGCTCAGCGTGCACGCCGAGCGGGCCGGCACAGCCGCGGTGATGATCGTGCCGCCGTTCTACGAGGCGCTGTCGTGGCGGGAGCTGCTCGCCCACTACACGGCGGTCGCGGACGCGATCGACATCCCGATCATGTACTACAACCTCCCGAGCGCCTCGGGGGTCAAGCTCGACGCGGCGCAGTTCGGCGAGCTGCAGCGCGTCGCCGGCGTCAGCTGCCTCAAGGACACCGGCGGGGACGCCGTCGCCGCCACCGAGCTGATCCAGACCGATGGGCCGACCCTGCTCAACGGCTGGGACACGCTGACCTTCGCCGCGCTCGCCGCCGGCGTGCGTGCGGTGGTGTGGGGCACGGCGTTGATCGTGCCGGAGCAGTGCGTCGAGCTGCACCGCCTGCTGACCGACGACATCGACCTCCCCGCCGCGCGTCAGCTGTGGGCTCGCTTGTGGCCGCTCTGCCGGTTCCTCGAGGCCCAGAGCTACCCGGCCGCGGTCAAGACCGCGTGCGGGCTCGTCGGCGACACGACCGGCCCCGTCCGCGCGCCGCTCCTCCCGCTCGACGACGCCGCGACCAGCGAGCTGGCCGCGCTGCTCGAGCACGCAACCCTTGCGGAGGCGGCGCGATGACCGCGGTCTCCTATCAGCGTGTCAGCACGTCGAGGAGCCCCGGGAAGCGCTCCTCGAGATCGGCGCGGCGGAGCGTGATCTCACGCTCGGTGCCGCGCTGGCGGGCGCGGGTCAGGCCGGCCTCGCGGAGGAGGCGCAGGTGGTAGGACCCGGTCGAGGCCGGGATGCCGAGCGCGTCCTGGATCCGGTTGCAGATCCGCGGCCGGCCGTCGGAGAGCAAGCGCACGATCTCGAGGCGGACGGGATCGCCGACCACCCGCAGGATCGTCGCCAGATCGAGCGCCGAGGCGGGTGGGTGGGGGATCTTCTCGCGCTGGGCGATCTCCGCGGGCATCGCGGGACATGATAGCTTCCATGTTTCCATATCTTTGGAAGTAAGGAAGGACATGGACATGACCACGATCGCCTCGCGCGTCCGCGGCCGCCACGGCACGCGCACGCTCTCCCAGCCGCTCGCCTACGCGCTCTCGGCGGCGATCATCGCCTTCGCGCTGTTCGCTTCGGCGACCCCATCGCCGCTATACGAGACGTACAGCGTGCTGTGGGGCTTCTCGCCCTCGGTGGTGACCCTGGTCTACGCCACCTACGCGCTCGGCGTCCTGGCCGCGCTTCTGCTCGCCGGCCGCGCCTCGGACGAGGCCGGCCGGCGCCCGGTGCTCCTCATGGCGCTGGGCGCGCTCATCGGAGCCAGCGTCCTCTACATGCTCGCGGAGTCGGTGGTCTGGCTGTTCCTGGCGCGCGCGGTGCAAGGCCTGGCGACCGGGCTCGCCCTCGGGACCGCGAGCGCCGGCCTGCTCGACTTCCATCCCAGGCAGGATCCAGAGGGGGTGGGGTTGACCAACGGCGTGGTCAGCGCGGCCGGGCTCGGGCTCGGGGCGCTCGTCTCCTCGGCACTTGTGCAGCTCCTGCCGGCGCCGCGCCTGCTCCCCTATGTGCTCGTATCCATCCTTTTCGCGGTGGCCTTCGTCGGCGTGCTGTTGATGCCGGAGCCGGTCGCCTCCCGGTCGCGTCTCCGCCTCACGCCGCAGCGCCCCCACGTCCCGGCCTCGGCGCGAAGGCCGTTCATGGTCGCCGCGCTGGCGGTGACCTCGGCCTACTCGATCGGTGGCCTCTTCTTTGCGCTCGGCCCGCAGCTCGCGGGCCAGGTGTTCGAGACGGGCAACCATCTCGTGACCGGGATCAGCCTCTTCCTGCTCGCCGGCGTCGGCTCGCTCGCCCAGCTCGCCTACGGCCGCCGCACGGCTTGGGTCGGGGTAGCCGGCGGATCGGTGGCGCTCGCGACCGGGGTGGGACTGATCGCCCTCTCCGCCTCGGAGGACGCCGTGGCGCCCCTGCTGATCGGCTCCGCGGTCGGCGGTGCGGGCTTCGGCGTCGCCTTCCTCGGCGCCCTGCGCAACCTCTCCGCCGTGATCCCACCTGACCACCGGGCGGGCGTGATGTCGGCGTTCTTCGTGGTCGCGTACGCCGCGCTCTCGGTTCCCGCCGTCGTGGCGGGGCTGGCCGTGACCCCGCTCGGCCTCGAGTCGACGTTCGAGATCTTCGGCACCGCGGTCGCCGCGCTGGCGCTGGTGGTCGCGGTCCAGGCGTGGCGTACGCGGCCGCACCCCGCCGGCGCTGCCCAGCTCGCGACCGAGGCGCCGTGAGCGCGCGGCCGTCACGCCGCTTGGGCGGCCGGACCGCCGGCGCGGTTGGCGGCGATGATCGCCGCCTGGTGCTGGGGGCCGGCGGGATCCGCATCGTGCCGCAACGCGCCGAACAGGAGGACGACACGCGCGGAGCGGGTAGACCAGGTTGAGAGATGAGACGACGGCGACCCGTTGAGCTCAGGACCTGGATGCTGTTCGCGCTGCCGGCCGCCATCGCGCCGCCGATCGTCGCCGGGATCCTGCTCGCGGGCCCCGGCCTCGGCTTTCTCGTCGCCGTGGTGGCCGCGGCCATCGTCGTGGGCGTCGCGATCCGGATGGAGCCGCGGGAGTGGAGGCGGCGCGCCGCCCGTGCCGAGCGGGGGCGGGCGCCCGCCGAGTCCCACGAACCCGGCGACCGGGGCTGGCGCCGGGCGGCGGCGCGGCGGATGGTCGTCCCGCTGGTCGTCGCGACGGCCGGGATCGTCCTCATCGCGGCGGCGGGCGGAACGGCCAGGATCATCGGCTGGGGCGTCCTCGCCCTCGCCGCCACCATGGCGGTCAGCCTCGTATTCCTGGAGGTCGGGTACAGCGAGGATCGCGCCCGCGCCCGCGAGGAGCGCGCGCGGCGGCCGGCTCGCTTCCGCCGGCCGCCGGCGTTCCGCCGGGGCAGCCGGGACACGGAGCACGGCATCCGCCGGTAGACCCGGCTGATGGTCGCCGTCGACACACCGATCCCCGGTGCTCAGCCGAGCGTGAGCGCGAGCCCGTCCCAAGCGGGTGCGGCGCGCGGGCACAGATCCGCGACGGCGCGTTCCAGCTCGTCGTGGGGCGGGGCGGTGCGCCCGATCTGCGTGAGCAGGATCCGCTTGACGGCCCAGCGGCAGAGCCGCGGCAGCTCGCGGTCGATCGTCAGGTGCGCGAACAGGGAACGGCGCCACATCGCGCCGTCGATCACCAGCAGGTCCGCATCGCCGGCGAATCGCTCCAGCGGCGGCTCGAGACGCGCGACGTCGGACGCGTAGACGAGCGTCGTGCGACGGTGCCGCACCCGCCACGCGTAGGTGCTGAAGCGCGGCTCGCGCGCGTGCGGCACCTCGAGCGCGGCGATCTCGACGGAGCCGATCCGCCGTACCGCGCCGGGCGCGACGGCGATCGGCTGCACGTGGTCGAGTCGCCGGTGGCGCTCGGCGATGACCGCGTGGGCGGACGGCGAGGCGTACAGCGGCAGTCGCGAGCTGCGGTGCGCGCGGCACCATCGGCGGAGCGCGGGCAGCCCGCCCGAGGCGTCACGGTGCGCGTGCGTCAGCAGCGCCGCGTCGAGGTGCTCGAGCTCGGCGGCCTGGGCGGCGAAGTGGCGCGTGACGTCGATCAGCACCGCGATGTCGGCCTGCACGAGCAGCGAGCTCTCGCGGCGGCCGGAGCGTCCCCTGCCGGCGGTTCCTCCGCTTGCGCCGGTGCCGAGGAACGTGAGCTTCACGCGCCCGTGCTGAAGCCCGGATCCACGAGCAGTCCGAGGGGCTCGCCGCCGTTCGCGACCACCGGGAGCGCGCCGCGCTGTGCCGCGCGCATGCGCTCGTGCGCCTCGGCCAGCGGCTCCTGGGCGTGCACCACGGGCGGGTCGGGCTCGGCGACGGCGCCGACCGGCGTGTCCGCGCCGGCGGCGAGCGCCCGCGCCACGTCGTCGACCGTCACCAGCCCGCGGACGCGGCCGCCCTCCACGACGATCGCGGCGTGGGCGTGCGCGTCGAGCATCGCCGCCGACGCGGCCTGGATCGTGGTGTCCGGCGCGACGGTCACCGGCGGCGAGGTCATCGCGTCTGCGACGGTGCGCATGCCAGTCGGGTACCCCGCGCGGCGAGGGGGTAGGCCGCCGCGACGGCCGATCCGCTGAATCAGCGAGCGCGCCGACGCCGCCGCACACAGGCAGCCGATCGGCGCGAGGAAGTCGCGACCCGAGGTCGCCATGCGCTTCGAGCGCGACCCTTGGACGGCGGCCTACCGCGAGCCGGTCGGCCCGCGGCCGGCGCGCCGGCAGCGCGCGAGCTCTTCGCCATAAGGCGCGGCGCCGAGCGCCGCGATCGCGACGATCATGCGCGCGACGGTGCGGCGCGGCAGCGGCCGGCGCTTGCGCTCGAGCACGAACCGGGGGCGTGTGCGGCCGGCGCCGAACAGCGCTCGCGCCTGGTCCCAGTGCAGCGCGAACAGGAACGCGGTCGCCATCACCGGCACCTGCTCGAGCAGCCCGTGCACGTGCTGCTCGGTCGCGGTGACCTCTCGCCGGCCTTCGGCGTAGGCGACGTCCCAGGCCGCCGTGGCCTGGTGCAGCCCCAGCGCACCCAGGGTGGCGGCCAGCACGCCGGCGTTGACCTCGAAGAACAGACCGAGCATGGTGGGCACGCTGGCCTGGGTCATCATCAGCGCGTGGATCGCCGACTCGCGCGTGCCGGCGGTGTGCTCGATGTCGCTGCGCCGGTGGCACACCCAGTCGGCGAGTCCCGACGCGATCCACAGCGGCACGACGAATCCGAGCAGCAGGCGTCCTGTCGCCTCCTCGACGCCGGCGATCCGCCGCAGCTCGCGCCACGAGAGGCTCGGATCGCGACCAGCGGGGCGCATCGCGGCGGCGATACCCGACCCGGCGGCGGCCGAATCCCCCGTTCGGGAGCCGCCCGTCAGCGACGGGTCTCGTCCGGCCAGCGTCCGCGGCGGCTGAACGAGCGGCGGCGCGCTTCCTCCCGCTCGCGGTCGCGCTGGCTGAGCAGGCCGAGGCGCATCAGCAGGTTCGCGAGCACGACGAGCGCCGCGACTCCGATGAGCACGATGCCGGCGCCCCGGCCGGCGTCGTCGCCGGCGATCAGCAGCACCACGCCCGCCGCGGCGATCGCGGCCGGAAGCACGATGCGAACCAGCACCACGAGTGGAGCATTCCCCGGCCGCCAGCCCGGTAACCGGGTGGCGCAGGCGCGTGTAGATTGCCGGTTCCACGAGAGGAGGAGGCGCGATGTTCCGTGCCGAGGTGATCGGGTCGCTGCTTCGCCCGCCGTATCTGAAGGAGGCTCGTGCCGCGTTCGAGCAGGGACGCCTGTCCGCACAGGAGTTCAAGCGAGTCGAGGACCGCGCGGTCGACCAGGCGATCGCCATGCAGGAGGGCGCCGGTCTCGACGTCGTGAGCGACGGCGAGATGCGGCGGTTCTTGTTCATGGGACCGATCACCGAGACCGTGGAGGGCATCGAGCCCGTCGAGCACGGCAACGCGATGCCGTGGGCGACGGCCGAGGGCGAGACCGAGTGGGTGTTTCCCGCCGCGGTGACGGGGAAGCTCCGCAAGCGGCGCTCGATGGTCACCGAGGAGTACAGCTACGCGCGCGCCCGCGCGCGGCTGCCGCTGAAGGTCACCGTGCCCAGTCCGCTGGTCCTCTTCGGTCTCTGGAACCCGCGCTACTCGACGGCCGCGTACTCCGACGCGTTCGAGATGTTCGCGGACGCCGCGGAGGTCGGCCGCTCGGAGATCCTCGAGCTCGTGTCGCTCGGCTGCAGCTACGTCCAAGTGGACGCGCCCGAGCTGGCGACGCTCGTCGACCCGCGCGTCCGCGAGTGGACCGAGTCGCTCGGCATCCCCGCCGAGCGCCTGCTCACCGAGGGCATCGACCTGATCAACGGCATGGTGCAGGGCATCTCCGGCGTTCGGCTGGGCATCCATCTCTGCCGCGGCAACAACGCCGGCATGTGGATGGCCAGCGGGGGCTACGACTACATCGCGAACGCGCTGTTCGGGCGCGCGACCGCCTTCGACGCCTACTTCCTCGAGTACGACGACGACCGGTCCGGCTCCTTCGAGCCGCTCGCCAAGGCGCCCGACGACAAGCAGGTCGTGCTCGGGCTCGTGTGCACCAAGACACCCGAGCTCGAGCGCGCCGAGGACCTGCGCGCCCGCATCGACGAGGCTGCGCGCTTCCTGCCTCGCGAGCAGCTCGGGCTGTCGACGCAGTGCGGCTTCGCCTCCATCGCCGTCGGCAATCCCCTCGGCGAGGAGGCCGAGGAGCACAAGCTGCGCCTGGTCGCCGAAACCGCCCACGCGGTGTGGGCGTAGCCGGTGCGTCGGGGGTGCCCGCCTACCGCGACAAGAGCGGGCGGGCGAGCCGGCCGCGGTGATCCCGCCCCAGCCGCTAGCGGACGCGGAAGGCCGCTTCGCGGCGGGAGGCGCCCGCGGCGACCGTCAGCGTGTAGCGACCGCGCTTGAGCGTGTGGCCGCGGACGTTGCGGGACAGCCGGACCGTGTTGGCTCCGGCGCGCGCGGACGCCCGCCAGCTCGCGAGCCTGGCGATCGTGCAGCCGGCGATCCGCAGGGTGCACCTGCGCTGCGCGATGGTCAGCGTCACCGGCGTCGGCCGGGTCGCGGTGAACGTCGCCTTCAGCCTGCCGCTGCGGCCCGTGAGGCGGCCGGACAGCGTCAGCGCGCCGAGAGTGACCGCGGGCGGGGCCGTGGGGGTGGCGACCGGCGTGGGCGCGGGCGGCGGTGTGACGACGGGCGGCGCCGGCGTGGGGGTCGGCGTCGGCGTCGGGGTGGGGCCGAACACGGCGGTGGCGGCGTTCAGCCGCCCGCCTGTGACCGCCTTGCCGGTGAGCGCCGGCACGCGGTCGGCGGACGCCAAGAGCCGCGCCTTGAGCTCGGCGGTGGTCAGCGACGCATCTGCGGCCAGCGTCAGCGCCGCGACGCCGGCGACGTGCGGCGTCGCCATCGACGTGCCGCTCTTCCAGTCGTAGAGGCCGTCCATCGTGGAGGAGAACACCAGCCGGCCCGGGGCGAACAGGTCGACGGTCGTGGCGCCGAAGTTCGAGAAGCCCGCCGGCCGGTCGAGGTTGTCGGTCGCGCCGACGCAGACGACGTTGGTCGCCGGCGACGTGCAGGGGAAGTAGGGGGTGGCGTCGACGTCGGCGCCGTCGTTGCCGGCGGCGACGACGTAGAGCGTGTTCGGATGCGCCGTCATCGCGTTGGTGACGGTCTGCGAGGTGCCGATGCCGCCGAGCGACGCGTTGACGATGCGCACGCCGAGGTCGCCGGCGTAGTCGAACCCCTCCGCGAGCGAGTCGTCGCTGCCGCTGCCGTCGGCGTCGAGCACGCGCACCGGCAGCAGCTTCGCGTCCGGCGCGACGCCGGCGATGCCGATGCCGTTGTCGGCCGCCGCGCCGATCGTGCCGGCCACGTGCGTGCCGTGGCCGTACTCGTCGTCGGCGTCGTTGTCGCCGGCGATGAAGTCCCAGCCCTGCCAGTCGTCGACGAGGCCGTTGCCGTCGTCGTCGACGCCGTTGCTCGCGTTGGCGCCGCTCTCGGCGGGGTTGCCGGTGAGCTGACCGGCGAGGTCGGGGTGCAGGGTCATGACGCCGGTGTCGGCCACCGCGACGGTGACGCCGGCGCCCTTCGTGCGGGTCCACGCCTCCGGCGCGTCGATGTCGGCGTCCGGCACGCCCGGACCGCCGATGGTCTGGCCGGTGTTCTCGAGCCCCCACTCGAGGTGGAAGTCGGGATCGTCGGTGGCGGCCCGCACCGGACGGTCGACCTCGGCGAACAGCACGTCCGGGTTGTCGTTGAGCGCCTGAAGCGCGTCCGCGAGCTCGCCGGGCCGGGCGTGCACGACCTCCGTGTCGGGCAGCCGCAGCGTGTCCGTCAGCGTGACGCCGGCGTCGCGGCGTACGGCGAGCCGCTCGGCGCGGTCGAGGCCGGAGACGCGGCGCACGATGATGTCGCCGGTGGCGGCGTGCGCGGGCGCAGCCATGGCGGCGAAGGTCGTCAGCAGGGCGAGTATGAGGCGACGCACATCCGTTGAATCGGCGCGACGCGCGGCGCCTTGACCTCTCCTCGCAGCCGCTGGCTGGATGGCCGAACGGCTAATTGAGCCGCCGGACCTATCAGTCCTCTATTATTAGTCCTCATGGAGGAGCTCGGGGACATCGTCAAGCGGCGCCGCCAGGAGCTCGGTCTCTCCCAGGCCGACCTCGCCGACGCCACCGGCGTCCATCTGCGCCAGATCCGCCGCTACGAGTCGAACGAGCAGCAGCCTGTGCTCGCGGTCGCGGCGCGCCTGGCCGCGGCGCTCGGCGTGACGGTCGACGAGCTCGCCGGCCTCCCGAGCGAGCGGATCAGCCTGGAGGGGACCTGGTGGGCCGCCTGGCAGACCTTCCACCGGGGCGAGGAGATGATCGCCACCCAGCCGGTCGCCCTCACCGAGCGCGGCCTCACCGTCCACATGGAGGCCCTCAGGCGCAGCGGCGAGAAGGAGCGCGGCGCCCACCGCTGGCGCGGCGAGCTGCGCCTCTGGGACGGCCGCGCCCTCACCGGCTGGTACGGCTCCGACGACGGCAACCTCCGCTCGAAGGGGACCGTGTTCTTCCTCCTGGACCCCGACGGCGAGTACGCCGACGGCCGCTGGGTGGGACTGTCCTACGAGGGTCCCATCACGACCGGCCAAGCGGCCCTCGCCCGCACGCGCGAGGAGGCGCAGGCCCGGGCCCGCGGGCAGCGATAGCGGCCGGCTACGCGAGCGCCGGCGCGGCGAAGCGGCGCTTGCGGAGCGCCGACGCCCCGCGCGCCGGCAGCGCGGTGCGCGGCGAGCCCACGGCATAGCTGCGCGGCGGAGCCGTGAACACCGACGGCTGCCGGCCCGACTGGAACCCGTGGTCGGGGGGCACGGGCGCCAGGTGCGCGAGGGCGATGCCCGGGATCTGCGGCGACGCGGGCGCCGGGGGCGGCGGCGGGACGGTGGGCCGGGCCTGGTAGCGGTACATCGTGCCCAGGTCGTCGACGAGGTACGTATCGGCGTGCTCGCCGTGGTGGTGCAGGATCAGGCGCTCGCTGCGCTCGGCGAGCTGGACGAGGGCCTCGAAGCTGACGACGTCGATCGGGGGGCGGCCCGCATCCGGCGCCATGGCGGCGATGGGGACGATCAGGTTGCCGTGGCGGGCCTGGATGCGCGCGGCCGGATCGGCGGGCCGGCGCCGAAGGAGCAGCACGGCGAACAGGACGCCCGCGGCGGCGAGCAGGAAGCCGCCGAGGGCGATCCACCGGGTCGTGGTGACGGGCAGCTCATGCCCGCGGACGCTCAGCGTGTTCGCGACGGTCTTCGACGTCGCGACGCTGCCGCGGCGGTTGGGGGTGAGGCCGCCCTGCCCGTCGCCCGCGGAGGCCGTCGCGGCGCTGCCCGGGCGCATCTTGAGGGCGTCGAGCTGGAAGCTCAGCGCCGGCGCGTAGTCGCTCGAGAGCGGCCGGCCGGCCAGCCTGCCCTTGACGTGCAGGCGGGGAACGACGGCGATCGTGTAACCGCCGCCGGCGGGCGCGCCGATCAGCGTGTCGATCCGGCGCATCAGCGATCGCAGCCGGGCCAGGTCGAGCGTGACCTCGGCGCCGGCGGCGTCGGCCGCGAACGGCTTCGGCGGCGCGAGCTGCATGGTGCGGCTCCAGCCGTTGGGGCTGCTGAGCCGGACGGCGACATCCATCGTCCCGGCCAGCGCGTGCGGCGCGGTCGCGCTGAAGTCGTAGCCGACGGTGACGCGCACGCGATGCACGAGCCGCAGGAACACCGGATCGCCGGTCTTCAGCACCCCGCCGGGGTAGACCGGCTCGGCGGTCGCGGGGACCGCGGCGCTGTAGCCGAAGCTGACCTTCTCCGTGTAGGGCGCGTTCACCCTGGCCGGCTTGGTCGCCGGGCGCCCGAACGAGAGCAGCCCCAGCACGAGGAACGCCGCGGCGGCGACCGCGGATCCGGTGAGGAGATGGAGAGGGTTGATCCGGCGGGCGGCGCGCGGGCGGGAGGCCGGCTCGCGCGGCGGCGCGGGCGCAGGTGGCGCCGGCGCGGGCGGATCGGCCCACGTGGCCGCCGGCCGGGCTTCCGGGACAGCCGGAGCGGCGGGCGGGCGGCGGCGACGGCGACGGCGCTTCCCGCCGGCGCTCAAGAGCAACAGGAGGCCGCTGCCGATCAGGCCGCCGGCGACGGCGGGAAGGTGCAGCGTGTCGAGCACGACGCCAGCATGCGGAATCCGCAGCCAGAGCTTGCCCACGAGCTCGGCGCGGCCCGGGTGCGCGGGATCGATGAAGTTGTTGTTGTCGCCCTTGAAGACGAACCGCTCGCCGTCGCGGCGGATGATGCGGTGCAGGACGACGCTGCGCAGCATCGCGCTGCGATACGCGACCACGTCCCCGACCCGGTAGGCGCGGGCCGGACGGATCAGCGCGAGATCGCCGGAGTGGAACCGCGGCGCCATGCTGATGCCGTGGGTCGTGACGTAGTCGGTCGACCCGCCGACCCGCGTCGGCGCCAGGACCAGCCACGCCGCGCCGCCGAGCAGCACGAGCAGGGCGGCCACCAGGGCCGAGCGTAGGGTTCGGGAGCGCGGCACGACGTTGTCAGGCCAGGAGGTGAGGACGGCCTGGGCGGGCCGTCCTCACGGCTCGCTCTACGGCTGGTCGGT
>JBIOTP010000100.1:0-21231 GCA_044865965.1 Solirubrobacteraceae bacterium
CTCCACGGGCGAGCGCCCAGTGGACCACTACAGCCCGATGCCCGGGACCCCCGACCCGCCCGGGATCGCCTGCAGGTCGTCCCATGCCTTGGCGGCGATCTCCCAGTCGGCCTCGGTGTCGCCGGCCTCGGTGTGGCGCAGCATCCGGATCAGGTAGGCCAGCGCGGACAGCATCGCGATCGCCGCGAACGCGATCTGGACGCTGAGGATGCCCTCCTCCGTCCAGTAGACGTCGTCGAGCTCGAGCAGCAGCGCGGACTCGTCGAGCACGAGCGCGACGCCGACGCCGAACGGGAACGCCAGGTACTTGTCGACCTCGGAGCTCTTGGTCCCGATCGCCACGCCGCCGGAGGCGAGGCTGAGGATGCCGCCGGGCAGGAAGTGGTGGATGTGGCGGTCGCCCACCACGACGTCCTTGATCGGGCCGAGGCCGCCCTTCGTGCGGATCGTCCACGTGATCGCGCGCGTCGTCGCGAACGCGACCGTGAACGACGCCAGCATGTTGAACAGCGAGTTCTCGCGCGTGCGGCTGACCCCGTAGCCCTCGCGCAGGACCATGAACGCCTTGGGGACGCGGCCCTGCGGGCGCCCCTCGGCGACCTCCTGGCGGCTCTGAGGCAGCATCCCCAGCCGCCAGACGCGCGTGAGCTCGGCGCCCATCACGGTCAGCACCGCGCCGCCGGCGAGGATGCCGAGGACGTGGGTGCGGGCGGTCGGGTCCTTCTTGCCCGCCTGCTTGGCGGCCTTGAGCCGCTTAGACCTTTGCCGTACGCGCACGCCGCCCCTTGCGCAGGTAGGCCTCGGCCAGCTGGCTGAGGAAGATCCGTCCGAACTTCGCGAGCGCGCCGAGCTGCGCGCCGAGCCCCGGCCCGCCCGACCGGAACGTCGTCAGCTGGCGCGCGAAGTCGCGCATGCGGATGCGCAGGATTCCGGCCCCGACCAGCTCGGCGCCCTCCTCCGCGTCCGCCTCGACGTGCCCGCGCAGGACCCGCGTGAACAGCGTCGTGGTGTCCTTCCAGACGTCGAAGCCGGCGTCGTCGCGCACGAGCTTGAAGCCGGACAGCGTCAGCGGGTGGCCGACGCCGTCGCGGAACCACAGGCGGTACAGCATCCGCTTCTCGCCCGGCTCGGTGTCGACGAACAGGTTGAACACGCCGCGCTCGACGGGCAGCTTGCCGCCGAGGGCGTCGCAGCGGATGTAGCCGCGCGCGGTGCCCCCGCGCCGCGGGTCGCCGGCGAAGCGGTCGATGTCCTCCATCTCGATCGTCAGATGGAACATCAGGGCGCCGGAGCCGTGGCGATCGGGTTCGGCGCCGCGGGCGTAGTCGGCCTCGCCGAAGGTGACGTGGCCGAGCATCTCCTCAGTGAAGCGGACGCTTGCGGTCATGTGGCGGCCGCCTCCGCGGCCCGGTCGGGTTCGAGCATGCGGTCGGCGAAGCGGTCGGCGAGCGCGGCGATGGTGAAGCTCGGGTTGGGGCCGACGGGGCCGGGCATCACCGAGCCGTCCGCGATATGCAGGCCGGGGTAGCCGAACACGTTGCCGTAGGAGTCGACCACGCCCTCGCTCGCGTCGCGGCCCATCGGGCAGCCGCCGAGCGGGTGGACGGTGATGACCCGGTTGAGGAACCACAGCGGGTTGTCGGCGAAGCGGCCGCCGAGCGAGTGCGCGACGGCGCGCGACGTCGTGCGCAGGCGCTCGAAGTAGGGGCCGGACTTCGAGCGCGTCCAGTCCAGGTCGAGGTGCCCGTTGCGCAGGAACATGCGCCCGTCGGGCGTGTCGCGGCCCATCCCGAGCAGCGGCAGCCCGCCGGCGGACAGCTCGGCGGGGTTCAGCAGGTCGGCGATCGCGCGCGTGACGTCGGTCTGCGGCGTGCCGCGGAGCCAGTTCTCGACCAGGAACAGGCCCATCCGGCGCCAGCGCCACAGCGCCTTGGGCGCCGCAATCACGTGCAGCACCCAGGCGAGGTGCTGAGGGTAGCCCGCGTCCTGCAGGTAGAAGCCGCGGCCCTCGCCGCCGTCCAGCGCGTCCGGCATCCGCGCCGTGCTCGTGATCACCGGGCCGTAGCCGGGGTCCACGATCCGCGGGACGCGCTTGCCGTCGCGCACCTCGTGGGTGTTCAGGATCAGCGTCAGCAGGTCGCCGTTGCCGCAGAAGCGGGTCCCCAGCAGGCGGCTGATGCGCGGGAACGCGCTGCGGTTGCGCAGCAGCAGGTTGGTGGTGCCGAGCGTGCCCGCGCTCAGGACGAGGTGGTCGCAGCTCAGCGTGTGCAGCGCGCGGCCGTTGGCGGCGGCATCGCCGTTCAGGTCCGCGTAGTGGACCGCGTAGCCCCCGCCGTCGCGCGGCTCGAGCGCGCGCACGTCGCACAGCGTCCGCAGCTCGGCGCCGTGGTGGGCGGCGTGCGTGAGGTAGTTGTAGTCGAGCGTGTTCTTGGCGCCGTAGTTGCAGCCGACGTCGCACTCGCCGCACAGCCGGCAGGTCGTGCGCGTGCGGCCGTGGAGGTTCGGCAGCTTCTCGACGATCGCCTCGCCGGGCACCGGCGGGCGTCCCTCGTTGGCGAACGTCACCGCGAGCTTGGGCAGGAACCACTCCAGCCCGTTGGCCTCGGCGGCCGCCTTGAAGGCGATCGTCTTCGGCGTGCTGCTGTACGGCTCGTGCTCGAACGGGTAGCGCTGCAGGTTGAGCATGTCCTCGACGCGGTCGTAGTGCGGGTCGAGGTCGGCGCGCGTGACCGGCCAGTACTCGTAGCCGCCGTCGTGGAGGTCCTCCTGGACGAACCAGCGCTCGTCCTTGCGGATGAACACGTTGGCGTAGATCGGCGAGCCGCCGCCGAGGCCGGCCGACACGAGCGCGTCGATCCCGCGGAACGACCAGTAGTGGTACATGCCGGTGTGGCCGCGCGGCGGGTCCCAGAAGCTCTCGCTCGCCTTGTAGGGGCTGCGGGTGAACGAGCCCGGCAGGTAGGGGCGGCCGCGCTCGAGCAGGCAGACTCGCTTGCCGGCCTCCGCGAGGCGGTAGGCGGTCACCGAGCCGCCGAAGCCCGAGCCGACGATGACGGCGTCGTAATGGCCGTTCGAGGTCATCTGGCCCAACCGTAACCGTGCGCTCACGCGATCGGCAAGTCTCAGCCGAGCAACGTCCGTCCACCCGTCGTGCTGAGCGGGAAGGCGTCGAGATCGAGCGCCACGACGGCCAGATCGGCGAACAGGGCGGCGCGGCGCAGATCCTCCTGCTGGTAGGGCTCGCCGTCGCGGCGGTCCAGCAGCGACAGCACGCCGATCGTCTTGGCCTCCCGCACCAGCGGCGTGACAACCATCGTGTAGGGCACGTAGCCCGTGCGCGCCGCGACCTGGCGGGCGAAGCGCGGGTCCTTGCGGCACTCGGGCACGACGACGCCCTCGCCGCTGGACACGACCGCGCCGGCCAGCCCCGCGCCGGGCGGCAGCCGTAGGCCGAGCACCTCGGACGCGCCGGCGCCCCAGGCGGCCTCGTAGACGAGCTCGCCGCCCGACGGGTCGGTGAGCGCGATCGAGCAGGCGGCCGCGTCGAACATGCCGGCCGCGGTGCGCACGATCGCCTCCATCACGCGCCGGCGGGCCGGCCCGCGGCCCAGGCTCTGCGCCAGCGACTCGCCGCGGTCGTGGGTGAGCGGCACGCCGATCGCCTCGGCGAACGCCGCCGCGGAGGCGATCCGCTGCTCCGGCAGCATCTCCAGGCCGCCCGCGAGCGCGGCCTGCAGCTCGGGGCTGATGCCGGGGGCGAGCCGGTCGAGCTTGGCGACGTCGCCGTAACGCGGCGGCGAGCCGACGATCAGCGTCCACAGCGTGGCGGCGAGGCTGAAGATGTCGCTGGCCGCCGACACGGTCCCGCCGGCGAACACCTCCGGTGCCATGTAGCGCGGCGTGCCGACCGCGATCGTGCCCTGGTCCTCGTCGCTGCCGAGCAGGCGGGCGACGCCGAAGTCGACCAGGATCACGCCGTCGTCGCTGAGGATCATGTTCTGCGGCTTGACGTCGCGGTGGACGATCTGCTGCTCGTGCACGTACTGGAGCGCCTCGCAGCCGTGGCGGGCGTACTCGATCGCGTCGCCCAGCCGCAGGCCGGGATCGCCCTCGCGCTTGAGCACGGCGCCGAGGTCGGTTCCCGGCACCAGTTCCATGACGATGTAGAGGCCCTGCTCGTCGCTCGAGTGGTCGAGCACCTTGACCACGCGCGGATGGCTCAGGCTCGCCAGCAGGCGCGCCTCGATCTCGAACCGCGCGGCGTGCCGGACGTCGAGCAGGCGCTTGATCGCGACGTCCTGCTTGCTGTCGCGGTCCACCGCGCGGTAGACGGCGCCCATGGCGCCGCTGGAGATCGGCGCGACGATGTCATAGCGGCCGTTGAGCGCCTCGCCGCCGACCGCGGTGTCCTGCTGTTCTGGCCTCGTCACCGGCCCCGGCCCACCCTCAGCCCGCCGCGAACAGGCGGGCGGGCGCCGGCCTGCCGAGCGCGCGGAGCGTCTCCGTGATCAGCGCGCCGGCCGTGGGAGGGCGGTCGTCCGGGTCCTTGGCCAAACCGTCGGCGAGCACGACATCGAGCGCCGCGGGCAGCTCGGGCCGCAGCCGGGACAGGCTGGGCGGCGGCTCGACCACGTGCGCGTACATCGTCGCGGCGTCGGTGTCGCGCGTGAAGGGGGCCTTCCCGCTCAACGTCTCGAAGGCCGTGCAGGCGAGGGCGTACACGTCGGTCGCGGGCCCGATGCGCTCGCCGTCCAGCAGCTCCGGCGCCATGTAGTCGATCGTCCCGAGGACCTGGCCGGGCGCGGTGAGCGCCTCGCGGTCCGGGTCGCGCGCGAGGCCGAAGTCGCCGAGATAGACGCGCGGGCCGGGGTCGAGCAGGATGTTGGCCGGCTTGACGTCGCGGTGGATGACGCCATGGGCGTGGGCGGCGTCCAGCGCGTCGGCGACCGCGGTCAGGATCAGCATGCCGTGGTCGACGTCGACCGGCCCCCCGAGCAGCACGTGCTTGAGCGTGCTCGTGACGAGCCGGGTCGCGATGTAGAGCTCGCCGTCGATCTCGCCCATCCCGTAGACGGGGATGACGTGAGGGTGCTCGAGCGACTCGAGCAGCCCGCCCTCGCGCCGGAAGCGCTCGCGATAGACCGGATCGATGCTGACGTCCTCACGCAGCACCTTCAACGCCACCGCGCGTCCCGAGGTGCGGTCGATCGCGAGATACACGACGCCCATACGCCCGACGCCGACGATCCCCTCGATCCTGTAGTCACCGAGCTGTGGCCTGTCCATAAGCGAGATCGTGCCTAGTGTCCCGGCTGGCGGGGTCCGGTGCAAGTCGCGCCTCTCCGGAAGTCGGGGTCGAGCCTGGACCCTGCGCCGTTATGCTTGGCGCGCTCGGATGCCTCAAATCGCCCTTGAGCCACGACCGGGTGACTCCATCGGTCCCTACCGGATCACCCGGACGATCGGGCGCGGCCGCATGGGCGTCGTCTTCGAGGGCGTCGCCGACGGCGAGGATCCGGTCGCGATCAAGGTGGTGACCACCGAGCTCTCGCAGGACGACGTGTTCCTGCGCCGCTTCCGGCGCGAGGTGGCGGCGGCGCAGAAGATCACGCACCCGAACGTGGTGCCGGTGCTCGCGCATGGGGAGGAGGGCGGGCTGCCCTATCTCGTCCAGCGGCTGATCCCGGGCGGGTCGCTCGCCGAGCGGATCGCCGCCGCCGGCAAGCTCGACCTGGTGGCCACGCTCCACCTTCTGCGCGGCCCGGCCGGCGGCATCGACGAGCTGCACGCGAGCGGGCTCGTCCACCGCGACATCAAGCCGGCGAACATCCTGCTCGACGGCGAGGTGGCCTACGTGTCGGACTTCGGGCTCGCCAAGGACAGCCAGGCGTCGAACCTCACGCGGCCGGGCCAGGCGCTCGGCTCGCTCGACTACATGGCGCCCGAGCAGATCCGCGGCGAGGATGTCAGCGCGGCGACAGACATCTACGCGCTGGGCTGCGTCATCGTCGAGTGCCTCACCGGCAAGCCGCCGTTCGGCGGCCGGCCGAGCATGCGCGTCCTGTTCGCGCACCTGCAGGAGCCGCCGCCCGACGTGTCGGAGCTGCGCGCCGACGTCTCGGCGGCGACGGCGCGGGCGATCAACCGGGCGATGGAGAAGGAGGCGGAGGACCGCCCGCCGACGGCCTCCGGCTACGTCCAGGCGATCGCGCGCGCGGCCGACGTCCTGCTCTAACGGAACGCCTTCTTGATGAAGGCGCGGGCGTCCTTGGCGCCCCTGCGGACCACGCCGCCGTGGTCGACGCCCGGGTACGTCTTGTAGGTCACGTTCGTGTGGCGCTTCACGTAGGCCTGGTCGAGCTGGTCGGTGAAGAGCTTGAAGACCGTCGTGTCCGCCACGCCCTGCTCGAGCAGGACCGGCGTCCGGATCGTGAGGTCCTCCGGGTCGTTCGCGCCGATCGCGGCCTGCAGCGCGGTGAGGTCGGCGCCCTGGCGGAAGATGCCCGCTGGCGCGAGGCCGCCCCAGGACGAGGGCTGCTCCAGCGCCGGCAGGCACTCGCTCAGCGTCTGCGGGTAGAGCGCGGCCGCGGAGTCGCTCAGCAGCGGCGCGATCTGGATGCTCGGGTTGGCGACCTCGACGCCGCGCAGGATCAGGCTGACCAGCGCGCTGATGCGGCTCGGGGTCGTCAGGTTGGGCAGGAGGTCCGCCTGCTCGCGCAGGTGCGAGGCGGGTGCGAACGCGACGGTGCCGCGGACGTCGAGCTCGGGCGTGAAGCGCTTGGCCAGCGAGGCCGCCCACAGCGCCGCGTGGCCGCCCTGGGAGTGGCCGGCGATCACGACCCGCTTGCCGATGCGCGGATCGAACTGCCGCGCGGCGCGGACCATGTCGAGCATGCTGCGCCCCTCGGAGCGGCCGATCAGGTAGGGGTGGACCGCACCCGGCGTCCCGAGCCCCTCGAAGTCCGTCGTCACGACCGCGTAGCCGGCCTTCAGCCAGCTCTGCAGCAGCGGGTGGTCATAGCCCCGTGTGACGTCGGAGTCCGACGGCGCGCATGTATCGGCGATCCCCGTCGTCCCGTGCCCCCACGTGATCACCGGCCAGCCGCCCTTCGGCGCGCGGCCCTTGGGGATGGCGACCGTCCCGGACTCCGCCGTCGGCTTGCCGTCCACGCCGGTCGAGCGGTACAGGAGGAGCCGGTCGGCTCGGGCGCCCTTCAGGAGGGCAGGTCCGGTGAGCTTGCGCCACCAGATCGCGTCGCCGTGGATCTTGCCGGGCAGCGGGCTGGGGGCCGTGTAGAAGACGGCGCCGCCGGGGCCGGGGCGGACCTTCGCGACGGCGGGCGCCGCCGGGATGGCGAGGGCGAGCAGGAGGGCGAGCGGGAATGTGCGGCGCATTCGCATGAAGGTAGCCGGGGCCGTGCTTGGTGGGTGAACTGCGCCTTGATGCGCGCTGCTGCGAACTGCGGGCAGGGTGAGGGGGAGCCTGGGGGCGGCGGGGTGGCGGGTCGGGCGAACTTGCGGGCAGGGTGAGGGGGAGCCTGAGGTGGCGATTTGGCGCGCGAGGGAGACCTAATTGACGAGACCTCAACACTAAACACGGGCATCGCGGGCGACTATCGCCGAACCTTGACGTTGATCGCGGAGGCTGCGGACGGGTGGCTTACGAAGGTATGAATTATCCGTACCTTTGTAGGCCACCCCGGACCACACGCGCGCGAAACGGCCGCGCTTCGCGAAAAGCCGGCCGCGTCCCCTCTTCAATGCCCGAAGTTCGCCGGCGGCGAGAACCGGCCGGCGGCTACACCGGAGCCGAGCCCGGCACGATCCCCCGCACGGCCTCCTCGACGGGCACGTCCCCCGACAGCAGCTCGAACTGCGCGCGGATCGTGTTCGGCGCCGCCAAGCAGCGCAGCAACACCAGCGCCACGTCATCCCGCGGGATCTCGCCGCGGCGTGCCAGAGCCGGGGCCAGGTCCACGCGGCCGGTGCCCGGCTCGTCGGTGAGCATCCCGGGGCGCACGATGGTCCAATCCAGCCCGGACGTCTCCAGCGCGGTGTCGGCGTCCGCCTTCGCCTGCAGGTACGGGCGCATCCCCTCGGCGGCGTGCTCGACGTCGCGGGTGCCCATGCTGGAGACGAGGAGGAAGCGCGCGACGCCGAGCTCCTGGGCCGCCTCGATGCACTTGACCGCGCCGCCGAGGTCCACGGTGCGCTTGCGCTCGGGCCCGCTGCCGGCGCCGGCGCCCGCGGCGAACACGATCGCGTCGGCGCCGCCGACGTGGGGGCGGAGGTCGTCGTGCTCGAGGTCGCAGAGGACCGGGTGGGCGCCGTCGGACTCGAGGTCGGCGGCGTGGTCGGCGTTGCGGATGAGCCCGCGCGCGGTGTGTCCGTCGCGGGCCAGCAGCCGCAGCAGGCGGCGCGCGATCTTGCCGTGCCCGCCGGCGACGAGGACGTCCATGGCCGGCGAGGCTACCCGGTCAGCGCGATCACGCACGCGCCGGTCAGCACCGCCGCGCCCGCGGCGAGCCAGGCGAGGTAGTCGCCGGAGCGCCCCGAGTGCAGGTCGCGCAGCGCCTGCAGCGCCCGCCCGCCCGCCCTCGCCCCGCCGCCGCCGCCTTCGGGGCGCCCGCCCGCCCGCGACCCGCCGCCGCCGGCGCCGCCTTCGTCGCGCCCGCCCGCCCGCGCATCGCCGCCGGCGCGTCCGGGGCGCCCGCCCGCCCTCGCCCCGCCGCGTTCCGCGCGCCTCACCAGGCCGCTCGCGCCGACCGCGAGCGCGATCGCGCAGCCGAGCAGGCCGTACAGGTAGGCGCTCGTGGCGATTGGCGGCGCGGCGCCGCCGGGGCCCGCCACCGCGGCGCCCTCCATCACCGCGCGGGCGTAGCCGGCGGTGTCGGCGAACCGCGCCGCGGCGGCCGCCGCGGCGTCGCCAAGGCCGGGCACGAGGCCCCACGCGAGCCCCGCGGCGACGAGCACGAGCGCGGGCACCCACGCGACCGGGCTCAGCGGCCCCGAGCTCGGCTCCTCGGCGCCCTCCTCCTCGGCGGGCACGATCGAACGGTCGTCGGGGCCCACCGCGCCGCGGCCGAGGAACACGGTGCGCACCACGCGCAGGACCGCGCCGCCGGTGAGCCCGTCGGCGACGACGAGCACGAGCGGCACCCACCACGATCCGAGCTCCGAGGCGCCGTGCTCGACCTGCGCGCGCCCCAGCCACGGCCCTGCGAGCGGCAGCCCGGCGATCGCGAGGCCGCCGGCGGCGACCGCCGCACCGAGCAGCGGCTCGCCGCGCCCGCAGCCGTAGAGCGTCACGTCGTCGACCGCGCCGTGGCGATCCTGCAGCGCGCCCGCCGCCACGAACAGGCCGGCCTTCACGAGCCCGTCGCCGACCACGTAGATCGCGGCGCCCGCGAGCCCGATGCGGTCGAGCATGGCGACCGCGATCAGGATCACGCCCATGTGGCTGATCGTGGCGAACGCGAGCAGGCGCTTGAGATGGCGCTGCACCACGCACATCGCCGCGCCCACGAGCGCGGTGAGCGCCCCGAGCGCCAGCAGGACCGCGCGCAGCCCGGGCGCGTGGCCGGCGAACGCCGGCTCGAACGCCGTCCAGTACACGCGCGCGACGCCGTACATCCCGAGCTCGCTCATCACGCCCGCGAACAGCACGCAGACGGCCACCGGCGCGGCGGCGTAGGCGTCGGCCAGCCAGAAGTGGAACGGCACGATCGCCGCCTTCACGAAGAAGCCGGTGCAGATGAGCGCGAAGCCGACCGCAGTGGTCGTGTCGGCCTGCGCCGCCGCGCCGATCTGGGCGAGGTTCAACGCGCCCGTGCGCCCGTAGACCAGGGCGATCCCGGTGAGCAGGAGAGTGCTGCCCGCGGTGTTGGTGACGGCGAAGCTCAGCGCGCCCTCGACCGGCGAGCGGCGGTCCACCAGGTGGCCGGTGAGCGCGTAGGCGCTCACGCTGAGCAGCTCGAAGAACACGAACAGCGTGAACAGATCGCCGGCGAGCGCGAAGCCGACCGTGGAGGCCAGGAAGAGGAGCACGAGCGCCTGGAAGAGATGGCCGGCGGTGTCGTGGAGGCGCAGCGATACGACCAGGGCCGCGACGGTGAGCAGCGCGGCGAACGCGGCGAGCCCCGCGCCCACCGGATCGGCGGCGAAGTCGATCCCGAGCGCGACGCCGTCGCGCGGCGGCCAGTTCCCCCACCACACGACGACGGTCGAGGACGCGCTGTCCTCGAGCACGCCCAGGCAGAGCGCCGCCGTCGCGGCGGCGACCGCGAGCGCGAACACGCCGGCGGCGCGGCGGCGGTCCAGCGACGTCGTCGCGGCCAGCAGCGCGCCGCCGAGCAGGGGGACGAGCAGCGCGAGCTGCGCCATCTCAGTCGCGCAGCGCGGTGAGCGCGTCCGGGTCGACGGAGCCGAAGCGCCGGTGCGCCTGCACGGCGAGCGCGAGCATCAACGCTACGACGGTCGCCTCCACGACGATGTCGGTGAGCGTGAGCGCCTGCACGACGGGGTCGACGACCGGCGTGTCCCGCGGGATGTCGTAGAAGAACGGCGCCTTCGCGTCCTTGCGGTAGCCGATCGCGATCAGCAGGACGACCGTGCTCGACTGCATCACGGTCAGGCAGCCCACGAGCTGGACGAGGTGCCGGCTCGTCGCGGCGCCGTAGAGCCCGGCCAGCAGCAGCCACCCCGCCGCGACGTAGGGCAGCGCGCTCATCGGCGGCGCACCAGCAGCGCCTGGTCGAGGAACTCCGACAGCACCAGCGCCACGGCGCCCGCGACCTCGAGCCCGACGGCGACGTTCGACACCGGGATCGTCCCGCCCGACAGGAGCTGCCCCGCCGTGCCGAGCGGCAGGACGTTCTCGAGCGCCGCGGCGCCCACGACCAGGCCGGACACCGCGAGCACGGCGAAGGCACCGGCGCCGGCCGCCTCGGCGGCCTCCAGCAGCGGCTCGGCGCGGATCCGGCCGAGCGCGAACGCGTGACCGCCGGCGTAGGCCAGCAGCAGCCCCGCCGCCACGATGACGCCGCCCTGGAAGCCGCCGCCCGGGGTGAGGTGACCGTGGGCGATCACGTACAGGCCGAGCACGAGCACCGGGCCGACGAGCAGCGCCGCGAGCCAGCGCACCGCCGCCGCGGGCGCCGACAGCCCGGGCGCCTCGCGCTCCTCGCGTTCGCGCTCGGCCCGCCGCACGCGCAGCAGCTCGACGCACCCGCACGCCGCCGCCAGCAGGATGAACTCCTCGCCGAGCGTGTCGACCCCGCGGTAGTCGAACGTGACCGCGCCGACGAGCTCGGTCGCGTGGCGCTCGGGGACGACGACGCGCGCGATCACGTCCCCGTACGGCCCCGGATAGTGGCCGAACTGCTCGAGCCCGCCGGCGGCCACCAACAGCACCACCGCCAGGCCCGCGACGCCGATCCCGAGCACGGCGAGCCGCGTCATTCGTCGTGCTCGCGGATCTTCGCCAGCGCCAGCAGGATCATCACCGGCATCGCCACGCCGCCGATCCCGATCTGCGAGAGCGCGACGTCCGGGGCCTGCAGCAGCGCGAGCAGGGCGCCCAGCGAGAGGCCGAAGACGCCGCTGACCGCGGCCTGGCGGAGCGGGTCGCGCGTGAACGCCACCGCGGCGCCGCTGGCCGCCACCAGCACGAACGCGATCGCCTGCAACGCGGTCACCGCGCCGCCTCGTCCTCGGGCGTCGCGCGGCGGTCCAGCGCGTCGGTCACCGCGCCTCCTCGTCCTCGGGCGTCGCGCGCCGGTGCAGCGCGCGCGCCGTGGCGTGCGCGAGCACGGGGCCGGACAGGATCAGCAGCGCGGCCAGCATCAGCCCGCGGCCCGAGCTCTGCGAGAGCCCGTCGCGGACGAGCAGCGCGGCGGCCACCAGCAGCGCGGCGACGCCGCCCGGCGCGGTGTAATGGACCGCCGCGAGCGCGCTGCGCATGCGGGCGACGCCGACGCAGCACAGCGCCTGCACGGCCACGCCGGCGCCCATCAGGACCGCGGCGACGACGTCCCTCACGGCTCCCGCTCGAGCAGGGTGGCGAACGCCAGCGAGCCGACGACCGAGGCGGCGCCGAGCACGAGGCCGAGGTCGGTCAGCGACGAGCGGCCGACGCCCTCGGCGAAGGCGAGCAACGCGAGCGCCACCGAAGTGCCTGCGACCTCGAGCGCGACGAGCCCCTCCTCGACCGACCGCCGCGCGGCGACCCACGCCGGCAGCGCGACCGACGCCAGCAGCACGCCGGCTCCGATCAGCCACGCGGTCATCCCAGCTCCAGCGGGTCGGCCTCCCGGCGCGCGTCGCCGCGCGCCACCAGCCGGTGCGCGAGCAGCACGCCGCGCTCCTCGTCGACCTCGACGATCACGGTGTTCGGCGCCAGCGAGCCGGCCGTCCCGGCGAGCACGCGGCGGGCCGCGCCCCGCGGGTCGCTCCCGCCGGGGGCGAACGGCACCTCGAACAGCTCGCCGTCGGGGCGCGACACGAGCGCCCCCGCCAGCCACGCGAGGTCGCGCGGGATCGCCGCCAGCGGCCGCCGTAGCCGCCGGACCCACTCCGCTCGCGGCCGCACGAGCGCCTCCCGGCGGGCGCGCACGAGCACCGACGCGGTGGCGCCGAGCGCGGCCGCCGCCGCGCCCGCCGCGAGGTCGGCCGCGGTCGCTGCATTCGACAGCGCGAGCCACAGGCCCAGCAGCACGAGCCACCACCCTGCCCACGCCACGGCGGCGGCGGCCAGGCCGCCGCCGCCGGCCGGGCCGAGGCGCGAGGGGGCGGGCGGGGTCATCCCGCCCTGTGTTCGCCGCCCCGCGCCGCGACCCTGCGTCAGACGGTCGCGGGCACCGGCTCGACCGCCGCGTGCGGCTGCGGCTCGCCGAGCGCATCGGGCGCCGCGGCCTCGGGCCGGCGCCGGAAGAACTCCGGATGCCCGCTCGCGCGCCAGATCACCATCAGCACCGCCCCCACGAGCAGGAAGCCGACGCCGATCACGAGCGGCGAGCCGATGCCGAAGTACGTCGCCGAGCCCGCGTCCGCGCGGCCGAGGTCCACGCACGAGCGCGCGAAGACGAACAGCAGGATCGCGCCGCCGATGAACGGACCCGCGCCGGCCAGCAGGAACGTGCGGACGCTCGTGAACAGCGCGCGCCGGTAGTACCAGGCGCAGGCGAAGCCGGTCAGCCCGTAGTAGAACGCGATCATCAGGCCGAGCGCGGCGATCGAGTCGAACAGGATGTTCGCGCTGACGATCGTCAGCCCCACGTACCACGCGATCGACAACGCGCCCATCACGACCGTCGCGACGTGCGGAGTCATGTAGCGCGGGTGGATGGCCGCCAGCGGAGCGGGCGCCGCCTTCGCGCGCGCCATCGAGAGCGCGGTGCGCGAGGTCGGCAGGATCGTCGTCTGCGTGGACGCCGCGGCCGAGGTGAGGACCGCGACGATGATCACCTTGCCGAGCGCGGCGGAGCCGAACACGTCGCCGGCCAGCAGCCCGAGCACGTCGCCGGACTCGTCGGCGCCGAGGCGGTCGACGCCCCCGAACGCGATCGCGGCGGTGGAGACGATGACGTAGATGCCGACGAGGATCAGCGTCGAGAGCACCGCCGCCTTCCCGGGCACGCTGTCGGAGTCCTCGGTCTCCTCGTTCACGCACACGAGGCTGTCCCAGCCCCAGTAGATGAACACGGCGACGAGCAGGCCGGCGGTCAGCGCGCTGACCGAGTCGACCGCGAACGGCGAGAACCACGACAGCGACGGCGTCAGGGCGCCGGACGGCGCGTGACCCGCGTAGACCCGCACCAAGGCGACGACGGCGAATGTGGCCAGCGTCGCGATCTCGGCGGCCAGCAGCCAGCGCTGGGTGCGCGCGCTGACCTCGGTGCCGATGACGCAGATCGCGGTCATGACCGCGATCCAGGCCACGCCGACGGCGGTCACGGCGAACGTCGAGGGATGGTCGACGCCGAACAGCAGGAACGTATAGAGCCCGGCGATCTGCGCGAGGTTGGCCATCACGATCAGGTCCGCCACGACGATCGCCCAGCCGCCCATCCAGCCGGTCATCGGCCCGAACGCGCGGGTGGCCCACGAGAACGTCGTCCCGGCGTCGGGATCGGCCTTGTTGAGGTACTTGTAGCCGAGCGCCACGAGCAGCATCGGGACGAACGAAAGGATGAGCACGCCCGGCGCGTGCACGCCGACGCCGGCGACGGCGACGATCAGGCCGAGCACGGCGGCCAGGCTGTAGCCGGGGGCGGTCGAGGCGACGCCGATCACGACGCTCGATCCGAACCCGATTGCGTTGCGCTTGAGGCGCGGGGGACCTTCCATCTCTTCCTCACTTCCAGGACGGGGCGGGCCACGCTAGGCGACCCCGCCGGATCCGGCACTCGTGAAATCTCCAAGCCCACAGGGCCGCACATTGGAGGCAATACGAGCTCGCTCGCCCATCTCGATGAGGAAGCTGGGGGCGCTCTCTGCGTGAACGGCGGGGGCGAACGGGTATGTTCGGGCCGTGCCCGAGCGCCCGCCGCTCGTCAAGCAGCTCTTGGGGGACCCGCTGGCCCTGGGGCGCGCCGCGCGGTCGCGCCGCTCGACCGAGCTGCGCCCGCGGATCGCCGACGCGGACCGGGTCGCGAAGTCGATCTGCCCGTACTGCGCGGTCGGCTGCGGCCAGCGCGTCTACGTCAAGGACGAGCAGGTCATCCAGATCGAGGGCGACCCCGACTCGCCGATCTCGCGCGGGCGGCTGTGCCCGAAGGGCTCCGCCTCGCTCCAGCTCGTCACCCACCCGAGCCGCGAGATGAAGGTCAAGTACCGCCGCCCCGGCGGGACGGAGTGGGAGCCGCTCGACCTCGAGGAGGCGATGGACATGATCGCCGACCGCCTGATCGAGACCCGCGCGCGCACGTGGGAGGACTCCGACGAGGACGGGCGCCGCCTGCACCGCACCCTGGGCTTCGCGCACCTCGGCGGCGCGACGCTCGACAACGAGGAGAACTACCTCCTGAAGAAGTTCTTCACCGCGATGGGGGCGCTGCAGATCGAGAACCAGGCCCGCATATGACACTCGAGCACGGTCCCCGGTCTGGGGACCTCGTTCGGCCGCGGCGGCGCCACCGACTTCCAGCAGGACCTGCAGAACGCCGACTGCATCGTGATCATGGGCTCGAACATGGCCGAGAACCACCCGGTCGGCTTCCAGTGGGTGATGGAGGCCAAGCGCCGGGGGGCGAGAATCATCCATGTCGACCCGCGCTTCACGCGCACGAGCGCGATGGCTCACCGGCACGTGCCGCTGCGGGCCGGCTCGGACATCGCGTTCCTGGGCGGGGTCATCAACCACATCCTCAGCCACGGACACGAGTTCCGCGAGTACGTCGTGCGCTACACGAACGCGGCCACGATCGTCCGCGAGGACTTCCGCGACACGGAGGACCTCGGCGGCGTCTTCTCCGGCTATGACCCGGAGACCGGGAAGTACGACATCTCGTCATGGCAGTACGCCGGAACGCAGATGTCGGCCGCCGCCGGCGTGCGCGAGCTGGGCGCCGCGGTCGGCGAGGCCGCGCACGGCGCCCACGGCGGCGAGCTCGAGCACGGCGAGCCGCCCGAGCGCGACGACACGCTCCAGCACCCCCGCTGCGTCTTCCAGCTGCTGAAGCGGCACTTCGCGCGCTACACGCCCGAGTTCGTGGAGCGCACGTGCGGCACGCCGCGCGAGCTGTTCCTGGAGGTGTGCGACGCGCTGTGCGAGAACTCCGGCCGCGAGCGCACGTCGGCGTTCTGCTACGCGGTCGGCTGGACGCAGCACACGGTCGGCGTCCAGTACATCCGCGCCGCCTCGATCATCCAGCTGCTGCTGGGCAACATCGGGCGCCCGGGCGGCGGCATCATCGCCCTGCGCGGGCATGCCTCGATCCAGGGCTCGACGGACATCCCGACGCTCTACAACATCCTGCCGGGCTACCTGCCGATGCCCAACGCACACGCGCACTCGGGCCTGGACCTCTACATCGAGCGCAACGCGCCGCCCACCGGCTTCTGGGGCAACATGCGCACCTACGCGGTCTCCCTCCTGAAGGCCTACTGGGGGGAGGCGGCGCAGCCGGAGAACGAGTTCTGCTTCGACTACCTGCCGCGGCTCACGGGCGACCACTCGATCTACCCCGCGCTGCTGCGGATGATCGACGGCGACTGCGAGGGGTTCTTCGTGATCGGCGAGAACCCGGTGGTGGGCGCCGCCAACGGGCGGCTGAACGTGATGGCGCTGGCGAACCTCAAGTGGCTCGTCGTGCGCGACCTGGTCGAGGTCGAGACCGCGGCGTTCTGGCGCGACAGCCCGCAGATCGAGAGCGGCGAGCTGCGCACCGAGGACATCCAGACCGAGGTCTTCTTCCTGCCCGCCGCCAGCCACGTCGAGAAGAAGGGCCACTTCACGAACACGCAGCGGCTGCTGCAGTGGCGCGAGCAGGCGGTCGAGCCGCGCGAGGACTGCCGCAGCGACCTGTGGTTCGTCTACCACCTCGGCCGCAAGGTGCGCGAGAAGCTCGCCGACTCGACGCTGGAGCGCGACCGGGCGGTGCTCGACCTGGCGTGGTCGTACCCGACCGAGGGCCCGCACGACGACCCCGACGCGGAGGCGATCGTGCGCGAGATCGGCGGCATCGACCTGCGTGAGGACCGCGCGCTCTCGGGCTACCTCGAGCTCGAGGACGACGGCTCGACCGCGTGCGGGTGCTGGATCTACGCCGGCTGCTACAAGGACGAGGTCAACCAGATCGCGCGCCGCAAGCCGCACACGGAGCAGGACTGGATCGCGTCCGAGTGGGGCTGGGCGTGGCCGGACAATCGCCGCATCCTCTACAACCGCGCGTCGGCGGACCCGGACGGCAGGCCTTGGTCGGAACGCAAGAAGCTCGTCTGGTGGGACGCCGAGGAGGGCCGCTGGACCGGCTACGACCGGCCGGACTTCATGCCGACCGTGGCGCCCGACTACGTGCCCGAGGAGGGGGCGGTGGCCCAGGCCGCGCTGCGCGGCGATGAGCCGTTCGTCATGCAGGGCGACGGCAAGGCGTGGCTCTACGCGCCGTCGGGACTCACCGACGGCCCGTTCCCGACGCACTACGAGCCGCACGAGTCGCCGCTCCCGAACCTCCTGTATCCCGACCAGCCCGCCAACCCGGCGCGGCTGGCGTTCCACCGGCGGGAGAACCCGTACAACCCGCCGCGCTCCGCGGTCTTCCCGTACGTGGCGACGACCTACCGGCTCACCGAGCACCACACGGCGGGCGGCATGTCGCGCTGGCTGCCGCACCTCGCCGAGCTGCAGCCGGAGATGTTCTGCGAGGTCTCGCCGGAGCTCGCCGCCGAGCGCGGGCTCGAGCACGCCGGCTGGATGACGATCGTCACCATGCGCACGGCGATCGAGGCGCGCGTGATGGTGACCGACCGGATCGCGCCGCTGACCGTCGACGGCCGCCGCATCCACCAGGTCGGCCTGCCGTATCACTGGGGCCGCAGCGGCTACGCCACGGGCGATGCGGCCAACGACCTGCTGGGGCTCGCGCTCGACCCCAACGTGCAGATCGGCGAGTACAAGGCGTTCACGTGCGACGTGCGGCCGGGCCGGCGCCCGCGCGGGAAGGCGCTCGAGGCGCTCGTGGAGAGCTACCGGCGGCGGGCGGCGGACTGATGTACCAGCTCGGCGTGAGCACCTACGACGGCGAGGCGAGGCCGCGCGTCGGGTTCTTCACCGACACGTCGATCTGCATCGGCTGCAAGGCGTGCGAGGTCGCCTGCAAGGAGTGGAACCAGGTCCCCGAGGACGGGCTCGAGTTCACGGGCTTCTCGTACGACAACACGCAGTCGCTGAGCGCCGACACGTGGCGCCACGTCGCGTTCGTGGAGCAGACCGGCCCGGCCGGGATGCGCTGGCTGATGTCCTCGGACGTGTGCAAGCACTGCTCGTCGGCCGCCTGCCTGGAGGTGTGCCCGACCGGCGCGATCTTCCGCACCGAGTTCGACACCGTGGTCGTGCAGCCCGACGTCTGCAACGGCTGCGGCTACTGCGTGACGGCGTGTCCGTTCGGCGTCATCACCAAGCGCGAGGAGGACGGCCGGGCGTGGAAGTGCACGCTCTGCTACGACCGCCTGAAGGACGACCGGACGCCGGCCTGCGCGCAGGCGTGCCCGACGGAGTCGATCCAGTTCGGCGAGCTGGAGGACCTGCGCGAGCGCGCCGAGGCGCGCGTGGAGGAGCTGCGGGAAGCCGGCGAGGAGTCGGCGCAGCTCTATCTCGCCGACTCCGGCGACGGGATCGGCGGCGCCGGCGCGTTCTTCCTGCTGCTCGACGACCCCGAGGTCTACGGCCTGCCGCCGGACCCGGTGTCGACGACGCGCGACCTCGGCGGGATGTGGCGCGCGGCGGCCGCGGCGGGCGGCGCGCTGGTGGCCGGCATGGCGCTGGCGATGCTCGGGGGCGGCCGGTGACCGCGGTCCCGAAGGTGATGCCCAAGCCGGAGCCGCGCTCCTACTACGGACAGCCGGTGGTCGCCGAGCCGGCGTGGACGTGGGAGATCCCGGTCTACTTCTTCACCGGCGGGCTCGCGGGCGCGTCGGCGCCGCTCGCGGTGCTCGCCGAGGCGGCCGGCAACGACGTGCTGGCCCGCCGCGCGTGGGCGGTGTCGAGCGCGGCCGTGATGGTCAGCCCCGCCCTGCTGATCTCCGACCTCGGGCGGCCGGAGCGCTTCCTGAACATGCTGCGCGTCTTCAAGGTCACCTCGCCGATGAGCGTGGGCTCGTGGGTGCTGGCCGGCTCGGGGCCGGCGTTCACTCTCGCCGCCGCGCGCGCCGTGTTCGGCTGGTTCCCGCGGCTCGGCCGCGCGGCCGCGGTCACGTCCGCGTTCTGCGGCCCCGTGCTCGCGACCTACACCGCGGTGCTGGTCGCCGACACCGCGATCCCGGCGTGGCACGAGGCGCGCGACCTGCTCCCGTGGGTGTTCGCGGCCGGCTCGGGCGCCAGCGCCGCCGCCGCCGCGCTGCTGCTCACCCCGCCGAGCCACGCCGGCCCCGCCCGCCGCTTGGCGATCGGCGCCGCGGCCGCCGAGCTGATCGCCGCGCAGCGCATGGAGCAGCACCTCGGCGACCTCGCGGAGCCCTACCGCTCCGGCCGGTCCGGCCTGTTCGCGCGCGCGGCCAAGGCATTGACGGCCGCGGGCGCCATCGCCGTCGCCGCGGGCGGCACGCGCCGCCGCGCGCTCACCGCCGCCGGCGCCGGCGCGCTGCTCGCGGGCGCGATGTGCGAGCGCTGGGCCGTCTACAAGGCCGGCTTCGCCTCGGCGAACGACCCGAAGTACGTCGTCGAGCCGCAGCGCCGGCGGGTGGCGGCGCGCGGCGGGGTGCCGTCGCGGCGGCACCGGCCGTAGCGGCGCGCCGGCGGCGAGATTGCACTTGACCACCAAATAGGTGGAAAACGTACGGGTTCGACTCGCCTGGCCGCTCGAACGGCCTCCCGGGGCAGGCCGCACCCCCTCTTCACTTGCCGCAGTTCAATAGCGCCCGGCAAGCCGCCAAACATCACCCGAAGAACCGCGCCAGCTCCCGCTTGACCTCCCGGCGCTCCTGCGACTGCACGGAGTGACCGGCGCCGCGCACGACCATCAGCCGCCCCTGCGGCGCCCGCGCGCGCTCGATGCGGGCCCACTCCAAGGGGGTCGAGAGGTCGAGCGTGCCGGCGAGCAGGAGCACCGGAACGGCGGGCAGGTTCCCGCCGGCCGACGGCTTGGGCACCCGCGTCGGCGGCCACAGCAGGCACGTGACGGCGATGCCGTTGCCGGCGGCGGTGGCGCGGTCGAACGGGCCGAGGTCGTCCGGCGACAGCGCCGCGACCGCGCGGTCGAGCGCCTCGCGGCGGCCGGCGAGCGGGGCCGCCGCGCCGCCCCACGGCGCGGGCGAGTCCTCGCACAGCGTGGCGGCGTGCAGGCCCTGGCTGAGCTGCGACGCGGAGGCGCGCATGGCCCGGTGGACGACGGCGACGAGGCCGTCGAGCGGGCGGGGGTTGCCCCGGCGGGCGGCATGGACGGCGGAGATGAAGCCGCGGATCCGCGGCCGGCCGATCGCCAGCGCGGTCAGCGTGTCCAGCAGCTCGGTGCCGTTGTGCCGCGCGCGCACCTCCGCCGCGAGCTCCGCCGCGGGATCGGGCCGGCAGCCCGGGCAGGCGGCGCGCAGCACGCGCGCGCTCGCCGCCATCGGGACCGTGGAGGTGACGTCGACGTTCCCCTCGGGGACGACCGAGTCGAGCACGAGGCGGCTCACGCGGTCCGGGTGCGCGAGCGCGTAGCGCTCGGCGACGTACGTGCCGTACGAGGTGCCGTCGAGGGTGATCTTGCCGGCGCCCAGGGCCTGGCGCAGGTCGTCGAGGTCCGCGACGGTGTCGGCGGTCGTGTAGAAGCGCCGGTGGTCGGCGAGGCGCGTCGCGCAGTCGCGCACCGCCGGCGCGGGGGGCACGGTGAGGTCGGAGTACCCCATCGCGCGCTGGAGCGCCGGGCAGCGCAGCGCGCCCTGACCGGTGCCGCGCTGGTCGATCGCGACGAGGCGCAGGTCGCGGGCGACGGTCCCGAGCCGGCTGCGGAAGCGCTCGAGGAACGGCAGGCCGGGCTGGCCGGGGCCGCCGGTGAGCAGCACGAGCACCGGGTCGCTCGGGTCGCCGGCGACCGCGACGTCGAGGTCGAGCGTGTCCTTCACCTTGCCGCTGCGATCGAGCGGCACCCGCAGCGTGAAGCAGGTGGCGAGCGCGACGTGCGAGCAGGCGCGCTGCTCGGCGAGGCGCGGCGCGGGCAGGATCCGCGGCGCCGGCGTCGGCTGGCGCTCCGGCCGGCGGTGCGAGCTCCCGCAGCCCGCGGCGAGCACGGCGAGGACGGCCACGCAGCGCCTCATGTCCGGACCGTACCCCGCCGCAGCGGGATGCGCGACGGGCGCGGCGGCGGTGGTGCGTTGCGCACCCCGCCGCTACGGGCGTCTTTGTGGTTCCGGCCGGAAGTTCGGCGCATAACCCGGTGGATGCCGGCAGGCGCGGGCCGGCGCCGCCGGAATGCGTCGAACTTTCGGCCGGGGCCACTTAGGAGGCGACGGGCTCGACCGGGCCGCAGCCGAGCAGGTCGTGGACCAGCGTGTCCACGCGCTCCTCGAGCCAGCGCCCGGAGCCGACGAGGTGCT
>JBIOTP010000101.1:0-5643 GCA_044865965.1 Solirubrobacteraceae bacterium
GCCGGAGGAGGTTGCCGTGGGCGCGCCCGCCGAGCCGGCGACCGCGGAGGCCGCCGCCGCGCCGGCCGCCCCCGCCGCCGGTTCTCCCGATGCGGCCGCCGCGGGCGCCGCCGCCGCATCTGCGCCCGCCCCTGCGTCTCCGGGCGCCGCCTCGCCGCCCGCCCCCGCGTCGGGCGCCATCGCGCCGCCCTCTCCGCCGCCCGCCGCCGCGCCCGCCCCCGCGTCTCCGGGGGCCGCCGCGCCGCCCTCTCCGCCGCCCGCCACCGCGTCTTCGGGCGCCGACGCGCCGCCCACCGCGCCGTCGCCCCCCGAGCCGGCGCCGGCCAACGGCGCGCGCCAGGGGCAGGTGCCCGCGCCGGCCACGCCGGCCGCCCGCCGCGCGCCGCAGCCCGCCGCCGCGCTGCGCGCCGCGCCGCCGGCGTCCGCTTCGCCGCGGCGCTCGCCGTCGCGCCGCCGCGCCGCACGCCCGCGCCGCGATCGCGACGGCACGTCCATGCGCGCGGTCGTGGTGACCGGGGTCGCCGGCGTGCTCGTGCTGCTCGCCGCGGCCTTCGCCGCCACCCACTGGCTCGGCGGCAGCGAAGAGCCGAAGCCGGCCAACGTCGCGCCCTCTCCGACGCAGACCACAGAGCCCGGCGAGACCGCGACGCCCGCCCCGACGCCGTCGCGCAGGACGACGACGGTCGCGGTGCTCAACGGCACCGTGCTGACGGGGCTCGCGGCCACCGTCAGCGACGACCTCAAGAACGCCGGCTACGCCCAGGGCAACATCGCCACAGGCAACAACACGCCCGACCAGCAGCGCCAGGACTCGGTCGTGATGTACCGCCGCGGGGCCAGGAGCCAGGCCGCCGACGTGGCGAAGGTGCTCAAGATCGGCTCGGTTCAGCCCGTCGACGTCCAGACACAAGGAATCCCCGCCGCCAACGGCAAGGACGTCATCGTCATCGTCGGCGCCGACCAGAGTCGCTAAGGCTCCGGTGACGCTGGTCGCCCGCATCACCTTCCTGGTGCTGGTGGGCGCCACCTTCGGGGCGTTCTTCGTGGCCCAGCGGCTCAAGAGCGCCGCGCCGGTGATCCACCTGGGGGGCGTAGCCCGGTTCTTCTCGCCGAACCACGACGGCCGGCGCGACGTCAACGACTTCTCGGTGACGCTGAAGGCGTCCGACGACGTGACGGTCGACGTCGTGAACCTCGACGGCGACCCGGTCCGGCGCCTCGCGGACGCCGCCCCCGCTCGGGCCTACCGGCCGCTGAAGCTGGCGTGGGACGGCTCGACCGACGCCGGCGGCCGCGCCGCCGACGGCCAGTACCGCGTGCGGGTCGCGCTGCGGCAGGAGGGCCGCTCGGTCGTGGTCCCGCAGACCATGACGCTGGACACGACGCCCCCGCGCCCCGTCGTCTGCGTCGGCGTGCCGTGCAGCTCGCGCACGACCGCCAACGTCGCGGGCCCCGAGCCGGGGCGCGTGAAGGTGTACGTGAAGCCCGTCTCGCCGACCTACCGGACCGGCTTCACCGTCGTGCGCACCGACGACGGCCCGCCGCGGCCGGTCGCGTCGTTCGATCGGGCAGCCGGCTTCCACCGCGCGATCTGGGACGGCCTGGTCGCCGGGCGCCCGGCGCCGCCGGGGATCTACCTGATCGAGGCCTCCGTGCGCGACCGCGCCGGCAACGTGGGCACGACGCCGGCGGAGGTCGCTCCCGGCGCCGTCCCGGGCCGGCCGGGGCTCACCGTGCGCGGCATCGCGGCGCAGCCGCCGCTGGCGCCCGTCCCCGCGGGCGGGCGGGCCGCGTTCTTCGTCGACGCCCGCGGGCGCGGGTATCGCTGGCGCGTGCGCCGCGTGGGCGAGAGCGCGGTGCGCAAGCGCGGCGAGGGCCGCCCCGGGCAGGCGCGGCTGGTGCTCCACGCGCCCGGCGGCTCGTCCGGCGCCTACCTGCTCGAGCTGCGGTCGGGGCGCTGGCACACGTCGGTGCCGTTCCTCGTGCAGGGCGAGCAGCGCTCGCAGATCCTCGTCGTCGTGCCGGCGATCACGTGGCTCGGCGCCGACAAGGTCGACGACCCGCCGTTCGACGGCGTGCCGAACTCGCTGGAGACCGGCGGCCCCGTCCGCTGGCCGCGCGTCCTGCGCGGCGCCGGCGACGCGGGGCTGCCCGCCGGCTTCGCGGACCAGGTGGCGCCGCTGCTCGTCTTCCTCGACCGCCGGCGGGTCCGCTACGACCTCACGACCGACCTCGAGCTCGCGCTGTCGCGCAACCCGCGCAGGAGCGACCGCGACGCGGTCCTGCTGGCCGGCTCCGAGCGCTGGGTCACGCGCACGCTCGGGCGCCGCCTGCGGCGCTTCGTGCTCGACGGCGGGCGGCTGGCGTCGTTCGGGACCGACTCGCTGCGCCGCGGCGTGACGCTGCGGACGGCCAACGACGGCGCGCAGGGCCGACTCCTGCGGCCGACGCAGCCGTCGGCCACGGATCCGTTCGGCGCCCGCCTCGGGCGCATCCGGACGCTGTCGGACCAGGCCGCCACGCTCAGCCAGTTCGAGGGCGACACGTCGTACGGGCTGATGACCGGCGTCGTAGAGCTGACCGGGTTCTCCCGCCTCGAGGAGTCCGCGCCGGTGACCGGGGATCGCGCCAAGCTGCTCGCCGGCGTCGGCCAGCCGCTCACCGACGTCGAGACCGTCGCCGCCGAGCAGTCCGGCCGGCCGGCGCGCGAGCCGCGCCCGGCGCTGACGGCCGTCCGGCTCGGCAAGGGCACGGTGATCCGCGTCGGCCTGCCCGAGTGGACGCAGCGGCTGACGGACCCGCAGGTGGCCCAGGTCACCCGCAACATCGTCGACATCCTGCGCGGCGTCACGCCGAAGATCCGCTCGGAGCGATGAGCGACACCGCGATCCTCCCCGACGGCGTCCTCGTGGCCGGCATGGTCGTCGCCGCGGCGCTGGCGGCCGCGGCGATCCTCGCGCCGACCGTCCGCGGGCGCGCGTCGTCGATGCTGGGCGCGCTCGTCCTCACCCCGGTCCTGCTGCTGGGCCAGATCTGGGACGCGCCGCAGCTCGCCTCGATCCGCGACCGTGGAACGCTGGCGGCCGGCGCCGCCGCGCTCGCGCTGTGCGCGATGGCGGCGCTGGCGTGGCTGTTCGCGCGCCGGCCCGGGCTGCTCGGCGTGCTCGCGCTGGCGGCGCTGCCGTTCCGGATCCCGGTGCAGGCGGGCGGCAGCACCGCCAACCTGCTCGTGCCGCTGTACGTCGTGATCGGCGCCGGGGCGCTCGCGTGGCTGGCGCCGCGGCTGTCCTCGCGGTACGCCGGCGAGCCGGCGCCGCGCCGCGGCGCGCTCGAGTGGGTGCTGCTCGGCGGCGTCGTGCTCTACGCGCTGCAGGCGACGTACGCGGACTACAGCGCCAAGGCGCTGCAGCAGGTCGTGTTCTTCTACGTCCCGTTCGCGCTCCTGTTCGCGCTCCTGCGCGGCCTCGAGTGGCCGCCGCGGCGGCTCGCATGGGGCGGCGGCGCGCTGCTGGCGCTGGCGCTTGCGTTCGCGGCGATCGGGTTCTGGGAGTTCGAGTCGCGCCGGCTGCTGCTGAACCCGAAGGTGATCGCCTCGAACCAGATCCAGGAGTACTTCCGCGTCAACTCGCTGTTCTTCGACCCGAACATCTACGGCCGCTTCCTGGCGCTGGTGATGATCGGGCTCGCGGGCGTGCTCCTGTGGGGGCGGCGGCCGCGCGGCGTCGCCGGGGCGATCGCCGCGCTCGTCGTGCTGTGGGGCGGGCTGCTAACGACGCTGTCGCAGTCGAGCTTCGCGGCGCTGCTGCTCGGGCTCGGCGTGCTTGCCTGGCTGCGCTGGGGCGCGAAGGCCGTCACGGTGCCCGCGCTGGTGGCGGTCGCGGCCGGCCTGGTGCTGGTGTTCGCGTTCCCGGACGCGCTCAACCTCAAGCTCGGCTCGTCGCAGTCGCTCGACAAGGCGACCTCGGGCCGGGTCGACCTCATGCGCGGCGGTCTGCGGCTCGCCCGCGACCGCCCGGTGCTCGGCTGGGGGTCGGGCAGCTTCCAGCGCGAGTACCGGCGCCGCGAGCGCGCCTCCGGGCGCGAGGCGACCTCGGCCTCGCACACGATCCCGATCACGGTGGCGGCCGAGCAGGGCGTGGCCGGCCTCGCGCTCTACGTCGCGCTGCTCGTGGTGGCGCTGCGGCGGGTGCTGCGCGGCGCGCGCGCGGCCCCGCCGCGCGCCGTGGTGGCGGCGGGCTTCGTCGCGCTGGTGCTCCACACGTGGCTGTACGCGGCCTTCCTCGAGGATCCCATGACGTGGACGCTGCTCGCGCTCGGCACGGCGCTGGCCGCGCCCGCGGGCCTCGCCGCCGCCGAGCGCGAGGCGGCGCTCGACCGCAACGGGCGGGTGCCCGGGAGGGCCGTGGCGGCGCCCGCCGCGCCGTGACCCCAAGCCGGTTCGCGCCGGTCGCCGAGCGCGCCGGCGCGGCGCTGGCCGGCCTCGCCGCCGTCGCGGTGTGGGCGATCGCCCGCACCTATCCCAACTACGACTCCTACTACCACCTGGTGTGGGGCCGCGAGCTGCTGCACGGCCGGTCGCCGACGTTCGAGGCCTACGCGGCGCCGACCCAGCATCCGCTCTACGTCGCGCTGGCGGCGGTCCTCGGCGGGGTCTTCGGCGAGAGCGCCGACCGGGCGCTGGTGCTCGTCTGCCTGCTCTCGCACGCCGCGCTGGTCGTCGGCGCCTACCGGCTGGGCGCGGCGCTGCTCGGCCGCTGGAGCGGGCTGCTGGGCGCGCTGTTCGTCGGCGCCAGCGCGTCCTTCCTGCTCTACGCGGCGCGCGCCTACGTCGACGCCCCGTTCCTCGCGCTCGCCGTCTGGGCGGGCGTGCTCGAAGCGGAGAGCCGGGGCCCCTGGCGGCCGCTCGCGCTGCTGGCGGCGGCCGGGCTCATGCGGCCCGAGGCGTGGGTGCTGGCCGCGCTCGAGTGGCTGTGGTGGATCCGGCGCGGGCATCGCGTCGCCCTGACCGCCGCAGTTCTGGCCGCGCCGGTGGCCTGGACGCTGGTCGACCTCGCGTTCACGGGCGACCCGCTGCATTCGCTGCACGCGACCTCCGAGCTCGCGGACGACCTCGGGCGCGAGCGGGGGTTGCGCCACGTGCCGGGCTCGTTCGTGTCGTTCGTGGGCGCCACCGTGCGCGCGCCGGTGGCGGTGCTGGCCGCCCCGGGCGCCGTGCTCGCGATCCTGGTGCTCGGCTGGCGCGCGGTGCGCGTGCCGCTCGCGCTGTTCGCGGCGGGCGTCATCACGTTCGTCGGCACGGGGGCGCTGGGGCTCTCGATCCTGCCGCGCTACCTGACGGTCCCGGCCGTCGCGCTCTGCCTGTTCGCCGGCTACGCGCTCGCCGGCTTCACGGCACTGCCGGGCGGGCACCCGTGGCGCGGGCGCTGGCGGCAGGCGTCGGCGGCCGCGACCGTCGCGGGCGCCGTCGTGCTCGCGATCCTCGCGCCGTCGCTCACCAACGTCCGGGAGGAGGCGCGCTTCATCCGCACCACGCACGACGACCTGATCGCGCTGCTCGACGATCCCGCGGTGCGCTCCGCGATGCGCTGCGGGACGCTCACGTTCCCGACCTACCGCCTCGTGCCGGACGCGCGCTGGCACCTG
>JBIOTP010000102.1:0-16981 GCA_044865965.1 Solirubrobacteraceae bacterium
GCGGCCGGCGGCGCCGCGGGCGCCACGACGGGCGCCCCGGGGTCGATCTGGAGCGTGATCCGCTCCGGCGTGACCTCCTGGACCTTCAGCCGCAGCGTCGCGCCGGACTCGATCCCCTCGGGCACGCGCGCGGTCACCGGGATGCCGGCCAGCACGATCACCGCGTGCTGCTCCCCGCGCGACGCGACGCGCGCCATCAGCGTCGCCCCCGGCCGCAGCGGGACGTCCGGGAGCTGCTCGCGCAGCAGCGCGGCGGTGACGGCGATCGGATCCACGGACCTTCAGGATGGCGCGCACGCCGCCGATAAGTGATCCGAATGGACCGTGGCCTCTACATCGCCGCCTCCGGCATGCTCGCCGAGCAGGTGCGGCAGGACCAGATCGCCAACGACCTCGCCAACTCCTCGACGCCCGGCTACAAGTCGGACCGCACGTCGACCCGGTCGTTCGGCTCGCTGCTCCTCAACAACTCCGTCACCGGCGCGACCGTCGGCCCGCAGAGCACCGCGGTGCAGGTCAGCGCCATCGTCACCGACTTCACCGCCCAGCCGCTGAAGGACACGGGCGAGCCGCTCGACTTCGGCATCTCGGGCGACGGCTTCTTCGCCGTCCAGACCGCGCAGGGCACGCGCTACACGCGCAACGGCCAGTTCAGCGTCGACAATCAGGGCCGGCTCGTGACCGCCGACGGCGACCGCGTACTGGGGCGCAACAACCAGCCGCTCCGGGTCGGCGCCGACGGCCACGTGGACCCGCGCAACCTCGACGTGGTGCTGCTGACCAACCCGCGCAAGCAGGGCGACAACCTCGTCACCGGTACGCCGGGGACCCCCGCGGGCCAGGTGGCCGGCCAGGTCCGCGCCGGCGCGCTCGAGGGCTCGGGCGCCGATCCGACGCAGTCGATGGTCGACATGATGGCCTCGATGCGCGCCTACGAGTCGGGCCAGAAGGTCATCCAGACGATCGACGAGACGCTCGGCAAGGCCGTGACGAACGTCGGCTCGATCACGGGTTAGCTCAAGCTGTCGCGCTCGGCGGCCGATTGAGTCGGTGGAATGCTCGAAGGACTTCGCTCCGCAGCGGCAGGCATGGCGGCCCAGCAGCAGAAGCTGGACGCCGTCGCGAACGACCTCGCCAACGCGAACACGACCGGCTACAAGCATGTGCGCGTGGGCTTCAAGGACCTGCTCTACGAGCAGGCCGGCCGTCCCAGCGCCAACGGCGTCCGCGTCGGCGCCGGCGCCGCCGCGGTCGACGCGGGCCGCGGCTGGGAGCAGGGCTCCCTGCGCAACACCGGCAATCCGCTGGACCTCGCCATCCAGGGCGAGGGCTTCCTGCGCGTGCGCCTGCCCGACGGCCGCCAGGCGCTGACGCGCGACGGCGGGCTGCACATCGACGGCAATCGCCGGCTCTCCACCTCCACGGGCGCGCTGCTGCAGCCCGCGATCACGATCCCCGCCGGCGTCTCCGTGGACCAGATCTCGATCGCCTCCGACGGCACCGTGCGCGCCGCCAACCAGGCCGTCGGCCGCATCCAGCTCGCGACCGTCCGCTCGACGACCGCGCTGCAGCCGGTCGGCGAGAACGCGTTCGTGACCACGGCCGCCTCGGGCAACGCCCAGGCCGCGCCGACGGCGACCGTGCTGGCCCAGGGCGCGCTCGAGGCCTCCAACACGGACATGGCGCAGGCGATGGTCGACATGATCGACGCCCAGCGCACCTATCAGCTGACGTCGAAGGCGATCCAGACCGCCGACCAGATGATGGAGATCGCGAACGGGGTGAAGCGCTGATGGGGCCGATCTCCGGACTCCCGTCCGTGCCGGACTCCGCCCTCAGCTTCGCAATACCTGCCGACGTGCGCCGCGGGTCCGCGCAGGACAAGAAGGACTACAAGGCCGCGCTCGGCTTCGAGCAGATGCTCGTCGGCCAGCTCGTCAAGACGATGGCCTCCAGCGGTCCGCTCGCCGAGGGCCCGTACTCGCAGAACCTGCAGGACTCCCTGTCCTCCGCGCTCGTGAGCGGCGGCGGCCTGGGCCTGGCCCGCCAGCTCTACAAGGAGATCCGCTCGTGAGCAACATGCTCGAGGCCGAGCTGCTCGTCCACCTGGACACGCAGATCAACTCCGCGCGCCAGCTGCTCAAGCTCGTGCTGGCCCAGGGCGCCGCGATCCGCGAGCGCGACGTGGACGCCGTCCTCGCGCGGCTCACGGAGATCCAGACCGAGATGGTCCGCCGCGGCACGCTCGAGCAGGAGCGCGCCGCGCTGCTGCAGCGCGCCGGCGCCGCGCTCGGCGTCCCGGCGACCGCCGTCACGCTCGAGCGCCTGTGCGCGCTCGTGACGCCGGGCGCCGCCCGCGCCGCCATGGAGCGCTCGGCCGAGCTGCGCGGGCTGCTGTCCGAGATCGCCCGCGAGCACGGCATCAACCGCGCGCTCATGCGCCAGGAGCTCGCCTTCCTCTCGCACCTCACGCGGCTGATCGGCCAGGAGGCCGAGCCGGGCTACCGGCCGCCGAGCGCCGGCCCCGCGCCGGCCGGCCCGCCGCCCCTCCACCGAACCCTCGACCTGCAGGCCTAGAACCATGGCTATCTCCTCCTTCTACGGCCTCCAGACGTCGCTGCGCGGCCTCCTCGCCCAGCAGCGGCTGCTGGACACCGCCGGCCACAACATCGCCAACGCCTCGACGCAGGGCTACTCGCGCCAGGACGTCTCGCTGTCCGCCTCGCCGGCGCTCGAGGTCCCGTCGGGCAGCACGGCCAAGGGCGTCGGCGCGCACCTCGGCTCGGGCGTCGACGTCCAGGGCTACAAGCGCGTCCGCGACCAGTTCCTGGACCTCCAGTACCGCGGGCAGAACACGAACCTCAACGAGTGGAAGGCGCGCGCCAACGCGCTCGACAGCGCCGAGCTCGCGCTCGCCGAGCCGGGCGCCAACGGCATCACCAAGCAGCTCTCCGAGTTCTGGAACACGTGGACGAAGCTGGGCGTCGCGCCGAGCAGCGACGCCGCCAAGCAGGCGGTCGCCGAGCAGGCGGGCGCGCTGTCGGACGCGCTCAAGTCGGTGCGCCAGCAGATGGTCGACGCGCAGACCGCCGCCCGCGCCGAGTACGACTCGATCTCGCGGCCGGCCGCGCCCGGCGACGCGGGCGGCGACGTCGCCCAGATCGCGACCGAGCTGGCGGGCCTCAACACGACGATCTCGCACTTCCTCACCGCCGGCGACTCGCCGAACGACCTGATGGACCGGCGCGACCAGCTGCTGGACCAGCTGTCCGGCTACGGGCAGATCTCGGTCGAGCAGCTCGCGAGCGGCTCGCAGAACGTGTCGTTCGTCGACGCCGCGACCGGCACGACGTACCCGATCGTCTCCGACATGACCGCCGCCTGGGCCGGCCCGCCGGCCGGCGACAACTGGGCGCCGGGCGGCCGGCTCGGCGGCCTGCTGACCATCGCCAAGGTGCCCGGCGGCACGATCGACGGCTACCTCACCTCGCTCGACGGGTTCGCGAGCACGCTGGCGAGCATGGTCAACACGGCCTACAACGGCAGCTTCTTCACCGTCGGCACGCCGGCGGCGGCCACGCTCGAGCTCGATCCGGCGCTGCGCGCCGCGCCGAGCACGATCACCTCCGGCTCAGGCGCCGAGGGCTCCAACGACCTCGCGCTGGCCGTCTCGCAGCTGCGCGGCAATGCGGCGGTGGACGGGAGCTACAAGGCGTTCGTCGCCCAGGTCGGCTCGAACGTCAACGAGGCCGTGCGCATGCAGACGAACGCGCAGGTGCTCACCGACTCCGTCGAGGACCGCCGCCAGAGCGTGGCCGGCGTGTCGATGGACGAGGAGATGTCGAACCTCGTGCGCTTCCAGCGCGCCTACCAGGCGTCCGCTCGCGCCATGTCGACCATGGACGAGATGCTCGACGTGCTCATCAACCGCACCGGAAAGGTGGGTCTCTGATGACCAGCGGTCGCATCACGACCTCGATGGTCCAGCGGGGCGTCCTCGCGGACCTCAACTCGCTCTCCAACCAGCTTTCCAAGACGCAGCGCAAGGCGGCGTCCGGCAAGGAGATCACGCGGCCGTCCGACGACCCGTTCAACACGGCGCGCGCGATGGGCCTCCGGCAGAGCCTCGACGCCAACCAGCAGTATCAGAGCAGCATCGAGGACGCCACCGGCTGGCAGGACTCGACCGAGTCCGCGCTCGGGAGCCTCACCAAGTACGTCAACCGCGTGCACGACCTGCTCGTGCAGGCGGCGAGCGACACGGCCGACCCCGAGTCGCGCGCCAACATCGCCTCGGAGATCGACCAGATCATCCAGGGCATCAAGGAGACGGCGAACGCCAAGTACGGCGACTCGTACCTGTTCTCCGGCACCGCGACGGCGGCCCCGCCGTACACGCAGGGCGCCGACGACACGTACAAGGGCAACCAGGCGGGCCTGGACCCGACGGTCACCGGCGTGCTGCGCGAGATCGGCCCGGGCGTGACGATGACGATCAACACGGTCGGCGACGAGGTGCTCGGCGGAGGCCAGGGCGCCGCCGACGGCAAGCTGCTGCACGTCCTGCGCGACGTCGCCGACCACCTGCGGGCCGACGACGGCGCCACCCTGCGCAGCGACATGCCGCGCCTGGACGCCAATCTCGACACGCTGCTCGAGGTGCGCGCCCGCAACGGCTCGCGCTCGAACCGGCTCGACTCCGCGATCGGCCGCCTCCAGGAGATCGAGGAGGCCACGACCAAGCAGCTCTCGAACGTCGAGGACGCCGACATCGCGAAGACGCTGATCGACTTCAACTCTCAGAGCGCGGCCTACCAGGCCGCTCTGCGGGCCGGCGCGAACATCGTGCAGAGCTCGCTAATGGATTTCCTCCGCTGAGCCGATAGGGATCGGTAGATCCGTTCCTCCTCCCTCCAGGAGACCCTCCGCATGTCCACCGTCACCATCGACTCCTCGCGCTTCGGGACGCTCGAGATCCCCGCCGAGGAGGTCATCGAGTTCCCCACGGGCCTCATCGGCCTCGGCGGGCGTCGCTACGCGCTCATCGCCGCCGACTCCGAGGGCACTTTCAACTGGCTGCACTCGATCGACGACCCGTCGATCGCGCTGCCGGTCACGAACCCGTGGCAGTTCTTCGGCACCTACGAGGTGCAGCTGTCCGACGACGACTCCACGCGCATCGGCGTCGAGAACCCGGCCGAGGTCACGGTGCTCGTGACCGTCCGCGCCGGCTCCGAGCTGTCGGACTTCTTCGCGAACCTCCGCGCGCCGATCGTCGTGGCCAACGGCCGCGGCCACCAGGTCATCAACGAGTCCGCGGACTCCCCCGTCCGCGCTCCGCTGTTCGCCGCGGCGCCCGCCCAGGCCGCCTAGGCACCAACATTCCCCTTCCCGCGAGCGGATCCAAGGAGGAACCGCCATGCTGATCATCACCCGCCGCGCCGGCGAAAGGATCATGGTGGGCGACGACGTCGTCGTCCACGTGATGGAGATCGTCGGCAACACCGTCCGCGTGGGCATCGAGGCCCCGCGCTCGCTCCCGGTCTACCGCGAGGAGATCTGGGAGGCCGTGCGCGAGGAGAACCGCGCCGCCGCGAGCGCCGCCCCGCTCGAGCTCCCGACGCCCGGCGCCGCCGCCGTCTGAGCGCCGGCTCACACCGTAGGTCTGCGCGCCGCTCTTCGGGCGGCGCGCGTGGTTTAACGGTTTCGCCTGCCAGGCGACGTCACCCCAGGCGGCTACCTCCGGGGCGAGGTGGGTACGGTCCATGGTGTCGAAAACTTCGACGCCCAGAGGAGCCCGCGCCATGCCCAACCGACTCGCCAAGCTCGCCCTGCTGATCGCCGCCGCGTTCGGGGCGGCCGTGCTGTTCAAACGCGGCAAGGTCGCCGGCCTGCTGCCGTCGCGCTCGGAGGACTACGCGCCGGCGCCCACCGGCCCGTCGAACTACGACGCGCCCGGCCCGGTGGCCAATACCGCCACCCGCGTGCCGGTCCCTGAGCCCTACGAGCCGCCGGCGATGGACGAGGCCGCCGAGGAGACGGCGGCCGCTGCCGAGGCCGCCAACATCGGCGGCCAGGTGAGCGACTACGCGGCCGTCGAGCCGGACCTCGCCGCCGGCGAGGCCGAGCGGCCGCTGATGGAGGCCGGCGAGGGCGAGGCCGAGGGGCAGGAGCAGACCGAGGCCGAGCTGACCGAGGCCGCGCAGCCGACGGCGCCGGGCATGAGCGATGAGCAGCGCCAGGTCGAGGACGCGATCGAGGCCGCCGGCAGCCCGCTGACGCCCGAGCAGGTCGAGCCGCTCGCACCGCCCCCGGCGGACGCCGGGCCGGCCGCGCCGGAGCCCGGCGCGTACGAGACCTACGTCGGGCCCGCGCCCACCCGCAGGCCGAGCGGCCCCGAGACGTTCTCGGCGGGCCCGGGCGAGCCCGAGACGCCGGCCGCGCCCGGCGGCGGCACCGTGCGCACCGAGACGTTCACGTCGGGCCAGGGGCCGGGCGGCCCCGAGCCTCCGGCCGGCGAGGGCGCACCGGAGGAGCCGGCCGCACCGGAGGAGCCGGCGGCGCAGGAGCCCACCGAGCCCCCGCCGGCGCCGGAGCCCGCCGAACCCGCGGAGGAAGCAGGAAAGGAGGACGACGGCGGCTCGGAGTGGCGGACCTGGTCCGGGCGCTCGATCAACCCGTAGACCACAGCTCGCCGCCAGGCACGGTCCGCGCTCGGACGCGCCAGTCGAGCGCGAGCCGCCACAGCTCGGCGGCCGCCCGCGGGAGCGGGAGGTCGCAGGCGGCGGCGACCTCCGGCGTCGTCAGGGTGCCCCAGCGCCGCAGCGCCTCCTCGACCGAGGGCGGCGATCCGTCCGGCGCGTGGCCGGCCGCCACCATCGCCTCGCGCCAGTGCTCGTAGGGGCCGTAGCCGTACGCGCCGTGGACCGTGCCGTCAGAGGCGCGCACCTCCAGTGACGGGATCGCCACGCGGCCGCTGCCGGACTCGTGATGGGCGGCGTCGACCGCGCGCGCCCGCTCGAGGTCGGCCCCGAACAGCTCGACGATCGCGTTGGAGCCGAAGTCGACCCGCAGGCGCTCGACGTCGAGCCCGCCGGTCTCGCGCGCCGCGTCGAGTAGCGCGGGCGCGGTGTCCATGCGCCGGCCCTCGAGGAGGATCGCCTCGCGCAGGCGGCGTAGGAACGGCCCGATGCGTCCCTGCTCGGCCACCGCGTGCAGGGCGAGCCCGGCCGGGTGGGTCGAGGCCGGCGGATCGCGCAGGAACACGCGCGCGTCCACCGGCATGCCGCTGGTCGCCGCCGCGTCGAGCGCGGCCAGCGCCAGCTCCGCCGGCCGCTCGATCGTCCGGTGCATCCCGACGATCACGAAGGTCGGGGACCCCTGCGCGCCGAATTCCACCTCCAGACGCCGCAAATGCGGCTCGGACGCCCATGACCAGGGGCAGTAGGGATCCGTGAAGATCGTCACCGGGGCCGTGCTCACATCGGCCACAATACGAACGACCACATGAGCACGCTCGTGGGCACGCAGCTCAGCGGCAGGTACCGCCTCGACGCCCAGATCGGCGCCGGGGGGATGTCGACGGTCTACCGGGCGTTCGACGCCAACCTCGAGCGCCGCGTGGCGATCAAGCTGCTGCACCGCGAGATCGCGGCCGACTCCGACCAGCTCGAGCGCTTCCGCCGCGAGGCGCGGGCGGTCGCTCAGCTCTCGCACCCGCACATCGTCGGCGTGATCGACGCCGGCGAGGACGAAGGCCGCCCTTACATCGTCTTCGAGTACGTCGAGGGCGAGACGCTCAAGGACCGCATCCGCACGATGGGCCGCCTGCCGGTCGACGAGTCGATCGCCTACGCGATCGAGATCGCCCGCGCGCTCGGCTGCGCCCACGCGCACGGCATCGTGCACCGCGACGTCAAGCCCCAGAACGTCCTGATCGACGAGGAGGGCTCGGCCAAGGTCACCGACTTCGGCATCGCCCGCTCGCTGAAGGACGACGGGCTGACCGCCGACGGCCGCGTGCTGGGGACGACCGACTACGTCTCGCCCGAGCAGGCGCTCGGCCACGACGTCAACGGCCAGAGCGACCTCTACTCGCTCGGGGTCGTGCTGTACGAGATGCTCACCGGCGAGGTCCCGTTCCACGGCGAGACCCAGATCTCGGTCGCCATGAAGCACGTCCGCGAGGACCTGCCGGACGTCCAGCAGATCCGCGGGCAGGTCTCGGCGACCCTGGCGGCGGTCCTCGACCGCATGACGGACAAGGACCTCCAGCACCGCTACCAGGACGCCCCGTCGCTGATCGTCGACCTCGAGGAGGCGCTGGCGATCGAGGCGGCCCGCAGCGGGACCTCCACCGGCGAGGCGACCGCGGTCCTGCGCACGCTGCCCGCCCGCGCCCGCCGCCGGCTGCCGTTCCGGATGCGCCACTCGCTGCCGGTGCTGGTCGTCGCCGCGCTGGTCGCCCTCAGCGCGGCGATCATCGCCCTGATCGGCTCGGGCGTGGAGCCCAAGCGCGGCACCGGGGCCGGGAAGGTCAGCAGCGCCACGCCGGAGGGCACGAAGGTCGTCTCCGTGCGCCGCGGCTCCCCGCACGCCTACGACCCGCTGGGCGACAAGCAGGAGCACTCCGACGACGCGCCGCTGACCGTCGACCGCGACAACGGCACCCTCTGGAGCACCGAGAGCTACCGCGACGGGATCGAGGGCGCCGGCAAGCCCGGCGTCGGCATCTACATCGACGCGAAGCCCAAGGTGGTCGCCACCTCGCTCGGCATCGAGACGCCCGACCCGGGCTGGCGGGCCACGATCTACGCCGCCCCGCCGGGCTCGGTGCCCGGCTCGGTGCCCGATGGCTGGACGAAGGTCGGCGGCGGCGCGGTCGCCGAGTCACAGCAGGACTTCAAGCTGAGCGTGGACGACCACGCGTACCGGTACTACCTCGTGTGGATCACGAAGCTCGCGCCGGGCGCGCAGAAGGCCGAGATCGCCGAGATCCGGCTGTTTGCGCGGGCGAGCGATTGAGTTTTCTTGGGGCCGTTTCGTGGCGCCGGCGAACTGCTTGAGCCCGAACCGGTTCGCCCGGTCCGCGGGTGACTTACGAACGTATGAATAATTCATACAAACGTCAGGCACCCCCCGCCGCGCGGGGCCGCTAGGTTCGCCCGCCCCGCCGCGCGGCCCCACAAGCCTCAGAACGCGTGCTCCCCCCGCTCCGCCGCGAACCGCTCGAGCGCCAGCCCCAGCAGGCGATCGCACAGCTCCGGGAACGGCGTCCCGGTGGCCTCCCACAGCTTCGGATAGACGCTGGTCTGGGTGAAGCCCGGCATCGTGTTGAGCTCGTTGACGAGCACGGTCCGGCCGTCCTCGACGAAGAAGTCGACCCGCGCCAGCCCGGCGCAGCCGACGCGCAGGAACGTGTCGCGCGCCAGCCGGCGGACCTCCTCGGACACCTGCTCGGGGAGCCGGGCGGGCGCGATCAGCTCCATGCCGCCAGGTTGATACTTGGCCTCGTAGTCGTACCAATCGGCGTCGCGGAGCACGATCTCGCCCGGCACCGAGGCCTCCGGCTCGCCGTTGCCGAGCACCGAGCACTCGACCTCCATGCCGGCGCAGAACGCCTCCACGATGACCAGGCCGTCGTGGCGGAAGGCGCGGTCGAGCGCGGGGCCGAGCTCGGCCTCCGACCACACCTTCGCGATGCCGACCGAGGAGCCGAGGCGGGCCGGCTTGACGAACACCGGCGTGCCGAGCCTTGCCAGCTCGCGCTGCACGGCCTCCGGATCGGCGCGCCAGCGCGGCTCGCGGACGCCCACGTAGTCGACCTGCGGGACGCCCGCGGCGGCGAGCACCTCCTTGAAGACGACCTTGTCCATGCACAGCGACGAGGCCAGCACGCCGGCGCCGACGTAGGGCACGTCGAGCAGCTCGAGCAGCCCCTGCAGCGTGCCGTCCTCGCCGAACGGCCCGTGCAGGACGGGGAACACGGCGTCGGCGCCCAGCAGCCCGCCGCCGGGGGTGAGCGAGAGCACGGCGCCCTCGTGGCGCCACGCGCCGGAGCGCTCGATCGTGACCGCCAGCACCTCGTGCCCGGCCGCCGCGACCCCCTCGCGCACGGACGCCGCCGAGCTGAGCGACACGTCGTGCTCGGAGGAGCGGCCGCCGGCGAGGACGGCGACCCTCACGGCGCCGGCGAGGGGGTCGGGGTCGGCGGCGCGGGGCCGCCCTGGCCGACGGCGATCGTCACCGTGGCGCCGGTCGAGCGCGGCTCGCCGGCGGCGGGATTCTGGCCGATGACCCGGCCCTCGAGGCCGGGCGAGGGCCGTTCGACCACCTTCACCTTGTAGCCGGCGTCCTCGAGCGTCTTGCGCGCCTGGTCGGCGGGCGGGTTGCCGGTGGTCACGTCCGGCACCTTCGGCCGCGGCTTGGCCACGGTGATGTTGACCGTCGCGCCCTTGTCCACGGTCGCGCCCGGCCCCGGGTCCTGCTCCAGCACGGTGCCGGGCTTCTTCGCGGATTCCTTCTCGGTCACGTTGGGCTGCAGGCCGGCGTCGCGGACGGCCTGCTCGGCGGCGTCGCGGTCCAGCCCGGTCAGCTTCGGCACGGCGACGGTCTCCCGGCCGCGCGAGACCGTAAGCGTCACCGTGCTGCCCTTCTCGCGCTCGGTCCCCTCGGCCGGCGACGAGCGGATCACCTGCCCGGCCGGGACGCTGTCGGAGAACTCCTGCCTGACCTTGGGGTTGAAGCCGGCGTCCCGCACCGCGCGCTCGGCCTCGGCGCGCGGCAGCCCCTCGACGTGCGGGACGGGCGCCGTGCCGCGCCCGACCGAGATCGTGAGCGTGACGACGCTGCCCTCTCGCACCCGCGCGCCGGCGTCCGGGTCCTGCGCGATGACGTGGTCGCGCTCCACCTTGTCCGAGACGGCGTTGCGAATCGCCAGCTCGAGGCCGTCGCGGTGGAGGCGCTCGGCCGCGGCCGACGACGTCTTGCCGACCACCGACGGCACGTCGACCCGGTTGGACGCCAGCAGGAAGTACGCCCCGGCGCCCATCGCCGCCAGCAGCAGCAGCACGAGCAGCCACGCCCACCAGCGGCTCGGCTCGCGCTCCTCCTCCACCGCCGACCACGGCTCGCCGGGCGTCGGCTCCAGCACGACCTGGCGGGCCGGGGCGCGGCGGGAGGCCTCCAGCGCGGCGATGAACTCGTCGGCGGTCTGGAAGCGGCGCGCCGGGTCCTTCTCGAGGGCGCGCATGACCACCGCCTCGAGCGCGGGCGGGATCCCGGGCTGCAGCTGGGACGGGGGAGTGGGCGGCTCGGAGACCTGCTTGAGCGCCACCGAGACCAGCGCCTCGCCGTCGAACGGGACGCGCCCGGTCAGCAGCTCGTAGAGCACGATGCCCGCCGAGTAGAGGTCCGAGCGCGAGGACACCGGCTGGCCTTGCGCCTGCTCGGGCGAGATGTACTGGACGGTGCCCACGACCGCGCCCGTCTCGGTCATGTCCGAGCCCGCCGCGCGGGCGATCCCGAAGTCCGCGACCTTGGCCTGCCCCTCCTCGTCGAGGATCACGTTCTGGGGCTTGATGTCGCGGTGGACGATCCCGCGCTTGTGGGCGTAGCGCAGGGCGCGCAGGATCTGGATGACGAGGTCGACGGCGCGCCCCGGCGGGAGCGGGTGGGTGGGGAAGGAATCCCGTATCAGCTCCTTGAGCGTGCGGCCGTCGACGAGCTCCATCGCGATGTACGCGGTCCCGTCCCAGTTGCCGCGGTCGAAGATCCCCACGATGTTCGGGTGCTGCAAGCCGGCCGCCGCCTGCGCCTCGCGCCGGAAGCGCTCGCGGAACTCGGCGTCCTCCGCGAAGCGGCGCGCCAGCAGCTTGAGCGCGACGCCGCGGCCGAGCTGCTCGTCCTCGGCGCACCACACCTCGGCCATGCCCCCGCTGCCGAGCCGCCGCAGCACGCGGTAGCGGCCGTCGATGATGGTGTCGCGACGGATCGCCTGCACTCACTGCCCCAGTGCCTGGAGGACCTGCTTGGCGATCGGCGCGGCGACGGTGCCGCCCTGGCCGCGCTGGTGCTCGATCACGACGGCGACCGCGTCGTCGGGCGTGAAGCCGATGAACCACAGGTCGTTGATGCCGGCGCCGATGTCGATCTCGGCGGTGCCGGTCTTGCCCGCCACCTCGACGCCCTCGAGCGCCGCGGCGGTGCCCGTCCCCTCCTTGACGACCTGCTTCATCATCGCCGTCAGCTTGCCCGCGGTGTCCTGCGACATCGCCCGCGCGGCCTCCTTGGGCAGCGGCGTCGAGACCGTCCGCCCGTCGGGGTCGACCACCTTCTCGACCAGCCGGGGCTCCATCCGCAGGCCGCCGTTGCCGATCGTCTGCGCCACCGTGCACATCTGCAGCGGCGTCACGAGCAGCAGGTTCTGGCCGATCGCCATCCGCCCGACGTCGATGAAGCGCGAGCGCGGGCTGATCACCTTGCCCTTGCGATAGGAGCCGCTGGTGCTCATCTGGTTGGCGGGGTAGTCCATCGGCGGCTTGGAGTCGAAGCCGAGGCGGGTCATGTAGTCGGCCATCGTCGGCTTGCCGAGCTTCTCGCCGACCTCCGCCCACACCGTGTTGACCGAGTGCGTGAGCGCCGTCGTGAGGTCGATGTTCCCGAACTGCTCCCCGCCGAAGTTGTTCAGCGGCCTGCCCGAGATGATCTTCCCGTTGGAGCCGCTGACCGTGGAGGACGGCTGGAAGCGCCCGCTGTCGAGCGCGGCCGCGGCGGTGACGGTCTTGAACGTCGAGCCCGGCGGGAACAGGCCCTGGGTGGCGCGGTTGAACGTCGAGCCCTCGTTCGGGTGCTCGGGATCGAACGACGGCGTCCCCGCCAGCACGCGCACGGCGCCGGTGTGGACGTCCATCGCCACGACGGCGCCGCGGCGGCCCGCGAGCCCCTTGTAGGCGACCCGCTGCGCCTTCGGGTCGAGCGTCGTCTGCAGGTCGTCGCCGACCCGCGCCTTGCTCAGCAGCGAGTCCACCACGCCGGCGAACTCGGTCTGGCGGCCGGTCAGCTGGTCGTTGTAGAAGCGCTCGAGCCCGGCGCGCCCGAACGTGATCGAGTCGAAGCCGACCGGCAGCGCGAACAGGTTGCCCGCGGGATAGCGGCGCTCGTAGCGCTTGCCGGACAGCGGCCGGCTGCCCGCCAGCAGCGTCCCGTCGCGCGCCCGGATGATCCCGCGCTTGATCCGCTGCTCCTGCAGCAGGATCCGGTGGTTGTTCGGGTTGTCGCGCAGCGCGGCGGCCTCGAACACCGCCCAGCGCGACGTGAAGCCGACGAGCACGGCGAAGAGCAGCGCGAAGAGCACGAACAGGCGGACGATCGGCGGGTTCACCGCAGCCCCCGCTTCGCCGCCGCGCCGGGCGGCCGCCGCGCGCGGTCGGAGATCAGCAGCAGCAGCGCCAGCAGCACGAAGTTCGCCACGATCGACGAGCCGCCGTAGGAGACGAACGGCAGCGTCACGCCGGTCAGCGGGATCACGCGCGTCACGCCGCCGACGATCACGAACACCTGCAGCGCCATCACCGCGGTCAGCCCGCCGGCCAGCAGCTTCGAGAACGAGTCCGTCGCGACCATCGCGACCTTGAAGCCGCGCTCGGCGACCAGCAGGTAGACGAGCATGAGCCCGCACGCGCCGACGAGCCCGAGCTCGTTGACGATCACCGCGTAGATCATGTCCGTCTGCGGCGCCGGGATCAGCGGCCCGCGCGGCCCGTTGAGGAGCGACGCGCCGAGCCCGGTGCCGAACAGCCCGCCGTCGGCCTGCGCGAACAGCCCGTTGGCGACCTGGAAGGAGCCGCCCGGGCGGTCGTAGAGCCCGTCCTCGAATGGGTGCAGCCACGTCTCCACGCGCAGGTGGACGTGGCCGATGTGGCCGGCGAAGAACCACGCCCCGAGCGCGAACAGCAGCAGCCCGACGATCGCGAACGACAGCCGGTTGGTGGCCACGTAGAGCACCGCCAGGAAGGCGCCGAAGTACATCAGCGACGACCCGAGGTCGCGGATGAAGACCAGCATCAGCATCGCCGCGCCCCACACGACCAGCAGCGGCCCGAAGTGCTTGAGCGGCGGGATCGTGACGCCCAGGATCCGGCGCGAGCCCTGGACCAGCAGCTGGCGCGTGTCGCGCAGGTACGCGGCCAGGAAGATGACGATCGCGATCTTGCCGAACTCCGCCGGCTGGAACGAGATCGGCCCGACCTTGACGCCCAGGTAGGCGCCGTTGACCTGCTGGCCGAGGCCCGGCATGCGGGGCAGCAGCAGGAGCGCGAGGCCGGCGAGCGCGATCGTGTAGCGGTAGCGCTCCAGCACGCGGAAGTCGCGCAGGGCGATGATCGTGGCCGCGAACAGCGCGAGCCCGACCACGAACCACTGCGCCTGGTCGCGCGCGAGCTCCTCGTTGATGCGGTAGATCACGACGAGCCCGAAGCAGGCGAGCACCGCCACCAGCGGGAACAGGTACGGGTCGGCGTGCGGGAGCGTGAAGCGCACGACGAGGTGGCCGGCCACGCACAGCCCGAGGAAGATCGCGCCGTAGGTCAGCGAGACGTCCGAGAGCTGGTTGGACTGCTGGATGAAGATCGCCGCGAAGCCCGCGGTCAGCAGCAGCGACGCCGGCACGAGCGCCAGCAGCTCGCGGTTGCGCGCGCTCACTGAATCTCGCCCTTTTCGAGCTGGGTCACGAGGTTGTCGGCGTCCTTGCGCGAGCGCAGCTGGTGATCGGTGAACGTCTTGCGGCGCGCCTGCGGCACCGACTCCAGCGTGACGCCCGAGCTGCGGACCCGCGAGTAGAGCTCGATGCCGAGCGGCAGGTCGTAGGGCAGCCCGCGATAGACGGTCACGACGTCGCCGCGGGCGGAGTCGATCCCGACGAAGTAGACCTCCCGCGTGGCGGTCCACAGTGCGATCAGCACGCCGGCGACGATGCAGACCGCGAACACCCTGCCTGGGGTGAGGACCCGCCGCCGGCGGCGTGAGCGCGGGCGCGGCGGCGGGCTTGCCGCGGGCGGAGCCTCCTCCTCGATGGGCTGCGCGCGCGGGCGGATCGCCTTCAGCGCGACGGTGCCCGAGCGGCGGTACTCCGCCTCGGCCTCGTCGCTCGCCCGTACCGCCGCGCGGACCTGCTCGGCGGTGCGCGCCTCGTCCGCGCGCCGCGTGGAGCCCTCCGGCTTCGTCACGCCCTGGCGCGGCTCCGGCGCCGCCTCGCCCTGGAACGTCGCGTACTCGTTCGTGTCCTGGTCGTGCGAGTCGGCCTCGGCCTCGGCGCCGTCGGAGGACGGCGGGGCGGGCGCCTCGACGTCCTCGAGCCGGAACAGCACGACGGTGATGTTGTCGCGCCCGCCGGCGGCGTTGGCGGCCGCGATCAGCTCGCGCCCCATCTCGTCGAGCGGGCGCGAGTCGAGCAGCAGCGGCTTGAGCTTGGGCTCGTGGACCATCGCCGTGAGCCCGTCCGAGCACAGCAGGAACAGGTCGCCGCCGCGCGCCGGGAAGACCTTCACGTCCACCTGGACGTTCGCCTCGGGCCCGAGCGCGCGGGTGATCACCGAGCGCTGCGGGTGCGACTCGGCCTGCTCCTCGGTGAGCTTGCCGCGCGCCACCAGCTCGCCGACCAGCGAGTGGTCGCGCGTGAGCCGGGTCAGGTCGTTCCCGCGCAGCAGGTAGCAGCGCGAGTCGCCGACGTGGGCGATCGTGACCGCGTCCTCGCCGACGTAGGCGGCGGTGACCGTCGTGCCCATGCCGGCGCGCTGGGCCTCCGCGCGCGAGAGCTCGTGGATGCGCCGGTTGGCGTCCTCGATGATGCCGACGAGCCCGTCGGCGGGCGACTTGCCGTCCGGCAGGCCGCGGCCGAAGGCCTCCACCGCCATCTCCGAGGCGACCTCGCCCGCCTGGGCGCCGCCCATCCCGTCGGCCACGACGAACAGCGGCGCGCGCACGAAGTAGTTGTCCTCGTTGCCCTGGCGCTGCAGGCCGAGGTCCGAGCCGTGCCACTGCTCCGCGATCCGCAGCATCTTCTACCGCTCGAAGGTGAACTCGGAGTCCCCGATGCGGATCCGGTCCCCGGCGTGCAGGGGCTGCGGGCCGCGCAGCGGCTCGCCGTTCAGGTACGTGCCGTTCGTGGACCCCAGATCCTCCAACACCATCACATCCCCCTGCGGGACGAGCCGCGCGTGCCGCGAGGACGCGAAGCCGTCCTCGAGCCGTATGTCCGCCTGGTCGGAGCGGCCCAGCACGGCGCCGTCGGAGAGATCATAGGCCGCGCCCGCCTTCAGGCCCGCCGCGGTGTGCACGCGCAGCTTCGGCGCGCCGCCCGCGCCGTCGCCGCCGAGGCCGGCCGAGGCGACGTGCATTCCGGTCGCGCCCTCGTAGTCCGCGGCACGGCCCCCGTAGCCGTCCTCGACCCCCCGGCGCAGGTCCTTGAGCGCGGAGCGCGCCACCCACAGCAGGAACAGGTACAGGACGGCGAGGAAGCCGAACTTGAGGCCGACGGCGACGGGGTCCAGCTCCATCGCTACTCCAGCTCGAACGTCACGCGCGAGGTCCCGAGCTGGATCACGTCCCCGCGCCGCAGCGACTGGGGCCCCTGGATCCGCCGGCCGTTGACCTTGACGCCGTTCGTGGAGCCGAGGTCGTTGACGATCCACGACCCGCCCGACGGCCGTACCTCTGCGTGGCGGCGGGACACGTTGGGGTCGTCGAGCACCACGTCGCACTCGCGTGAGCGGCCGAGCACGGCGCCGTGGGAGCTGACGATCTCCGTCCGCCCGTCCGCGAGAAGCCGCGCGGTGCCCCGGCGGTGGTCGGGCTCGCGCAGCGGCTCGGCGAGGCGCTCGGAGACGGTGTAGACCATCGTGTGCCCGTGGTCGCCCTGGCTCGGCGGCTCCTCGGCGCGCTCGGGCGCCTTCACGAGCCGGGCCTGGATGCCGAACTCGCCCAG
>JBIOTP010000103.1:0-5038 GCA_044865965.1 Solirubrobacteraceae bacterium
CCGCCCAGCTGCCGCGGCTGGTTGGCGACCACGCCGACCGGCCGGCCGCCCATCCGCGCCAGGCACGTGATGATGCTGCGCGCCCACTGGCCCTTGATGTCGAGCCACTCGCCGTCGTCCACCACACGCCGGATCACGTCGTACATGTCGTACGGCTGGCGGTTGGACGGCGGCAGCACGTCCAGCAGCTCGCCGTCCATCCGGTCGACGGGGTCGGACACCGGCCGCACCGGCGGCGGCTCCTCGCAGTGCGACGGGAAGTACGACAGGTACTCCTTCACGCGCGCGATGCACTCCTCGTCGTCGGCCACCTCGAGGTCGCCGACGCCGGACTTGCGGCAGTGCACCCGCGCGCCGCCGAGCTCCTCCTGCGTGACGTCCTCGCCGACCGCGGCGCGAACGAGGTGCGGCCCGGCGAGCGCCATCGAGCCGCGCCCGGACACCATCGGCACGAAGTCCGCCAACCCCGGGATGTACGCGGTGCCCGCCGCGCACGGGCCCATCAGCGCCGCCACCTGGGGGACGACGCCGCTCATCACGACCTCCTCGCGGAACAGGTAGCCGGTGCCGGCGAACAGCGAGCCGACCGCCTCCTGGATCCGCGCCCCCGCCGAGTCCAGCAGCCAGATCATCGGGATCCGCTTCGTCAGGGCGAGCTCGCGCAGCCGCGCGACCTTGATCTCGCCGGTCATGCCCATCGAGCCGGCCATCACCGTGAAGTCGTAGGCGGCGACCGCCGCGAAGCGCCCGTCGACCTTTCCGTAGCCGGTGATCACGCCGTCGGCGGCGGCCTCGCGCCCGTCCATCGCGCGCTGGGAGTGGTGCGGCTGGGCGTGGATGCCGAGCTCGGTGAACGTGCCGTCGTCGACCAGCAGCGCGATCCGCTCGCGCGCGGTCAGCTTGCCGGCGGCGTGCTGGCGCGCGATCCGCTCCTCGCCGCCGCCGAGCCGCGCGCGCGCCCGGCGCTCGTGCAGGTCGTCGGCGAGCGGACGCAGCATCGCGCTCGTCACCTTGCCAGGCGCGCGTCCGCGAGGCGCAGGGCGCGGTCCACGTCGCCCGCCTCCCGGGGCAGCTCGACGACCGCCGAGCGGCAGCCGACCCTGTAGTCCGCGCCGCGCTCGGCGACCGCCTCGCACGCGCGCGAGACCGCCTCGGTCGCGCCCTCCCCGATGCCGGGCACCAGCGCGCACATCTGCACGCCGCCGAGGCGGTAGACGTGGCCGTGGCCGGTCATCGCCGCCTCCAGCCGGCCGGCGATCCGCGTCAGCAGCGCGTCGCCGGCGAGATGGCCGTGGGCGTCGTTGAAGCCGCGCATCCCCTCGATGTCGAGCACCGCGAGCGTGGCGGGGCCGCCCTCGTCGAGCACCTGCGCGAGGTCGCCCATCAGCGCCCGCCGGTTGCCGACCCGCGTCAGCGAGTCGTGCGTGGCGGCGAAGTGCAGCTCGGCCGCCGCGGCGACCGCCTGCCGGTTCGCGCGGCGCAGCTCGACCTCCGCCATCGCCGCGGCGGCCAGGTCCTCCAGCACCCCGCGGTCGCGCCCCGTCCACTCCCGCGGCGTGTGGTCGATCGCGCACAGCGAGCCCAGCGTCTCCCCGCGCAGGGTCCGCAGCGGCATGCCGAGGTAGGCGACGATGCCGAAGTCCTGGATCGCCGGGTTGTCGCGCACGCGCGGGTGCCGGCGCGCGTCGACGACCTCCAGCGGCGCGTCGGAGGCGACGACGTGCTGGCAGAAGGAGTGCGAGAGCGGCGTCTCGCGCAGGTCGCCGACGCCGATGCAGCTCTTGAACACCTGCCGGTCGTGCGTGACGAGCGTGAACAGCGCCACCGGGACGTGCAGCACCTCGGCCACGAGCCGCGTGAGGCGGTCGAACGCCTCCTCCGGCGGGGAGTCCACGAGGCCGCTCTCCACGAGCGCGGCGAGCCGGCGCGGATCGCCCAGCGCGTCGGTCATGGCAGCAGGGGCCGCACGGCGTCGGCCAGCAGGCCGGTGAGGCGCTCGCGCTCGTCAGGATCCGCGGGCGCATCGAAGGCGGTGATCTCGGCGCCCACGACGTCGCACTCGCCCGCCACCTCGCCCAGCAGCGTGCGCAGGCCGGTATCGCTGAGCCCGTGCGGCGCGGCGAACTGCGCGGGCAGCACGCCGGGGTCGAGCACGTCGCAGTCGAGGTGGACGTACACCTGCTCCGCGCTCAGCGCGTCGGCCACCTCCGACGGCCGCAGGACCGGCACGCCCGCCGTCTCGACCAGCACGCGCTCGCCCGGATCGAGGTCGCGGACGCCGCACATCAGGACGCGCGAGGGCTCCAGCGCGGGCTCGAAGCCCGCGTCCCAGCGCCCGCACGCGGCGGCCAGGCACATCCCGCCGAGGAAGCCGCTCAGTGTCGTCTCCGGCGTGTTGAAGTCCGCGTGGGCGTCGAGCCACAGCACGCGCACGTCGGGCGCGTGGCGCACGACGGAGGCGAGCGTGGTCAGGCAGATCGTGCAGTCCGACGCGGTCAGCACCGGGAACCGCCCGGCGGCGAGGAGATCCTCGACCTGGCCGCCGGCCTCGAGGATGCAGCCGCGCGAGTCGCGCAGGTCGTCCTCCCAGCCGCCCGCCCGCGGGTCGCCGGGAGTGCCGACCAGGCGCGCGCCGGGGTCGAGCGCGAGCCCCAGCGCCTCCGCGCCGCGCGCGCCGCCGGCCGTCCGGTCGGACGTGCGGCAGCGCAGCACGGTGACGCTCAGCGGCCGCGCCACACCGGCTCGCGTTTCTCGAAGAAGGCCTTCACGCCCTCCTGGATGTCCTCCGTCGCGAACGCGATCGACAGCTGCGAATGCAGGAACTCGAGCGCGTCGGCGAAGGCCATGTCCTGCGAGCGGAACATCGCGTCCTTGCCGAGCCGCATCAGCAGCGGCGACTTCGCGGCGAGCGCGCGCGCCCACTCGTCGACGGCGGCGTCGAACTCCTCCGCCGGCGCGACCCGGTTGACGATCCCGAGCCGCTCGGCCTCGTGGGCGCTGATCTGCTGGCCCAGCAGCAGCAGCTCGTTGGTCTTCTTGCGGCCGACGTTGCGGTAGATCAGCGCCATGATCATGAACGGGAACACGCCGACGCTGATCTCAGGCGTCCCGAAGCGCGCGGTCTCCTTGGCGACGATCAGGTCGCACGCCAGCGCGAGCCCGAGCGCGCCCGCGAGCACGTGGCCGTTGGCGGCGCACAGCGTGGGCTTGCCGAGCTCACCGATCGCCCGGAACAGCCGCGGGAAGCGGTCGGTCGCGAAGTGCTTGAGCGCGAGCGGCTCAACCGCGGCGAACTGGCCGAGGTCGCCGCCGGAGGAGAACAACTTCTCGTGCGTGGAGGTCAGCACGACGCAGCGCACCGCGGCGTCGGCGCGGGCCTGCGCGAAGGCCGCGAGCAGGTCGTCGAGGACGTCGTCGGACAGCGCATTGCGGGTCTCCGGCTTGTCGAGCGCGATCGTCGCCACGCCGGAATCGGCCACCTCATAGGTGAGCGTCTGGAAGGCCATCCGCGCTGAGCCTATCCGCCCACTTGTACGCGCGTCCCGCTCTGCGTTACGAGGCGGCGAGCCCGCAGCGGTAGGGTCGTCCCATGGCCGCCTCCGATGTCCTGAAGCCCGACCACGCGGCGCCTCGCCGCCACCTCATCTTCACGGAGGAGCACGAGGCGCTGCGCGAGTCGATCCACGCCTTCGTCGTGCGCGAGCTCCAGCCGCATGCGGAGGAGTGGGAGGAGGCGACGTTCCCGGACTGGGTGTTCCGGCGCATGGGCGAGCTCGGGTTCCTCGGGCTCTCGATCCCGGAGGCCTACGGCGGCCAGGGCGGCGACTACTTCTGCAACCTCGTGCTCGCCGAGGAGCTGGTCCACGCCCACTGCGGCGGCCTCGCCATGGGCATCGCGGTCCACACCGACATGACGACGCCGCCGATCCTCAAGTTCGGCACCGAGGAGCAGAAGCAGGCGTACCTCGTGCCGGCGATCCGCGGCGAGCGGATCTCGTGCCTCGGCATCACCGAGCCGGACGCCGGCTCCGACGTCGCCGGGATCCGCACGCGCGCCGTGCGCGACGGCGACGAGTGGGTGATCAACGGGTCCAAGACCTACATCACCAACGGCCACCGGGCGGACTTCATCGTGCTCGTGACCAAGACCGACCCCGACGCCGGCTATGACGGCTTCACGCTGTTCATCGTCGACATGGACGCGCCGGGCGTGGTGCGCGACAAGCGCCTGCAGAAGCTCGGCATGCACGCGTCCGACACGGCGCTGCTCACGTTCCAGGACGTGCGCGTGCCGGACGGCGCCGTGCTCGGGGAGGTCGGCAAGGGCTTCTACCACATCATGTGGGAGCTCCAGGGCGAGCGGATGATCGGCGCGGCGGGATGCGTGGCCGCCGCGCAACGCGTGTTCGACCGCACGCTCGCCTACGCGCTCGAGCGGCGCGCGTTCGGCCGCGAGATCGGCCACTTCCAGGTGATCCGCCACAAGTTCGCCGACATGGCGACCAAGATCGAGGCCGGCCGCCAGCTGGTCTACAACACGGCCTGGCGCTTCGCGAACGGCGAGTACCCGGTGCGCGAGATCTCGATGGCGAAGCTCTACACCGCGCGGATGGCGTGCGAGGTCGCCGACGAGTGCCTCCAGATCCACGGCGGGGCCGGCTACATGCGCGAGTACGGCATCGAGCGCGTGTGGCGCGACATGCGGCTGAACCGGATCGGCGCCGGCACCGACGAGATCATGCTCGACGTGATCGGCCGAAGTTACGGCTTGTAGCCTCCCGCTCATGGGAGTTCTCGACGACAAGGTGGCGATCGTGACCGGGTCGGCGCGCGGCATTGGCCGTGCGACGGCGGAGTTGCTTTCCGAGCACGGCGCCAAGGTGGTTATCAACGACCTCGACACGGACCTGGCCGAGCGGACGGCATCCGAGATCGCGGGCGAGACGGCGGTCTACGGCGGCGACCTCACGGCCGACGGCGCGCCCGACGCGCTGGTAAAGACGGCGCTCGACGCCTGGGGCAAGATCGACATCATCGT
>JBIOTP010000104.1:0-2958 GCA_044865965.1 Solirubrobacteraceae bacterium
GCCGGACGTGTCGAGGTCGGGGCGTGCCGCGCCCACGAAGACCACGGCGGCGCCCCACCCCACGAGCGCGCACGCCGTCGCCCAGTGCCCACCGTGGCGCCCTCCGGTGATCGCCGCGGCGAGGTAGGTCAGCCCGAGGGTGAGCGGCGTCCAGTAGAACCGGCGATCGTCGGGCACGACCATGATCTCGAGGAACAGCGCGCCGGCCAGCAGCAGGATGGCCTGGTTGACGCGCACCGCCGGCGGCTTCATGTGCATTGGCGAAAGCGCGGGCGGCCGGTGTCGGGGTCGAGCGCCAGGCGCTCGAGGTAGTCGTAGTCGAAATCCCCGTGGGACATGCTCATCGGCTTGCGAGCGTGACGGAGCATCGCCTGTAGCGCCGCGGCATGGTCGTCGGGGTCGAGCAGCGTGACCTCGCCGCCGATCAGCTGCGCGTGCTGGCCCGGCCCACGCCGCGCGCGCAGCAGCGCCATCTGCGCGTCGACCTCCGCCACCGTGTGAGAGCCGTCGACGCGCACGCGGTTGGCCTCGCGCGAGTGGTAACAGGGTGTGCACGCGAGGTCGCAGCGCGGAAAGACGCCGTGCGTGCCCTCGTACCCGGCCGTGCGCCGGCCGAGCATCTGGTTCGGCGTGCGGACGTGCGCGGGCAGCTCCTCCCAGCGGCGCGCAAGCGCGGCCTCGAGGTCGGGATGCTCCGGGCGTGTCGCGAGCTCGAGCTCACGCAGGCGGGATCGCAGGCGCATCGAGATTCAGACCCTGCATCGTCTCACTCGGTTCACGCTCATCGCGCGCGCTCCAGGACGCGCAGGGCCGCCAGCACGGGTCGCGCGAGCGCCTTGGCGCCGGGGCTCGAGTAGCGCGCCGTCACGTGGGCGTCGGCCGCCCGCGCCGGTCCCTCGGCGAACGTGGGGTAGGCGTGGATCGTCTCGGAGAGCGCGTCGATCTTGGCGCGCCGCGAGATCCAGGCAGTCAGCTCGGCGATCGCCTCGCCCGCGCCGGGCGCGGCGATCGTGGCGCCGACCAGGCGGCCGCGCGGGTCGGCGACCAGCGTGGCGAAGCCGTGGCCCTGGCCCGCGGTGATCGCACGGTCCAGGTCGGCGTACTCCGCTGTCCTGATGACGGCCCGGCGGCCCCAGCGGCCGCGGGCGTCGGCCTCGCTGAGGCCGACGCGGGCGACCTCGGGATCGGTGAACGTGACCCACGGCACGGTCTCGTGAACGGTCCGTCGCCGATGGAACAGGGCGTTGACGGTCGCGACGCGCGCGTGGTGGGCGGCGACATGGGTGAACGGCAGCAGCGCGGTCACGTCGCCGACCGCGTAGATCCCGGGCGCGGTCGTGCGCAGACGACCGTCGACGATGACGGCCCCGCCTCGATGACACCCGGCTCGGCGAACCGGCCCTCGGCCTCGATCACCTCGACGCCGTCCCGACGCAGCCGCTCGGGCGAGTCGTGTGGCTCGATCCGCGCGATCACGCGCTGCACGTGCTCCATCACCGCGGCGAAGTCGATCCGGGGCTCACGCGGCTCGAGCCCGACGGCGTCGGCATGCCGCATGCGGTGGGCGAGGTCCGCCGCCGCGATCAGGCTCTTGCTCGGTACGCAGCCCGTCCACAGGCAGTCGCCGCCGGGGCGCGCACGCTCGATCAGCGCCACGCGCGCGCCGATGCCCGCCGCGATCAGCGACGCGATCAGCCCGCCCGTTCCACCGCCGAGCACGACGAGGTCATAGCGACCGCTCGCGCGCACGCGTGAAGTCTGTCCCGCCGGGGCCCTCGACGCGCGTAGCATCAGCCCTTGAGACCCCGCCGCCGATCGGACGGTTCAGGTCGGTCCTGAGCCCCCGGGTCCGGTCGCGGTCAAGCGAGAGCGGGTCGACAGCGCATCCAGCCATTCCAGGAGGCTCCGGAGCATGAGCATCCCCACCGAGCCGATCGGCAGCATCCCGCGCCCCCGCGAGCTGGTTGAGGCGCAGGCGCAGTTTGCGGCGGGGGCGATCGACCGCGCCGCGCTCGGCGCGCTCCAGGATCGCGCGCTGCGTGAGACGATCGCGGCGTTCGAGGCGACCGGCTCGCCGGTGATCACCGACGGCGAGCAGACCAAGCCCAGCTTCGCCACCTACCCGCTCGAGGGACTCGAGCTCTCACCCGATGGCGTGGAGATCCCCTTCGAGGACGGCCACGTGCGCCAACTGCCGCGGCTCGTGCGGGGACCGTTCCGCTACGCCACGCACGCCGAGACCTACCTGGCCACGGCCCGCGCGATCGCGACCCGGCCGGTCAAGCAGGCGGTGATCAGCGCCTCGGCGGTGTCGCTGGTCTACCCCCAGGACGGGATCCCGGGATACGACCGCGAGCGGTTCCTGGACGACCTCGTCGACGAGGCCGCCGCCGACATCCGCGGCTGCTTGCAGGCCGGCGCCGACAGCGTCCAGATCGACTTCACCGAGGGCCGCCTGGCCGGCAAGCTCGACCCCAGCGGCGGCCTCCTGCGGCAGTTCGTCGAGCTCAACAACCGCGTGCTGGGGCGATTCACCGACGACGAGCGCGCGCGGATCGGCGTGCACACCTGTCCGGGCGGCGATCAGGACTCCACCCACAGCGCCGACGTCGACTACGCGCTGCTGCTCCCCGACCTCTTCCGCCTGCGCGCGGACCGCTTCTACATCCAGCTCGCCAGCGAGGCCGACCGTCCGCGCGTGCTCGCGATGATCCGCGAGCACGCCCCCGCGCACGCCCGGATCTTCGTCGGCGTCATCGACCCGATCGACCCGCGCGTCGAGACCCCTGAGGACGTCCGCGACCGGGTGCTCGAGGCCGCCGAGTTCATCCCGACGGACCGCCTCGGGACGACCGACGATTGCGGGTTCTCACCCTTCGGCGACGACGTCTCGACCGCGCGGGAGACCGCCTTCGCCAAAATCGCCGCGCGCGTCCGCGGAACCGGCCTCGCCGCCGC
>JBIOTP010000105.1:0-10808 GCA_044865965.1 Solirubrobacteraceae bacterium
TCGTGGGCGTCCTCGTCCATCGAGGTGTGGACCACGTCGGCGACGACGGAGCCGTCCGGGAAGAGCTCGGAGACGAGCCAGGGCAGGTCGTCCTCGGCGGCGTGTCCGGGATAGAGAAGGCCGAGTCTGGTCACGTTCATCTCCTACTGTCAGGGCAATGGATCTTGAGCGGCAGCTCCTGGACCGGATCGACCGGACCGAGCTGACCGAGCTGCTGCAGGAGCTCGTGCGCCGTCCGAGCCCGAACCCGCCGGGCTCCGAAGCGGCCGTGGCGCGCTTCCTGGCCGAGACGTGCGAGGGCCTCGGCCTCGGCGCCGAGCTGCACGAGGTCGCTCCCGGCCGGCCGAACGTCTACGCCTCGCTGGGCCCGGCGGACGCGCCGGGCCTGCTGTTCCTCGTCCACACCGACACGGTGCCGGCGGGCGAGGGCTGGACCCACGACCCGTTCGGCGGGGTCGTCGAGGACGGGCGCGTGATCGGGCGCGGCGCCTGCGACATGAAGGCCGGGATCGCCGCGGCGGTGATCGCGATGGCCGCGCTGCAGCGCTCCGGGATCGAGCTGACGGGGCCGGTGACGCTCGCCGCCGTGATCGACGAGGAGGAGACCGGCGCGGGCGTCCGCGCGCTGCTCGAGCGGCCGGGCTTCGGCGCGCGGGCGGCGATCGTGCCCGAGCCGACCGAGCTGCAGACGATCGTCGGCTGCCGCGGGAACTGCTACGTCGAGGTCGAGATCAGCGGACGCTCGGCCCACGCCGGGTCGCTCGAGGAGGGCCGCAACGCGATCTACGGCGCCGCGCGGGTCGTCGAGGCGATCCGGCGGCTGCACGAGGGGCTCGCGGGCGACCGCCATCCGCTGCTCGGCGCGGCGAGCTGGAGCGTTGGGACGATCGCGGGCGGGACCGGCACCGCGATGGTGCCCGACCGCTGCCGGATCACGGTCGACCGCCGGCTGCTGCCCGGCCAGAGCGGCGAGGACGCGCACGCGGAGATCGAGGCGGCGCTGGCGGCGCTCGACCTCGAGGGCCTCGGCGCGCGCACGGCGCTGCTGATGGAGATCCCCAGCTTCGAGCTGCCGCCCGAGCATGACCTCGTCCGGGGCGTGCTGCGCGCCGCGGCCGACGCGGGCGCGCCCGAGCGCCCGGTCGCGGGCTGGACCGCGGCCTGCGACGGCGGCTACATCATGCGCTTCGCGGACATCCCGGCCGTCGTGCTCGGCCCGGGCAGCGTGGTCGAGCAGGCCCACCGGCCCGACGAGTCGGTGCCGGTCGACGAGGTCCTCGTGGCCGCCCGCACGTACGCCCTGTATGCCGCACGTCTGCTCGGGCACATCACTCCTTGACGGTCAGCTCGCGCGGGAAGGAGCTCAGGCACTCCGCCCCGCCGGCGGTGACGTGGAAGGTCTCGGAGAGCTCGTAGCCCCAGCCGTTCATCCACATGCCGACGATCATGTGGAACGTCATGCCCGGCTCGAGCTCCGTGGAGTCGCCGGGGCGCAGGCTCATCGTGTGCTCGCCCCAGTCGGGCGGGTAGCCGAGCCCGACCGGGTAGCCGATCCGCGACTCCTTCTCCAGCCCGTGCTTGGCGATCTCCCGCCGCCAGGCGGCCTCGACGTCCTCGCAGCGCACGCCGGGGCGCACGGCGGCCAGCGCCGCCTCCAGCCCCTCGCGGGTCGCCGCCGCGGTGTCGAGCAGGCGCTGCGGCGGGCGGCCGAGGAACACCGTCCGCGCCAGCGGGCAGTGGTAGCGGCGGTAGCAGCCGGCGAGCTCGAGGATCGTGGCCTCGCCGGTCTTGAACGGCTCGTCGCTCCAGGTCAGGTGCGGCGTCGCCGTGCCGGGGCCGGTCGGCAGCATCGGCACGATCGCGGGGTAGTCGCCGCCGGCGCCGTCGGCGCCGCGCACCGCCGCGTCGTAGATCGCCGCCACGGCGTCGCACTGGCGCACCCCGGGCTCGACGGCCTCCGCGCCCGCCGCCATCACCCGCTCGGCGATCCGCGCCGCGATGCGCATGTGCTCCAGCTCGGCCTCGGACTTCACCGCGCGCACCCAGTTCACGAGCTCGCGCGAGTCGACGAAGCTCGCGTCCGGCAGGCTCGCGCGCAGCGCGTCGTAGGCGCGCGGCGTGAAGTAGTAGGCGTCCATCTCGAGCGCGACCGTCCGGCCGACGGCGCCGCGCCGGGTCAGCTCGCGCGCCACCCACTCGAGCGGGTGGCGGTCGGGCTGCTGCACGTAGTCGTCCGGGAAGCCGAGGATCTGCTCGTCGCCCAGCGACGTCGTCATGCGGGCGCCCGCGGCGTCCATCCGGCGCGTGAACAGCAGGACGTCGCCGCCGGCGGGCACGACCACGCCCTGCGGCGTGTAGAACGACCAGCCGTCATAGCCGGTCAGGTAGTGCATGTTCGCCGGGTCGCTGACGAACAGGGTGTCGATTCCCTGCGCCGCCATGCGCTCGCGGACGCGCCGGAGGCGCTCCGCGTACTCGGTCGGCGTCACGCCGCGACTCCCGGCGCCACGCGCTCGAGCGCGGTGCCGATGCGCTCGGCGAGCAGGTTCACCTCCCGCTCGGTGATCACGAAGGGCGGCGAGATCTGCAGGCTGTGGCCGACGAGCGAGCGGACGAGGACGCCGTCGTCCTGCAGGTCGGCGACCAGCCGGTCGGCGAGGCCCGGATCCTCGGCGCGCGCCTCCGCGCTGAGCTGGACGGCGCCGAGCAGGCCCACGCTGCGCGTCTCCTCCACCAGCGGCGCGCTCTCCAGGCTCGCGAGCGCGTCCGCCAGCACGGGCTCCAGCTCGCGGACGCGGTCGCGCAGTCCCTCGCGCTCGATGATGTCGAGGTTGGCCAGCGCGACGGCGCAGCCCGCGGCGTGCCCCGAGTACGTGTAGCCGTGGCGGAACGGGCCGGCCGTGTCGGCCCACAGCTCGTCGCGCACGCGCGGCCCGACCAGGACGGCGCCCAGCGGCAGGTAGCCGGAGGTGAGGCCCTTGGCGGTGGTGACCAGGTCGGGCTCGATCCCGAAGCGCTCGGACGCGAACCACGGCCCGGTGCGGCCGTAACCGGTGATCACCTCGTCCGCGATCAGCAGCGTCCCGGCCGCCCGGCAGGCGCGCTGGACGTGCTCCCAGTAGCCGTCGGGCGGGGGGATGACGCCACCCGCGCCGATCACCGGCTCGCCGATGAACGCCGCGATGCGGTCGCCGTGCTCGGCGAGGACCCGCTCGAGCTCGGCGGCGTCGTCGTGCGGCACGTGCAGGACGTCGGTGACGAGCGTGCCCCAGCCCTCGGCGTTGGCGCGGATCCCGGCGAGGCTCGTGCCGTAGGCGTTCATGCCGTGGTAGGCCTCCGAGCGGGCGACGATCACGGTGCGCTGCGGCTCGCCGCGCAGCCACCAGTAGCGCCGGGCCATCTTGCCGGCGGTGTCGACGGCGTCGGAGCCGCCGGTCGTGAAGAAGACCGCGGCGTCGTCGACGGGCGCGATCGACGCGAGGCGATCGGCGAGCGCGAGCGCGGGCCGGTTGGCATAGACGCCGAACGTCGAGTAGGCCGCGAGGTCGCGCATCTGGGCGGCGGCGACCTCGGCCAGCTCGGCGCGCCCGTAGCCGACGTTGCAGTACCACAGGCTGGCGGTCGCGTCGAGGTAGCGCTTGCCCTGCTCGTCCTCGAGCCAGGCGCCCTCGCCGCGGACGAGCACGAGTTCACGCCCGGGCATCCGGGCCATGTCGGAGAAGGGATGCCACAGGCGCTGGTTCATACCCCTCACCGTCGCAACGACGGGGGCCGTCTTCGAGCCACGATGTGGCGGGAAGTCGCCGCGCGCTTTGCACCAGATCGTTACCCCGCATCCGCGCTCGGGTAGGGGAAGGACGAGCCCATGGCCCCCGTGCTGACGGTCCGCAGGTGCCTTCAGCTCCCGCCGCTGGTGGACGCCACAGTGGTCGGCGGCCGCGCCGGCCTGGACGAGCGCGAGGTGCGCTGGATGGCGGTCATCGAGGGTCCGGTGGACGATTTCGTGTCGCCCGGCGACTTCGTCCTCAGCACCGCCCTGGGCTACGGGGCCGAGCGGCTGCGCGAGCTGGTGGCCGACGTCGGAGAGGCGGGCGCCGCCGCGCTCGTGGTCGCCGTCGGCGAGGACGCGCCGCTCGAGTCGCTGCCCGCGGACGCGCGGGCGGTCGGCGACCAGTACGGGATGCCGGTGCTCGAGCTGCCGTGGGAGGTCCGCTTCGCGGACGTGCTGCGCGCGCTGACCGACCGGCTGCTGTCGGCCCGCTACGCCGCCACCCTGGACGCCGGCGACCAGCTGCCGGCGGGCTTCGCCGACGCGCTGCTGGCACGCGAGGGCCTCGACGCGATCGCGGAGGCGCTGGAGGGGATCGTCGACCGGCCGGTGCTGATCCTCGACGCCGGCCTCGCGACGGCCGCGCGCGGTCCGCTCGCCGCCGAGCGGCTCGGGGACGATGCGCTGGCCGCTCAGCAGGGGGCCGCGCACGCGCTCGAGCCCGCCACGCTCGCCGGACTGTGCGCGCCGCGCGACGACGACACCGTGCGCTGGTGCCGCGGGGTCGAAGCGATCGGCCTCCCCGGCGGCCTCAGCGCCGCGGCCGTCGCGCAGGGATCGACGCTCGGCTACGTGCTCGCGGTCGACGAGCAGGGCCCCCGTGAGCCGCTGATCGTCGAGCGCCACGCGCTCGCGCATGCCGCGGTCGCGGTCGCGATCGAGATGCTGCGCCGCCGGGCCGTCGCGGAGGCCGAGGCGCGCGCGCGTGGAGACTTCCTGTGGGAGCTGGCCGGCGGCGCCGCCGCGGACGACCCGGACCTCGTCAACAAGGCGGTGCTGCTCGGCTACTCCGTCGCCCGCCCGTACCAGGTCATGCTCGCGCAGGGCGACGGCGACCTCGACGAGCTGGTGCGCCAACTGCGCCGCCAGGGCGCGGGGGCGGGCCTGCAGGCCACCCGGCGAGGCGACCGCGTGCTCGTCCTCGTGCCGCAGGACGCGCCGCTCGAGCCGCGGGCGCTCGCGCGCGCGTCCGCGGACGGCGGCTGCTCGTGGGGCATCGCCGAGGGCGAGTTCATGCTCACCGAGATCGCGACCGGCGTGGAGGGCGCCGAGCGCGCGCTGCGGGTCGGGCGGGCGCTGCACGGGGCCGGGACGGTGGCCGACGCCGGCGAGCTCGGCCCGTTCCTCATGCTCGACGCGATCGCCGGCGACGAGGCCGCGCAGCGCGCGGCCGAGGAGGTGCTCGCGCCCCTGGAGGCCTACGACGAGGACACCGCCCGCGGCCTGGTCGAGACGCTGGAGACGTTCCTGCGCGAGAACGGCAACACGAGCCAGGCCGCGCGGGCGCTGTTCCTGAACCGCCACTCGTTGATGTACCGGCTGCGCAAGATCGAGGCGCTCACCGGGCGCAGCCTCGACCGCCACGACGACCGCTTCATCCTGGACCTGAGCATCCGCCTGCGCCGGATGCAGTAGCCGCGTCCCAACACTCAGGCGAAACGGCGGCGGCGATCTTGCACCACTCCGTGGCTCGCCGCGGACCGGGCGCGCGTTGACACTGCGCAGCGTGCCCACGTTCAGCCTGACCAGCCTCTACACCTCCCGTGTCGAGGGGATCACGGGGTCCGTGATCGACTCCAGCACCAGCCTGTTGCAGCGCCAGACCCACGACATCGTGCGGATGGCGATGGGCAGCCCCGCCGCCGATGCGATCCCCAGCGCGACGTTCGGCGCGCTGCTGGGCGGGCTGGGGGCCGACGCGTTCGACTACGGCCCCACCGAGGGCGAGCAGTCGCTGCGCCGCGCGCTGATCGGCTTCCTCGCCGCGCGGGGCACCGCGGTGGATCCCGACGAGCTGCTGATCACCTCGGGCGGCATGCAGGGCCTCGACCTGGTCTGCAAGCTGTTCGTCGAGGCGGGCGACCTCATCGCCGTCGAGTCGCCGACGTACACGAACGGGGCGTCCACCATCTCCGGCTACGAGGGCCGGATGGTCGAGATCCCGGGCGACGCCGGCGGCATGGACGTCGACGCGCTCGCGCAGGTCGCCGACGACGAGGGCGAGCCGCCGAAGCTGATCTACACGATCCCGACGTTCCAGAACCCCGCCGGCACCACGCTCTCGCTCGCCCGCCGCGAGCGCCTGATCGAGCTCGCCGAGGAGTGGGGCGCCGTCGTGCTCGAGGACGACCCCTACGGGCTGCTGCGCTTCGAGGGCGAGGACCTCCCCACGCTGCGCGAGCTCGGCGCCGGCCGGGTCCGCGTGATCGGCGTGCGCACGTTCTCGAAGATCCTCGCGCCCGGCCTGCGCGTCGGGTGGGTCGAGGCGGAGCCGGAGATCGTCGCGCGCATGATCGACGCCCGCCAGGCGATGGACACCTGCACCGCGCCGCCGATGCAGCGCCTCGTGGCCCGCTTCCTTGCCGAGGGCCACGCCGACGCCCACCTGGAGGCCCTGCGCCACGAGTACCGCCGGCGCAAGGTCAGCCTCCAGCAGGCGCTGCGCGACGAGCTTGCGGGCCTCGGCGCGCGCTGGACCGACCCCCAGGGCGGCTTCTTCCTCTGGCTCACCCTGCCCGAGGAGATCGACACCGAGGACCTGTTCGCGATCGCGCTCGAGGAGGGCGTCGCCTACATCCCGGGGCCCGCCTTCTCCATCGGCGGCCGCTTCTCCAACGCCCTGCGACTCGCGTTCAGCGCCGAGGCGCCCGACCGCGCCCGCGAGGGCGTCCGGCGCCTGGCCCGCGCGATCGACCGCCTCTCCGCCTAACCCGACACAAGGAGTCCCGAACCATGCAGATCGGCGTACCGAGCGAGACGAAGGTCCAGGAGTACCGCGTCGCCGCGACCCCCGACGGCGTCCGCGACCTCGTGGCGCGCGGCCACGACGTCGTCGTCGAGCGCGGCGCCGGCGAGGGCAGCTCATTCTCCGACCTCGACTACCAGCAGGCCGGCGCGACGCTCGGCTCCACCGCCGAGGCCTGGGGCGCGGAGCTCGTCCTCAAGGTCAAGGAGCCCCAGCCGTCGGAGTACGGCTACCTGCGCCAGGACCAGGTGCTGTTCACCTACCTGCACCTGGCCGCGGACCCGCAGCTGACCGAGGCGCTGCTGGAGGCCGGGACGACGGCGATCGCCTACGAGACCGTGCGCGACGCCCACGGGCGCCTGCCGCTGCTGGCTCCGATGAGCGAGGTCGCCGGCCAGCTCGCGGTCCTGTCGGGCATCACCTACCTGCAGAAGCCGCAGGGCGGCCGCGGGCTGCTGCCCGGCGCGGTGCCGGGGATCCCGCCCGCCCGCGTGGTGATCGTCGGCGGTGGCGCCGTCGGCTACAACGCCGCGATCATCGCGCTCGGCGTCGGCGCGCACGTCCAGCTGCTCGACACCTCGATCGAGCGGCTGCGGCAGCTCGAGACCCAGCTCTCCGGCTCGATCGAGCTGCTCGTCTCCACGCCGAGCCGGCTGGCCGAGTGCATCGCCCACGCCGACCTCGTCGTCGGCGCGGTGCTCGTGCCGGGCGCCAGTGCGCCGAAGGTCATCACCGAGGAGATGATCCGCTCGATGCGGCCCGGCAGCGTGATCTGCGACGTCTCGATCGACCAGGGCGGCTGCTGCGAGACGTCGCGGCCGACCACCTACGCCGACCCGGTGTACGAGCACGCCGGCGTGATCCACTACTGCGTGGCGAACCTCCCGGGCGCCGTGCCGGTGTCCTCCACGCTCGCCGTCACGAACGCCACGCTGCCCTACGCGCTCGCGCTCGCCGACCGCGGCTGGCGGGAGGCGCTGAGCGCCGACCCGGTGCTCGCCGGCGGCCTGAACGTCTGCGACGGGCGGGTCACGCACCCCGCCGTGGCCGGCGCGCTCGGGCTGGACCACACGCCGATCGAGGACGTGCTGACGACCGTGGGTGCCGCGTGATGAGCACGACGATCACCCGCGCCGCGGGCGAGCTGCTCGTGGGCGCGGACTGGACACCCGCCGAGGACGGCCGCACGCTGCCCGTCGAGGACCCCGCGACCGGCGAGGTCATCGCCGAGGTCGCCGACGCCTCGCCGGCCGACGCGCTCGCGGCGCTCGACGCGGCGGACGCGGCGGCCGCGGGGTGGGCCGCGACCCCGGCGCGCGAGCGCGCGGAGCTGCTGCGCCGGGCGTTCGACGCGGTGGTCGCGCGCGGCGAGGAGCTGGCCGCGCTGATCACGCGCGAGATGGGCAAGCCGCTGGAGGAGGCCCGCGCCGAGGTCGCGTACGGCGCCGAGTTCCTGCGCTGGTACAGCGAGGAGGCGGTGCGCATCGACGGCCGCTACGCGCCCTCGCCCACCGGCGAGTGCCGGATCCTCGTGACGCGCCGGCCGGTCGGCCCCTGTCTGCTGATCACGCCGTGGAACTTCCCGCTGGCGATGGCCACGCGCAAGGTCGCGCCGGCGCTCGCCGCGGGCTGCACGGTGGTGCTCAAGCCGGCCGCCCAGACGCCGCTCACGGCGCTGGCGTTCGCGCAGATCATGCTCGACGCCGGGCTGCCTCCGGGCGTGCTGAACGTCGTCACGACATCGCGCGCGGGCGACGTCGTGTCGCCGCTGTTGGCGGACCCGCGGCTGCGGAAGGTGTCCTTCACGGGCTCGACCGCCGTCGGCCGGCAGCTCATCCGCCAGTCCGCGGACCGCGTGCTGCGGACGTCGATGGAGCTTGGCGGCAACGCGCCGTTCATCGTGCTCGACGACGCCGACCTGGACGCGGCCGTCGACGGCGCGCTGCTCGCCAAGATGCGCAACATCGGCGAGTCGTGCATCGCCGCGAACCGGCTCTACGTGCACGAGTCGCTGGCGGACGCGTTCGCCTCGCGCCTCGCCGCCCGGATGGACGCGATCGACGTCGGGCCGCTGATCGACGGGGTCCAGCGCGACAAGGTCGCCGCGCTCGTGGACGGCGCCCGCGCCGCGGGCGCGAACGTGCTCTGCGGCGGCGAGGCGGTCGACGGCGCGGGCTACTTCTACCGCCCGACCGTGCTCACCGGCCTGGAGCCCGACGCGGCGATCCTGCAGGAGGAGATCTTCGGCCCTGTCGCCCCCATCGTCACGTTCTCCGACGATGAGGAGGCGATCGCGCTCGCCAACGCGACCGAGTACGGGCTCGTCGCCTACCTGTACACGCGCGACCTCGACCGCGGCCTGCGGATGATGGAGCGCCTGGAGACCGGCATGGTCGGCATCAACCGCGGCGTGGTCTCCAATGCCGCCGCGCCGTTCGGCGGCGTGAAGGCGTCGGGCCTCGGGCGCGAGGGCGGCCGCGAGGGGATCGACGAGTACCTCGAGACGAGGTACGCGTCGATCGCGCTCACAGCTCGCCGGTGAGGAACTGTGTAGGCGCCGAGCTTCACCGGAGCGCTCCCCGTTGGAGCCGGACGTCCGCCGGCCGGCCGGTGCGCAGTGACTCGAGCGCGGCCTCGCAGACGACCGAGGCGGCGTAGCCGTCCCAGGCGCGTGCGCCCGCCAAAGCCCCGCTCGCGATCGAATCGATCCACTCCCGCAGCTCGTGCACGTACGCGGACTCGAACCGCTCCTGGAACCCCATGGGCATCCGCGGCGCGTGCGGCGCGAGCGCGAGCGTTCCGGACTCGCCGACGATCTCGCAGCGGATGTCGTAGCCGTACTGCGCGTTGACGAACGCCTCGACGTCGACGAGCGCGTCCGCCTCCGTGCGCAGGATCACGAGCTGCGGGTCCTGGACGCCGTCGAGAGCGTTGCCGGTCGGCCGCGGCGTGAGGACGTTCACGTTGACGATCTCCTGCCCGAGCAGCCAGCGCGCGGTGTCGACGTCGTGGACGAGCGAGTCCGTGAGGATCATCTCCGAGCCGAACCCCGGCGGGACGCTCGGATTGCGATGCGCGCAGTGCACGAGGAGCGGGGCGCCGATCTCCCCCGCGTCGACGCGCGCCTTCAGCTCGGGTCGAAGCGCCGCATGAGGCCGACCTGGACGAGCGGCCGGTCGAGCGCCGCCTCCGCCTCGAGCACCCGCCATGCGGCGTTCGCGCTCGCGGCCAGCGGCTTCTCGCACAGGACCGGCTTGCCCGCCTCGAAGCACGCGAGCACGAACGGCTCGTGCGTCTCCGCCGGCGAGGCGATCACGATCGCGTCGACTCCCGGATCCTGGATCACCTCGAGCGCGTCGGTGGAGATGTTGGGCACGCCGACCTCGCGCGCGACGCGCTCGGCGCTCTCGGCGATCGCGTCGGACACGACGGCGACCTCGGCCGCCGGCACCGACGAGCTGAGGAGGCGGACGTGGGTGCTGCCCATCAGCCCCGCCCCGATGACCCCGACCTGAACAGTCATTTGCACACCTCCTCCGTTCAGACGGCCGTCGGGAAGTGCATGTGGCCGCGATGGTGTGCGGGGTCCTGCGCCTCCTCCGGCCACCGGCTGGTGATCGCCTTGCCGCGCGTGTAGAAGCGGATCCCCTCCGGCCCGTGGATGTGGTGGTCGCCGAACAGCGAGTCCTTCCAGCCGCCGAACGAGTAGAACGCCATCGGCACCGGGATCGGGACGTTGATGCCGATCATCCCGACCTGCACCTTGCGCTTGAAGATGCGCGCGGCCTGCCCGCTGCCCGTGAAGATCGCGGTCCCGTTCGCGTACGGGTTCGCGTTGATGAGCTCGGCGACGGCGACCGAGATCGCCATGCAGCGCTGCCCGGCGGAGCCGTAGCCGGCGGCGGTGAGGTGGTTGGCCGCGAACTCGAGGTCGGCGTCGGGGAGGACAACCGCGTGGTTCTTGGCCCCGCCGAGCGCCTGGACGCGCTTGCCCGCGGCGTTCGCGCGCTCGAA
>JBIOTP010000106.1:0-2581 GCA_044865965.1 Solirubrobacteraceae bacterium
GCGCGTTCGCGCAGCTGTACGACCGTTACGCGCGGCGGGTGTATGTCCTTGCCGCTCACACTCTGGGTCCTGCGCGTGCGGAGGACGTTGTGCAGGACGCCTTTCTGGCGCTGTGGCGCCATGCGCATGCTTACGACTCCGAACGGTCCGCATTCGCCACGTGGTTCATGGCGGTCGCCCGGCACCGCGTGCTCGATGAGCTGCGCCGCCGAGAGGTCGAGCAGCGCGTGCTCGCCGTTGAGCCTGTCGATCACTTGCTTGCCCAGATTCGCGATCCTTCACCCGGCGTGGCCGACGTCGCCTCTCGGCGCGAGCGAGATGACGAGCTGCTTCGGGCGGTGGCAAGTCTGCCGCCCGAACAGCGGCGCGCGATCGTGCTCGCCTACTTCGGCGGGCTCACGCACGTCGAGATCGCCGCTGCGCTCGACGAGCCGCTCGGTACGGTGAAGAAGCGCCTCCAGCTCGGATTGCGGAAACTGCACAAAGCCGTTGGCGAGCGTCCGCTGCCGGGCGTGGCGCGTACTCCTCAGAGGAGGGAGGCGTAATGGACTGTGCACGAGCGCGGGAGCTGCTCGAGGAGTACGCGCTCGACGCCTTGGAGCCGGGCGAGCGGGAAGAGCTCGAGCGCCACCTCGCGCGCTGCACCGAGTGTCGCGAGCTCGCGGCCGACTTGGACGCGGTCACGGCCAGACTGCCTGGCGCACTGGCGTCGGCGTCAGGGCTTCAGCCGCCGGCCGCGCTGCGGAAGCAGGTGCTCGCGGCGGCGGATGCCCCCGCGCCGGGCGCTGCACGGCAGCCGAGGTCGAGGTGGCGGCGCACGCTCGCGGTCGTGCTCGCGGCGGCGCTGCCCGCGCTCGTAGTCGGCTGGGCCGCCGGGTACCAGCAGGCCTCCGCGCGCGAGAGCGACCAGCGCGACGAGTTGGCACGGCAACTCGGGGTCGAGGAGCTCGTCTTCGAGGTGGTCGACTCGCGCGAGACCAACAAAGCGTTCCTGCGTTCGACCCAGCAGCAAGGCCCGTTCGCGCGCTCGTACGGAAAGCTGTACACCCGGCCCGACCTCCCCGACGTCGTCGCATTCGCCGCCCGGCTGCCGGAGGCGCCAGAGGGTCGCGCCTACCATCTCTGGGTCACGCGCGCCGGCCGAACGGAGCTCGCGGGCGTCCTGACCGTCCGCGAGGGTTTCGGGCTGCTCGTCTTCAAGACCGGGCGCCGCGGCCCGCGGTACGGCAAGGCCGTGCTGACGCTGCAGCGGCCGGGGGCGCAAGTGCCCGCGGGCACGCGCGTGCTCACCTGGCGCGCGTAGCCGCGCTGCGGAGGCGTCCGGCGCAAAGGGTCGCGCGTAGGGACCGGTAAGCGCGACGGCAGAGAAAGGCTGCCGCCCGCCAGACATCGCCGCAACCTTCGGAGGTACCCGTGAAGCTCAGCGTCGCAGCCGCTGTCGTTCTGATCTCGATCCTCGCCCTCGGACCGCCCTCCTCGAGCGGCGGACGCGCCGCGCGCTCGAACCACGTGCAGTCACTGGCCGCGCTCTTCGCCGACAACGTGCTCACAGGCGGCCAGGTCGCGCCGCGCAGCTACCGCTGGGTAAACGATCGGGTCGCGGCCTTCGTCCAGTTCGACCGACCGACGAGCCCGCGCGCGCTTCGCTACGTCGGCATCTCCGTGAAGGGAACCTTCTGTGCGGAAACCCGGAGCGGCGGCGCCAACGGCGGCTTCACGCACTTCCACCGGCTCGAGGCGCCCGTGTATGCGCAGGGCCACGGCGGTCCGCCCGGGGCGCAGGGCTACTGGCTGCTCTGGGTCTCCGTCGACGACTTCGCCGCCGCTGACGGGCGGGAGATCAAGCCCGGCGTGGACTACGGCTTCTCGCCAACGCCGCCCCCCGCCTGCGGCTCCTCGCCCGCACCCGCGTTCAGCGGGCCGGGCGCGCACCGGCTGGTACCGGGAGAGATCCGCCGGCTCGCCGCGCAGTTCACCGACAACCCGTTCCGCGGCAGGCAGACGGCGCCGCGCCTCTACCGCTGGGTCACCGGCGACACGCTCGTCTTCCTCGAGTTCGACAAGGCCAACCCGGCAAAGGCGCGCTCGCTCCGCTACATCGGCGTCGCCCAGCGCGGCCGATTCTGCGCCGACGGCCGCTCCCACTCGGACTTCACCTACTTCCATCGTCTCCGCGCGAACTCCTACGGCCAAGGGCGTGGAGGCAAGGCGGGCGACCCCGGCTTCTGGCATCTCGCCGTCGCCGTCGACAACTTCCGCATGCCCTGGGGAGCCGTCACGCCGGGTGTCGACCGCAACTACAACACGACCGCTCCGCCCTCATGCGGCTCCGGCGATGGGCAGCCGGCCGCCGAGATCCGAACGGCAGCGGTCCCGAACGACGCCCAGCGGCCATTCGCCTTCCACCCGACCGAGACGCGCGTCCCCGTCGGCTCGACCGTCCGCTGGACGAACCAGGACGACGCCTTCCACACGGTCACCTCCACCGACTCGCTCGACCGGCGGCAGCCGAACGGCACCTTCGACGGCACGCTCGCGACGCGCGGCGCCACCTTCACGTTCCGCTTCACCCGCGCCGGCA
>JBIOTP010000107.1:0-16236 GCA_044865965.1 Solirubrobacteraceae bacterium
ACGCCGCGTCGCGATCTCCCGGCCCGGGGTGTACGCCGCGTCGCGATCTCCCGGCCCGGGTTTCACCCCCTGGTCGCGACTTTGAGGAGCGCCGCGAGCTGCGCCCGCTCGCGGGCGCGCGGCCGATTGAGGGCGGCGCGGGCGGCGATCCGGGTCGCGAACGTGAGCGCCTGCGCGGCGTCGTCGAGGGCGAGCGCGGTTGGCCCGCGGGTGGCTCTCACCACCTCGCGGCGGCGGCGCGCGATCTCTTCGAACGTCTCGCCCGCGCGCAGGGTGCTGTGGCCGCCCGTGTGGCGCAGCACGAGCTGGGGGTGCAGCACCGTCGGAATGCGTTGCGCGCGGGCGCGCAGGCACAGCTCCATGTCCTCCGCGAACAGATGGACCCTGGGATCGAACGGCCCGAGCGCCCGCAGCGTCTCGGTCGCGGCGGCCAGGCACGCCCCGATCGCCCACCCGACGGTGCGCGGCGCGCGCGCCCGGTACGGCTCGGCGCGCTCCCGCACGGGCCGCGGGAGCACGCGGGGATGCACGAGCGCGGGGAGCAGCGCCCCGACCGTCCCCGGGAGCGGGTGGGCCGAGCGCTGGACGCTGCCGTCGGCATTGAGCAGCCGCGGCGCATGGAGCGCGCGGGGGTAGGCGGCGGCCAGGCGCGCCAGCGCCGCCAGCGACCCGTCGACCGCCTCACAGTCGGGATTGAGCAGGATCGCGACGTCCTCACCGACGCGCGCGAGCCCGGCGTTCGTCGCGGCCCCGAACCCCGGGTTGCCGCCCAGCTCGACAACCTCGGCGCCGTGCCTGCTTGCGAGCGCGGCGCCGCCATCGCGCGAGCCGGCGTCCACCACCACGAGCCGCGGTGGGCCGGGCACCAGCGCCAGCGAGCGCAGCAGTACGGCCAGCTCGGCCTCCGAGTTGTGGAGGACGACGACCGCCGCGGCGGACGGGCCGCGAGGGATTTCCGCTGCGGACGGCCTACCCGCGCGATCTTCCGGATGCGTCACCGGCCAGCCCCTCCGCCCGCTGCCGCGGCGAGCAGCTCCCACATCCGCTGCGCGCAGGCCGCCCAGGAGCGGTCGGCCAGGATCGCCGCTCCCGCCGCGGCGAGCCTCGCGCGCAGCGCCGGGTCGCCGGCGAGCTCGATCATCGCCGCGGCCAGCGCGTCCGCGTCGCCGGGCGGCACCGCGCGGGCGCCGGGGCCGGCGGTCTCGAGCAGGGCGGGCACCGCGGTCACGATCGCCGGAGTGCCGTGGGCGAGGCCCTCCAGCGGCGGGTAGCCGTAGCCCTCGAGCCACGACGGCAGGACCACCGCGATCGCGCCGGCATACAGCGCGGCCTTGTCCGCTCCGTCGACGCGGCCCAGCAGGTGCACGCCGGGCCCGCCCAGCGCCGCGCGCAGCCGGCCGGCGCCGGCGATCGCCAGCGCTGCGTCGAGGCCCTGCGCGCGCGCCCGCGCGTACGCGGCGACCAGGACCGCCAGCCCCTTGCGCGGCTCCAGCGCGCCGACGAACAGCAGGTAGCGCGCCGGCAGCCCGTGGCGCGCCCGGGCCGCGGCGACCGCCTCGGTGGTAGTGGGCGGCCCCGGGTCGCCGGGTCCGGCGCCGACCACGGTCGCGGCGAGGCCCCACTCGGCGCGTGCCGCCTCGGCGCCGGCGCGCGAGTCCGCCGCGACCGCCGCGGCTCCGCGCGCGAGCGCGCCCAGCCGCCCCGCCCGGTGCCACAGCCGCTCATAGCGCGTGAGGTCCCGGGGGCGTGCGATCCACGCGAGATCGTGCACCGTGAGCACGTACGGCGTGCGTCCGGGTGCGACGGGGGCGGGGGCCGGCAGCCACACGACGTCCGGGCGCCCCAGCAGCCGGTCGAGACGCGGACGGCCCGTCAGCGCGGCCGCTCCATGGAGGGCGCGCGAGGGGAGGCGGTGACGGACGGCGACGACGTTCCCGGGCAGCTTCGCCGCCGGCCCGGCGGGGAGCGAGACACGCCACTCGTCGCCGGGGCGCGCGGCGGCGAGCGCGGCCAGCATGCCGGCGGCATAGGCGCCGACGCCGCGTCCGGCGGCGGTGAGGCTGCGACCGTCCACGCCCACGACCACGGCGGCGGACCGTATCGGCGCCGGGCCCGCGACGCCGCGATGCCGTGACGCGGCAGCGGAGTCACGGCGCCGGGCGCTCGCCGCTGCGATGCCGTCTAGCATCGCGCTCCATGGCGTCCCGCCGCCGTCCGGGGATGCCGCCGCCGGGCGGCTTGCGCACCGCGACCGCGCGCGGGGGCGTGGTCAACGCCGTGTTCCTGTCCGGCGCGGAGGCGCTGGTGCTCGCGCAGGGGCTCCTCGCGACGGCGCTGCTGGGGCCGAGCGCGATCGGGTTGTACGGCGTGGTTACGACGACCGCGATGACGATCGTGGCGCTGCGGCGGGTCGGGATCGACGAGGCGTTCGTGCAGGAGGCGGCCGTCGACGAAGAGGCCGAGTTCCAGCGCGCGCTGACGGTCGAGCTCGCCCTCGGCCTGGCGGGGGCGCTGCTGATCGCCGGGCTGGCTCCGGTGGTGGCGGCCTTGTACGACGACGATCGCCTGATCGCCCTGACGCTGGCCGTCGCCTACCTCCCGGTGGCGTTCGCGCTGCAGGCCCCGCAGTGGGTGTTCTTCAAGCGGATGGACTACCTGCGCCTGCGCGTGCTGCAGGCGATCGTGCCGCTCGGCACCGTGGCGGTCGCCGTGCCGCTGCTGCTGGCCGGCGTGGGCGTGTGGGCGCTCGTCGTCGGCCCGTTCTGCGGGAACGCGGCTGCCGTGGCGGCGGCGTGGTGGGTGTCGCCGTACCGGCTTCGGCTGCGCCCCGACCGCGTGGCCGCGCGGCGCTACCTCCGCTTCTCGTGGCCGGTGTTCGTGACGTCGGCCACCGCGCTGCTGGTCGCGCAGGGGCAGATCGCCGTCTTCGGGATCGCCGACGGGCTCGCCGCCGCCGGCTGGATCACGCTCGCCGCGACGCTGACGCGCTACGTCGACCGAGCCGACCAGATCCTCGCCACCACGATCTACCCGGCGATCGTGCGGGTCCGCGACCGTGTCGACGTGCTGCGCGAGCTGTTCACGAAGGCCAACCGCCTCACGCTTCTTTGGGCGTTCCCGTTCGGCGCCGGCCTGGCGCTGTTCGGCGCCGACCTGGTGCGCTTCGTGCTCGGCGACGACTGGGAAGGCGCGGTCGTGCTCGTCGGCGGCCTCGCGGTCGCGGGCGCGCTCCAGCAGGTGGGCTACAACTGGTTCGCGTTCTACCGCGCGCGCGGCGAGTCGTGGCCACAGGCCGTGGAATCCGCGGCGCTGGCGGCGGCGTTCGCAGCACTGGCGGTGCCGGGCGCGCTGGTGGGCGGATCGTGGGGATTCGTCGCGGGCCGGATCGGCTGCGCGGCGTGCGTGCTGGCGGTCCGGCGCGTGTACGTGAGGCGCCTGCTCCCGGGTGTGCGGCTCGGCGCGATCGCTTTGAGCGCGGCGGTGCCGGTGGTTCTGGCCTCCGCTCCGGTGCTCGTCGTGCGCCTCGCCCTCTGGGGCAACGACCGCCCGCTCGCCCAGGCGCTCGCGGAGCTGGCCCTGTGGCTGGTGGCCCTCGCGCTCACCATCCGGTGGCGCGAGTCGGCGCTCCTGGCCGAGCTGCGCGGCTACCTGCGCCCTGGCGGCCGCGCTCGTACGGAGCCGGCCGGCGAGGCGATCGGGGCGGGCGTCCGGTGAGCGTCGGGGTGGCGGCGGGCGCCCGGCCGGCGGTCGGCGCGCGGTCGGCGGGATCCGCGCGCGTGCTGCTCCCGGTCGGGCTGTGGCTCGCGGCGGCGCTCGTCTCGGGGTTCACGCTGCGGCGGGGGCTGGTGCCGCTCGACGAGGGTCTGCTCCAGCAGGTAGCGAGCCGGATGGCGGACGGGCAGTGGCCGTGGCGCCACTTCAGCTGGGCCTATGGGCCGGGCCAGCCGCTGGTGGTCGCCGGCGCCTCCGAGGTGTTCGGGCCGTCCGTGCTGTGGTGGCGCCTGCTGCGCGTCGCCGCCGACGCCACCGCGGCGGTGGTCGTGTGGGCGCTGGTACGCGACGCCAGGCCGGCAGAGCCGGGCTGGGCGCTGGCGGCGTGGGCGGGCGCCGCGGTCACCGCCGCCCAGCCGGCCGGCGCGAACCCGGCCGCCCCCGCGCTCGCGTTCGCGCTGATCGCGGTGTGGCTGGCGGGCCGTGCGCGTCCGGGGTGGGCGGGCGTCGCGGTGGCCGCGTCGGGGTTCTGGCGGCCGGACTTCGGTGCGTGCGCGGCGGTGGCGGCCGCCGCGGTGGCGTGGCGAGGTGCGTCAGCACCGGGCATTCAGGAGGGGTCACGGCCGGGGGCGGGTGGCGCGGCGCCGGCGGCTGGCGTTGGCGCCTCGCCGGCGGCGGGTGTTGAGGAGGGAGCGCGGACGAGGGCGGGTGGCGCGTCGCCGGCGGCGGGCTTTGGCGCCTCGCCTGCGGCGGGCATTGAGGAGGGGGCGCGGGCGGGGGCGGGTGGCGCCTCGCGGGCGGCGGGCTTTGGCGTCTCGCCGGCGGCGGGCTCTGAGGAGGGGTCGCAGGCGGGGGCGGGTCGCGCGTCGCCGGCGGCGGGCATTGAGGAGGGGGCGCGGACGGGGGCGGGAGGCGCCTCGCGGGCGGCGGGCTTCGGCACCTCGACAACGGCGGGCATTGGGGACGGGGTCGGTCCGGAGCCGGCGCGTCGCGGTCGTTCGCGGGGCTTGCGGGAGGCGGGGGTGTGTCTGGCCGTCGCGGTGGTCGTCTCGGCCGTGGGCTACCTGCCCTTTGCGCTCGCCGCCGGGCCTGATCGTCTGTGGGATGCGTTGGTGATCCAGGCCGGGCGGGACGGAGACTGGTGGCGGCTGCCGTTTCCAGCAGGCTATGACGGGCGGTTGCGGGCGTGGCCGCCGGGCGCGCTGGCGCACGATCTCAAGGACGTCGCGGACTGGCTGGCGCCGTATGCCGCGCTGGTGGCCGTCGTGGCCGCGGCGATCGCGGGGTGGCGGCGGACGCCTGGGCTGCTCGTGCTTGCGCTCGGGATGGCGGTGTACCTGCGCTCGCGCGCCGACGAGGACCACGTCCAGCCGCTGCTCGTCGTCGTCTGCGCGCTGGCGCCGATCGCTGCGGTCAGGGCGTCCCGGTGGGCGCGGGTGGTACTCGTCTCGGCGCTGGCGCTGCTGCTGGCGGTCGGGGCCGCGAACCGGCTCTCCGCGCTGCTGCGCCCCCCGGACCTCGTCGCTCTCCACCTGCCCGGCGTCCCGGGGATCGGCGTTCCTCGTGAGGAGGCGGACGCGCTGCCACGGGTGGTGGCGCTCGTGCAGCGCTTGGTGCCGCCCGGCGACCCGATCTACGTCGCGCCCCGCCGCTCCGACCTCGCGACCCGGAGCGATCCGCTCCTGCACTTCCTCGTCCGGCGCCCGAACGTGCTGCACCGCGACGTCCTGCTCCAGGCGAAGCCGGAGGAGCAGGCGCGGATCGTCGCTGCGCTGCGGCGCGCCCGGCCGCGCGTGGTCATCCGTTGGACCGATCCCGCCTCATCCGCGCCGGAGCCGAACCTCCGCGGCCGCCCGTCCGGCTCTCGGACGCTCGACGCCTACCTCGCCGGCGCGTACCGCCTGCGCGCCCGGCTCGGGCGGTACGACGTGCTCGTTCGCGCGTGATCTGGCACAGAATCGGCACGTTTGCGCGCTGTAACGCGCGTCCGCAACCGCCAGGATCGGGGTGTGCGTAATTCTGGTTCGACAGGATCGAACTCAATTGACACACGCCCGCGCGACGCGGGGCTCGCGATGCTCGCGGCGCGCCAGCACGGCGTTGTCAAATTCGCCCAGCTCTTGCAGGCGGGCATAGGCCGCGCTGCGGTCTCGAACCGCGTCGCCAAGGGCCGGCTGCATCCGAAGTACCGCGGCGTGTACGCGGTCGGCCACGCACGGCTCTCGCAGAAGGGCGAGTGGATGGCGGCGGTGCTGGCGGTCGGTGAAGGAGCTGCGCTCTCCCACCTGTCCGCCGCGATGCTCTGGGAGATCTGGCGTCGCCCGGTCCTCGGCAGCGACGTGGTCACACCGTGGCGGCGCAAGCCCCAGGTCGGCATTCGAGTTCACACACGCCGTCGCCTCGACCCGCACGATGTCGCGGTCCGCGACGGCATCCCGGTCACGACCGTTGCGCGAACGCTCGTCGACCTCACGGACGTACTCAGCGCGCACCAGCTCGCCAACGTCATTCACGAGGCGGCGTTCCGGAAGCGGTTCGACCCGCGCGCAGTCCGCGCCGCGGCCGGGCATGCCCATGGACGAAAGCGCCTGCACGTGTTGCACGCCGCGCTCGCGCTCCACGAGGCGGGCAGCGCAGGAACCCGCAGTCGGCTCGAGGACCGCTTCCTCGCCCTCCTCCATGCCAACGACCTGCCCGAACCGCTCGTGAACGTCCGTATGCACAACATCGAGGTCGACTTCCGCTGGCCCGCGCTGCGCCTGTGCGTCGAGACCGACGGCGACGGGCACCGGCGGCCGCGCACCCGCCGCGACGACTACGCCCGCGATGGTGCGCTGAGCGCGGCCGGGTACCAGATCCTGCGCTTCACGGAGCACGATGTCGATTACCGGCCCGCGGCAGTGATAGCCGAGTTGCTTCAAGCTGGACTAGCGCCGGCGAACTCGGGGATACTGCAGTTCGATGGGGAAGCCAGGACAGAAACAGCCGAAGCCGTCTCCGGTCGTCACGCGCCGGCTGCGTGAGCTGAGCCAGCGCAAGCCGTACAACGGCGGCCACATGCCGCCGCAGAAGGCGTCCGCGAGCAGCCACCGCCAGGGCCCGAGCCGCGCGCACCGCGGGTAGGTGCGCGCGCTGCTGCTGGTGGCGGCCCTCTTGGGCGCCGCCTGGCTGGTCGTGGAGGAGCGGGGCGCGGTCGCGGCGGACAAGCTCACGCGGCAGGCGCTGCGCCCGGGTGGCGCGCCGCACAGCGCGCAGCTACGACAAGCGCGCGAGCTCGAGCGCACCGCGACGCGGCTGAGCCCCGACGTCCGCCCCGGGCTCGACGTCGGCATCCTCGAGTTGCGCGCGGGGCGCTTCCGCGCCGCGGGCGCGCGCTTCGCCGCGGCGACGCGCCGCGAGCCGGAGAATGTCGACGCCTGGGCGCTGCTCGGCGTCGCCGCCCTGCACTATGACCGCAGCCTGGCGGCCGCGGCCCGCGCGCGGCTGCGCGCGCTGGAGCCGCCGGTGGTGCGCGTGCGCTGAGCGGCGGCGCGCGGGCGACCCTCCTTGAAGCGCAGGATCGGCCGCTCGAGCAGGTAGTAGCTCGTCGCGGCGCAGGCGGCCGCGGCCACGGTCACCAGCACCGTGTAGAACGCCCAGCTCGCTTCCGGCACCCACGTCTGCACCTCGGTGAGCTCCACGACCAGCGGCTGGTGGTAGAGGAAGATCCCGTAGGAGACGAGCCCGAGCCACGCAAGCACGGGCCATGAGAGCACGCGGACGGGGAGCGTCCGGCGGCCGTCGCCCAGCACCCCCGGCGCGACGAGGCAGAGCGCCACTCCGAGGTAGAGCACGTGCTGGGCCTGCAGCGCGAAGCTCGTGTACTCCCCGCCCAGCCGGCGCGGGAGCCCGATCGCGAACGCCGCCAGGGTGAGGAACGCGAACGCCGCGCCCCAGCACGCGAGCGGATGCTCGGCCGGCAGCCGCGCGAGCCGCGGCCACGTCGCCGGCGGGCGCGCTCCCAGCCAGGCGCTCGCGACGGCGAGCGACAGCCCGGCCGCGAACCATGCCCAGTTCCCGGGGAACGAGTTGCCGTAAACGCTGTCCGGCGCGGCCGAATGCACGAGGATGCGCGCCACCAGCGCGACGGCCGCGCTCGCGCCCAGCACGATCAGCTCGATGCGCGCCTGGCCGTCGCGGTCGCGCCCTCCCAGCGCGCGCGCCGCGATCAGCGCGTAGAGCGGGAGCAGGACGTAGAACGCCATCTCGACGCTCAGGCTCCAGGCGACGCCGATCCCCCCGGCGATCCAGTCGGGATTCCAGCTCTGCAGCAGCCCGAAGTAGACCCACCAGTGGTCGCCGAACACGCCCGGCGTCCAGTGCGGCTCGAGCACCCCGAGCACGATCAGCGCGGCCCAGTAGGCGGGCAGGATCCGCAGCGCGCGCCGGCGGCCGTAGCGCGCGACGGCCGGGGGCCGGCGCGCCCCGAGCCGCGCCGCGACGAACGGCCGGTAGAGCAGGAAGCCGGAGAGGACGAAGAAGATCGCCACGCCGCAGTCCAGCCGGGCGGTCCACGCGCCGAGCGGGTTCTCCTCGTTGAAGCGGCTGACGGCGGCCGTGTGGGTCGCGACGATGCTCAGCGCCGCGATCGCGCGCAGCGAATCCAGCAGGGGAAAGCGCGGGTTCCCGGGCGGCGGCGCCACAGCGTCGGGCGGCGAGGCGTCGGCGCGGGACGTCACGGCGCGAGCATACGCTTGCGCGCGATGCTGTCCTTCCGCGCCCGGCTCGCGGCGCTGGTCCTCGTTGCGTTCGGCATCCGGCTCGCGGCGGCGTGGGCGAACCGGCGCTTCCCGGTCGCCGGCGACGCGCTCACGTACCACCTGGAGGCCGGCCTGCTCGCGCGCGGGGAGGGCTTCCGGCGCGTGTTCGAGGACGTCCCGACCGCAGAGCACCCGCCCGCGCACACCGTCGTGCTGGCGGCGGCCGACCTCCTCGGGGCGCATTCCACCGCATACCAGCGCGCGTTCCTCGGCGTGCTGGGCAGCGTCACGGTCGGGCTGGTCGGGCTGCTGGGGCGGCGGGTCGCCGGGGAGCGCGCCGGGCTGATCGCGGCGGGTCTCGCGGCCGTGTACCCGCTGCTCTGGCTGCCGGACGCGGCGCTGATGAGCGAGACGACCTCGACCCTGTTCGTGGCCGCGTGCCTGCTCGCGGCCTATCGCCTGCTGGACCGCCCCTCGGCCGCGGCGGCGGCGGCGCTCGGCGCGCTGATCGGGCTCGCGGCGCTGGCGCGCGGCGAGGCGCTCGCGCTGCTCGTCCTTCTGGTGGCGCCGCTGGCCCGGCGCGCCGGCCGGTTCGCCGTGCTCGCCGGCGCGGGCCTCGCCGCCTGCGCGCTCGTCCTGGCGCCGTGGACCATCCGCAACGCCGTCACGTTCGACGCGCCGGTGCTGATCTCCACCAACAGCAGCGGCGTGTTCGTCGGCGCCAACTGCGAGCGGACCTACTACGGGGACGCGATCGGGGCGTGGGTGTTCAGCTGCTACGGGGCGGCCGCGCATGGCAACGAGGCGCAGCGGATGGCCGAGTACCGCAGCCGTGGGCTGCGCTACGCGCGCGAGCACGCCGGCCGCGTGCCCGTCGTGGTCGCCGCGCGCCTGGGGCGGCTCCTGGACGTCTACCGGCCCAATCAGGGCGTGTTCTTCGCGGCCACCGAGGGGCGCGATCCGCGGGCGAGCCGCGTCGGCATCGGCGCCTTCTGGCTGCTGGCGCCGCTCGCCGTGGCGGGCGCCGTGCTGCTGCGCCGGCGCGGGGAGACGCTCGCGATCCTGCTCGCGCCGGTCGTGCTCGTGGCGCTCGTCGCGGCCGCGGTGTACGGCTCCGCGCGGCTGCGGGTGAGCGCCGAGCCGTCGCTGGTCGTCCTCGCCGCGGTCACTCTGGATGCGGTGCTCCGGACGCGGCGAGCCGCGCGGCGAGCAGCACGGCGAGCAGGCTGAGCGCGGGCATCTCCCAGTCCCAATCGATCCCCGCGTGCAGCGCCCACGCGCCCACGGCGGCGGTCGCCGCCGTGGCGGCAGCGCCCTCCCGGCGCAGGGCGTCGCGCGCGGCGAGCGCGACTCCGGCCAGCAATGAAGCGAGCGCCGCGACACCGATCAGCCCGAGCTCGGCCGCCGTCTCGAGGTAGAGCGAGTGCGCGTCTCGCACGCCCTCCGCGAACGGCCGCCGTTTCAGCCACTCGACCCGGAAGGAGCCGGAGCCGATGCCGCGCAGCGGGTGCTCAGCGAACACGGCCGCGGCGGTGCGCCAGTACGCGTACCGATTGCTCTTTACCGAGACGAGCCGCTGCGCCTGCCCCCCGGGCGCCGGCGCGCCCTCGCGCCCGCCGGTGGCCGCGGCGGCCACGGTGGCGGCCAGCAGGACCACGAGCGCGCCCACGGCCAGGCGAGGCACGGCCGCAAGCCGCGTGCCACCGCCCGCGCCCGGGATCGCCACCGCCGCCGCGGCGGACAGCGCCGCGAGCAGCGCCAGCATCACCGCGCCCTGCCCCGACGAGCCGGCCTGGTCCTGGACGCCGCTCAGCACCACTCCCGCCGCGGCCGGCAGCGCGGCAGCGGCGGCCACGACGGCGGCGGCGCGCAGCCCGCCCCGCGTCGGGACGAGCGCGACGACGATCGCCAGCCCGGCCAGGCACGCCCCGATCGCCCCGCGCGACAGCGTGAGATAGAGGTCGAGGCCGAGCACCGGCGCGCACGCGGCCGCCGCCGACCGCAGCGCAGCGGGCCGGCCGCGATCGGCCGCGAGCCCCGCGGCGAGCACGATCCCGAGCGCCGCCAGCGCGCCCTGCGCGTTCCAGTACGTGAGCGGCTGCGCGAGCCGATCCCCCGCCGCGGGCAGGCGCTCCAGCGAGACCAGCCACGGGAGCAGCCGCTCGGAGAGGCCGTACGAGGCGGCCACGACCGTGGTCGCCAGCAGGGCCGGCTCGACCCATGGGCCGATGGGCGGCGAGACTGCGGGGGCCGCGGGCGGCGGCGAGACGGCGGGGGCCGCGGTCGGCGGCGACGCAGCGGGGGTGGCCGGCGGCGGCGAGGCCCCGGGGGTGGCCGGCGGCGATGCTCCCCGACGCGGCGGCGCCAGCAGCGCCGCGGCGGCCGTGAACGCGGCGGTGTAGAGCGCGAGGCGCTCGAGGTCGGCCAGCGCCGGGCCGCCGAGTGGGGCCCACAGCATCGAGAGGCCCGTCAAGGACGTCAGCGCGGCAAGGCCGCCGAGCGCGAGGCGCGCGGGCGTGGAGCGGGGGATGGGGCGGTCGGCTGCGACGGCGGCCACCGCCAGCAGCAGGCAGGCGGCGATCGCTCCGCGGGTGCGCGCGACGGCGAAGTAGCCGCCGCGGCCGAAGGCCAGCGCCGCCGGCAGCGCAAGCAGCGCAGCGGCGGCGAGGAAGGCGGCGCGGCGGCGCATGCGGCCGGGAGGGTACGGTGAAGCGCCGTGTCGGGCGACCGCGCCGCGCTCCGGGACCGTGCCGCCGTCATGCTCCCGGCGGCGCTCGCGTTCCTGCTCGCGCTCGTCCAGCGGCCCGGGCTGGCGTCCTCGGACACCAAGGTCGACCTCCACGTGGACCCCGCCGGCTTCCTCGGCGACGTCGCCTCGGCGTGGTCGCCGACCGGCGACCTCGGGCACGTCCAGGGCGGGCAGTACGGCGGCTACCTGTTCCCGATGGGGCCGTTCTTCGCGCTCGGGCGCGCGCTCGGCCTCGCTCCGTGGCTCACCCAGCGCCTGTGGCTCGGGCTCGTGCTCGCGCTCGCGGCGTGGGGGACGGTGCGCCTGATGGATGTCCTCACCGGCCGCCCGCGCGGCGTCGTGCACGTGGTCGCGGCGCTGCTCGTGCTGCTGAACCCGTACGTCGTCGTGTTCTCGGCGCGCACGTCGGTGACGCTGCTCGGCTACGCGGCGCTCCCGTGGCTGCTGGTGTGCGTTCAGCGCGGGCTGCGGGCGCCGCGGTCGTGGTGGTGGCCGGCGGCGTTCGCGCTCGTGGTCGCCGCGTCCGGGGGCGGCGTGAACGCTGCGGTGACCGCGTGGGTCCTGCTCGGGCCGTTGACCCTCGCAGCCTACGAGCGCTGGACGGGCACGGTCGGTTGGGGCGCGCTGTGGGCGTTCGGCTGGCGGACCGCGCTCGCGGGCGCGCTGGCGTGCGCCTGGTGGATCGTGCCGCTGCTCGTGCAGTCGCGCTACGGCGTCGACTTCCTGCGCTTCACGGAGCAGCCCGGAACGATCTGGAGCACCACGAGCATGGCCGAGTCGGTGCGGCTGATGGGCTACTGGATCTCCTACCTGGGCGTGGGGTACGGCGGCAGGCTGCGTCCGTACTTCGGCGACGGCGGCGTGTTGCTGTTCGCGACGCCGGTGGTGCTCGCGGGGCTGCTCGTGCCGGGCCTGGCGCTGACCGGGTTCGCGTGGACCCGCGGGCGCCGCTACGCGCCCTTCCTGCTCGCCCTCGCGCTCGTCGGGCTGCTCGCGATGGCCGTCGGATTCCCGGAGGGGACGCCGCTGCGGCGGGCCGCGAACTTCACCTACAACCGGCTCGGCGCCGCGCAGTTCCTGCGCACGACGTACAAGGCGGGGCCGCTGCTCGCGGTGGGCGTGGCGGGGCTCGGCGGGCTGGTGGCCGAGGCGCTCCCCCGGCGGGTGCGCGCCCCGGCGCTGCTGGCCGGCGCGGCGCTCGTCGCCGCGGCGTGCTGGCCGCTCGTGCGAGGGCGGGGGCTCGACGACCAGCTCCTGTGGACGCGCGTACCGGCGTCCTGGCGCGCGGCCGCCGACCATGTCGACCGCACGGACGGCCGCGCCGTCGTCCTGCCCGGGCAGCTGTACGCGTACTACGACTGGGGCGGGACGATCGACCCGATCCTGCCGACGCTCGCCGGCCGCCCGGTGGCGACCCGCAGCGCGGTCGCCTACGCCGACCTGCACGCGACCGACCTCCTCTGGACGGTCGACGCGCTCGTGGCGCAGCGCCGCGCGCTGCCCGGCCAGCTCGCGCCGCTGCTCGACCTGATGGGCGCGCGGACGGTGATCGCCGGCGCCGACGACGACCGCACGCGCAGCGGCGCTGCGCCCGCCGCGGAGGCCGCTGACGTCCTCGACCAGCTCGGGCCGCCCTCGCGGGCATGGGGCCCGGTCCGCGCCCGCCCGCGGGCCGCCGGGACGCTCGGCAGGCCCCGCGCGCTGCCTGCGGTGCGCGCCTGGGACCGCCGTGCTGTCCGGCCGCTGGTGCGGCTCGAGGATGTGGAGCCGGCGACGGTCGTGGACGGCTCCGCCGACGGGCTCGCGGCGCTCGCGGCCTTCGGCGCGCTTCCGCGCGAGCCGCGCTACGCCGGCGACCTCGACGCGGACGCGATCCGGCGCGCCCGCGAGGTCGTGGTGACGGACTCCAACCGCCGCCGCGTGCTGGTGGTCTCTCGGATCGCCCAGAACAACGGGCCGACGCTCGCCGCGGACGAGCCGCCGTCGGTCGACGCCGCTGTGCTCAACCCGTTCGCGGCCCGCGGCAGCGACGCCCAGACGGTCGCCGTCCACAGCGGCATCGCGGCAGTGCGGGCGCCGGCCTCGCCCGGCTTCCCGCAGTTCCCGGAGCGGCGGCCGTTCGCGGCGCTGGACGGTGACCCGGCCACGCACTGGCAGGCGGATCGGACGCTCGCGCGCGACCGCCGCTGGCTCGAGGTCACGTTCGCGCGCCCCCGCGACGTCGACCACGTCGACCTGCTGCCCTACGACGACCGCCGCGGCCGCGTGACGGAGGCCGACGTGGCGGGGCGCGCTGTGCGCGTCCATCCCGGCTGGAACCGCGTGCGCCTCGACCTGCACGGGGTCCGCTCCCTGCGCGTTCGGATCACCGAGCCCCGCCGCCCGCGGCGCGGCACCGCGGGCGCCGGCGGCCTGCGCGAGCTGCGGATCCCGGGCGTCACGGCGCACGAGGCGCTGCGCCCGCCGGTGATCGCCGAGCACGCGCTGGCCGGCCACGACCTGTCGCGCACCGGCCTGACCTACCTCTTCCAGCGGACGACCGGCGACGACCCGTTCCGCCGCGACCCCTGGACCGGCAGCGCCGGCGCCGAGCTCGTGCGCGACCGCGCCGACGGCGAGCGCGGCCTGGAGCGGATCTTCAGCCCCCCGGCTGCCCGCTCCTGGACCGCCGACGGCTGGGCGGCCACGGCGCCCGACGCGCCCGACCCGGCGCTCGACCGCCTCGCGGGCGTGCGCGGGCTCTTCGCCTCCTCGGCCCGCTTCCAGGGCAACCCCGGCTTCCGCGCGTCCAGCGCCTTCGACAGCACCCCCCGCCCGTGGATCGGCTCGTGGGTCTCGAACCGCCGGGTCTGGATCGAGTGGACCACCCCGCGCGGCGAGACGGTCCGCCGGCTCCGCCTGGTTCCCGTTGCCGGGGTACGCCGTCCGACGCTCGTGCGGCTGCGGTGGGGCCCCGGCGCGCCCCGCGCGGGAGGGTCGGGCGAGGGCGGCGCGGCCGGCGCGACGCCGCGGACGGCCGCCGCGGCCGGGCTCGACGCGGCTTCACCCCCGCTGCCGGTCGGCGCCGACGGCACCCTCTCGCTCCCGCGCGCGGCACGGGGACGAGGGTTCCGCCTCGAGATCCTGCAGGCGGCGTACCCGCCCGGGACGCCCGGACGCGTCCGGCAGCGGCGCGCCGTGGGGATCGCGGAGATCACCGGGAATGGAATCCCGCGGGTGGTCGTGCCGCGGACGGGCGCGCTGCGCGGTGGCTGCGGGGACCTCGCGGGCACTCTCTCCGGCCGGCCGCTCGCACTTCGCGCAGCCGGCGAGATCGCGGACCTCGACGCCGGCCGCCCGCTGCGGGTGCGCGGCTGCGGCCCGATCCAGCTGCCGGCCGGGCCGGCGAGGCTCTCGCTACCGCCCGGGACGCTCGCGCCCTATCTGCTGCGCCTGCGCTCGGGACCGGCGGCCGCGCCCCCGCCCGCGCCCGGCCACGTCCTCTCCGCAGGCACGCCCAGCCGCGACGGCCGCAGCAAGTTCCGGCTCGCGCTGCGCCGCCCCGCCCGCCTGGTCCTCGCCGAGGGCTACAGCAGCGGCTGGCGCGCCCGCTGCGACGGCCGCGAGCTCGGCGCGCCCGAAGTCGCCGACGGCTTCGGGATGGCGTGGCGCGTTCCCGCCTCCTGCCGCGAGGCGAGCATGTCCTTCGCCCCCGACCGGCTGGTGCGCGCCGGCTACGGCGTCTCCGCGCTCGCCGCGCTGATCCTCGCCGGCCTCCTGCTGGCGCGCCGGCTCCCGCGCGAGGATGCTGATCGGGCGGGGCGCGAGGGGGAGGCGGGTGGCGGGGCTCGTCGGGCGGGGCGAGAGGACGACGCGCGCCCAGCGACGGTGCGCGAGCCGCGGGTGGCGGCGCGCCGGATGGGCGCCCACCGCGCCGCTCTGCTCGCGATCCCGGCGGCGCTCGCGCTCGGGTTCCTGTTCGCCGCCCGCGCGGCTCCGCTGTTCGCGATCGCGGTGTTCCTGGTCCTGTGGCGCGGCATCGGCGCGCGTGAGCTGACCCTGGCCGCCGGCGCGCTGCTGCTGATCGCCGTGCCCGTCCTCACGGTCGCGATCGGCGTCGAGAACCGCGGCGGCTACAACCCGTCGTACGCGATCGACAGGATCGCCGTCCACTGGGTCGCGGTGGCCGCGGTCGCGCTGCTGATAGCGGCGCTGGCGCGGGAGCTCAATACGGCCAGGGAGCGGCCGGGTCGAGCCCGAGCCGCTCCGCCCAGCGCCGCCGCCCGGCCACCACGAGCGCCTTGATCGCGAGGTTGCGCGCGAACCACGGCAGCTCGGCGAGCTGGCGCGCGACGCCCGCCGCCCAGGCGCGAGCCGTCGCCGGCACCGCCAGCCGCTCGTACTCGGCGAGGCTGCCGGTGCGGCCGGCGTAGCGCCATCGCCGCGACGGCACGCAAGTGACCAGCAGGGCGAGCGTCACGCCCACGGAGGAGAACGCGTCGTGGACGAGCATCGTCCCGCCCGGCGCGACGCGGCGGCCCCAGCCGGCCAGGTCGCCGCGCGCGGGACCGAAGCGGTGCGCGCCGTCCACGTAGAGCAGCGAGACCGCGCCCGCGACGTCGCCGTGCGCGTGCGCCGACTCGCGCCGTACGTGGCGGACCCGGTCCGCGACGCCGGCGGCCGCGAGGTTCGCGTGGAACGCCGCGTAGTCGGCGTCGCCCCGCGCGGCGTCCGGAGCGATCTCGCGCGGCCCGCGGTCGCCGCCGCCGTGCGGGTCGATCGCCACCACCGCGCCGCCGGCGCGCGCGAGCACGATCGTCGAGCGCCCGCGGAACGACCCGATCTCCACGATCTCGCCGGGCGGCCGCGGCCCCGCCGCGCGCGCGGACAGCCGCCGCGCCTGCGCCTCCGTCAGCCAGCCCTCGACGCTCACGGCCCCGCCGCGCGCGCGGACAGCCGCCGCGCCTCCGTCAGCGGGCCCTCGATCGCTCACGGCCCCGCCGCTCGCGCGGACAGCCGCCGCGCGTCCGTCGGCCAGCCCTCGACGCTCACGGCGCC
>JBIOTP010000108.1:0-4133 GCA_044865965.1 Solirubrobacteraceae bacterium
GGCCCTCGAAGCGAGGCAGCCCACGCCATGCCCGCAGCAACGCATCCTGGAGCGCGTCCTCGGCGTCGTGAACGGAGCCGAGCATCCGATAGCAGTGCGCGTGGAGCTCCCGCCGCCAGGGCTCGACAAGCTCTCGGTACGCACCCTCGTCCCGACGCCGGGCGGCCTCGAGCAGCTTCTGCTCGTCCATAGACAGAAGGTAGACGCCCGCGGCGGGGCAAACTCATCGCCTAAACGGCCGGACCGTCACCGCGCCGACACGCGGCCGGCGCGCCCGGCCCACTCGATCGTCACGCCGAAGGAGCCGACCAGCAGGCCTGGAATTCCGCCGGCCGCTCCGGCGGGCGCGTGCCGGTCTCGCGCCCGACAACGACGAACTCGCCGAACCCGCGGCCTCACCGACGACCCGCCCTGACCGCGTGATCGCGCTTGCGACCCACCGCGAGCGCGTGACGCGCTTCGCCCGCTCAAGGCCCGCGAGCGCCGCGACCTGTTCGTGCACGCCAGCGGCTACCGCTGAGCGGGCCGGCGTGCCGTCGGGCTTCCCCCGTCAGGCGCAAGGAGCACCACCCGTTTCGTTTGGCGAGAGGCCGCGTCGCGTGCGAAAGCGATGGTGAAGGCGGGCTGGGGCCGCTATGAACCGGTGTCGAGCGGCGCGCCGCCGAATCCCAGTTCGCTGCCGTCGGGGTCGCGATAGAGCGCCTTGCGTACGCCGTTGGAGTACGTCAGACGCTCGTCGGCCTCGAGCCCGGGGGCAGCGATCGCGGCCACGTGTGCATCCAGATCGTCGACGAGGATCGTCACCACGGAGTTGCCCGCGCCGTCGGCGTGCTCCACGATGTAGACCGACCGGTCGTCGGCAAGCATCCACACCGCCTCAGTGGCGTGGGGGAAGAACGTCGGCTCGCCGAGCAACCGCTCATACCGCGGTCGCGCCGCTTGGAAGTCCCGCACGCGCAGACCCGCGAAGAGGTGCAACGACATCGCCGCGAGTCTAGGTCACGCGGCGGCCGGGACGGTGTCGCTTCAACGTGAACGCCATAGTGGTGGACGGTGCCGGCCGTTGTGCCCAGTTTGTGGAAAGGCGGCACTTTCGCATGCGGCAGAGCACGTTCGCCGGAGGCGGCCCGCGGTTGCTCCGTCGCGGTTGAGACCATCCGCGCCGATGTAGGCGGGGACGGCGAAGCGGTCGCTTCGGGCCGCTGCAGCCGGCGTGCCGTGAGGCAGCGGTGGCCTCGGGCGGATGGGCGGTGGCGTGCTCGTGATGGCAGCGGCCGTGGCGGGTTGGCGCGGTGGGCGGCGTGGGCATGGATCGTGGGTGCCTTGGCGCTCCTGGCCCTGGGCCGCGCTCGCGCGGCTGCTCGCTCTGATCGGTCTCGGCTGGCGGGAGGGGCGCGTCTGATGTCTCGGCCCGGCGCGACGAGCTCTGACGCGCCAGGTTCGCTCAATTGGCCGCGCAGGTAGCCGCGCGGCTGCCGCCTATGTCGTAGTCATGGGGTCGCGCGACCGATCGCGTTCGGGTTCTGGATCGTCGTCGCATCTGTCCGCGCGCCGGCCGGGTCCCCCGCTGCCGTCGCCGTCGGTCCCGGAGCGAGTCATGGGGTTCGCGGCGCCGTACCTGGCATGCGAGCCACCAGGCGACTGAGCTGCGGGGGCGAGCTTTCTCGACGCGTCCCCTACGAGTGCAGGAGGACCGGTCCGCGTCATCAGTTCGCTGCAGCATTTGTCCACGATCCGCGCCGCCCACTGGCCGGTGCTGCATCGCCGCGCCGTCGCGGCGGGGTGCGGTCGAGTCCTGCACCTTGACGCGGGGCGGCTGGCCGCGGCCGACGAGCTCGTCGCCGTGGCGCTGCCTGAGCTGGTGCGGCTCGGTGTGCTGGCGCTCGTCGCCGAAGGCGAGTCGAGACCGCCGCATGAGTGCGCGAGCGCGCTGAGGGGGCGCGCGGCGGCGGTGCTGCGTTTGCTCGACCGCGCGCTCGCCGCCGATGGCCGCGACACCGGCTACGCGGTCGATGCGTGGCTCGAGCAGGCGTTCGAGCGCGCGCACACGCGCGCTGGCGTGGTCTCGACGCCGGAGCCGGACGAGCTGCCGCTCGGCGTCCTGGTCGAGGCGGTGGCCGACGTGGTGATGGCGCTGCACCGCGATCGGCTCGGCGTGCCCGAGGGGCTGGTCGACGCGCTGGCGTCGCTGCTCGTTCTGTGCGCCGCGGCCACTGCGATCGGCGGCGAGCGATGGCCGGGCCGCGCCATCTCGTTCCCTCGCGCGTCTTTGGGCACCGGGCCGAAGCGCGCCCGGCGCCGTGTCCGGCCGGCCGGCGGTGGTCGCCGGGCGCCGCTTCTGGGCCGAGGAGCGGGTCGCCGTGACCGACCGTCGCCGCTCCGGCGACCGCGCGGGCAAGGGCGCGGCGCGCCGGTCGATCGACGCGGAGCTGCTGGCGCGCGGGGCCGAGATCAACGAGGCGGTCGCCGGCGAGTTCGACGAGCGGGCGGTCTCGCCGCTGGAGAACCCGCTGATCGGGCGCATGGCCGGGCGCGGCGTGGACACCGATGCGGCGGTGAGCGTCGGCCTGCAGCGCGCACACCGGATCGCGTTCCACGTGCGCCGCGGCCGCGTACCGCGCGATGCCGACGAGCTCGGCGCCGACGCGCGCGAGCTCTCCGAGCAGGAGCGCGCTCAGGTGGCCGCGCTGGCAGTCGCGTGGTGGGACGGCGTGCTAACCGCGTTGCGCGCCGCCGAGCTCGAGCGTCGGCGCCGCGACTCCTGACCCCCGCGAATCACGCCGATCACAGAGCGCGCCGGGCCGGCGCAGCCGGGCGGCGGTCCCGCGAAGCGTCGCGGTTCGCGGTCATGGCCGAGGATGCAGGCGAAGGCCTCGTGGGCGCGGCGACAGCGGGGGCAGGCGGCCAGGTGCTCCTGCGCCTTCCGGGCCTGCGCGGGGTGGCGCGTCCGGCCGCGAGGCGCGCGAACTTCGACGCGTAGCCGGGACACCAGTCGCTGGCGAGGTACGCCATCCACTTGCGGTTGATCGCGACGGTGGCGCGCTCGAACAGGCGGGAATACTGGCGGCGGGTTATGCCCAGCGCGGCCGTCACCTCCTCGGGCGTGCGTCGCTCCGGGTAGCGCATCGTCCACACCGTGCGCGCACGCGGCTCGATCGTCAGCAGGATCTGGGCCATGAGTTCGGCCACCTCGCGTTGCTCGACCTGGTCGCTGACCGACGGGCGGCGGTCGGCGATCGCTTCGAAGCCAGGCCCGCCGGTGCTCTCGGCCGTGGCCGCGAGCTCGTCAAAGGAGGTCGCGGGATGGCGGCGCTGGCTGCGCAGCTGCATCTTGCGTTGGTTGACGATCACCTGGCGCAGGAACGCGCGCGGGTTGCGGATCGGCTCGCCGTCGCGCTCCTTGGCCCACGCCGCGGTGACGGCGATCTGGAACAGGTCGCCGAAGGCGTCGCGTCCGCCGGGACCGCCGAGCCCGAGCTGCCGGGCGAGCGTTGCGAACAGCGAGGACTGCAGGTCGCTGTAGCGGGCGAGCCAGGCGCCCGAGTCGTTAGGGGGCAGAGCGGCTGCCGGGCTCACCTGTGCCTCCCGGGTGAGAGATTCTGGAGGGCAAGCGCGGCGCGCGACGGACCGCATGACGGTGCGAGGACCGATCGACGGCTGTCGTTCCCGCCTCGGTGCGCGAGCCGGAGGGGCCGAGAGAGCAGGGCAACTTCGCGATCGGACACGACGGTCTGGCCAGCGTGGCGCTCGCCCAGGATCGGGTCGGGACTCCCCTGCCGAGGGACGCTCCCGCGCGCTCACCAAAACGAGTCCACGCGCCGCGGACAATGCGACTTCACGGGTATGGTTGCCGCAACGCTAGCCGCGACCCCCGTTGGTTTCGTCGACGCGCCAAGGGTTCCGGTTGCCGGCCCGCGCACCCGATCCCTCGCGGCCTCGTCCCGGACCCCGGTTAACCGGGCGCGGTGCGGAGACTCGGCACGCTCCGCCGTCGCTGCGGCGTGGCATGCCCGGACGCCGGCCCGGCGATCCGAGGCGCTGCCCAGCCCGGCCGACGCTCGTCGGCCGGGGAGCCGGCTCCGGGCGCAGCGCTATCCGCGGTTCTCGCGCTCGGAGCGTTCCATGACGTCCTG
>JBIOTP010000109.1:0-4836 GCA_044865965.1 Solirubrobacteraceae bacterium
CGGTCGTGCGGGCGATCCGGCGGTAGCGCACCGCGAGGCGCCCGCCGCGCAGCCGCCAGCCGGCGGCGCGCCAGCGCAGCCAGCCGTAGGCGAGCGCGGCCGGGGCGGCGAGCAGCGCCCACGGGCCGGCGGCGGGCTCGGCGACCCACGCGGCGCCGCCGGCGAGCGCGCCGGCCGCGGCGCCGGGCAGCAGGTAGCGCCGGCGGGCGCGGCGCGGCGGCGGCGTGAGCCCGGCGGGGTCGTCGGCGAGCTCGGGGAGCAGCTCGTCGAGCGCCGCCCGCACCTCCGCGCGCCGCAGGAGCGGGAACAGCGTCCGCGCCGCCGAGGGCTCCTCCGCGTAGCCCGTGACCTCGACGTGCAGCGCCGCCAGGCCGAACGGGCGGCGCAACAGCCCCTCGACCACCCGCACGGCGCGCACGCGGCCCACCGGGACCGTCGCCTCGCGGCGCTGCACCAGGCCGCGGCGGATCCGCAGCCGGTCGCCGTCGCGCACCACGGTGAACCCCGCGAACGCGACCACCGCGCCGGCCACCGACAGCGCCCACGCGGCCGCGAGCAGCGCCCCGGCCGCGGCCGCCCAGGCCGTGACCGTGTGCGGCAGCAGCCGGACCGCCCCCTGCTCGCCCTCCTCCTGGAAGACCTGCTGGGCGAGCTGGCCGGCGCCGGCGAGGACGGGGAGGATGATCCCGAGCTGGCCGGCGGTCAGCGCCGCCACCAGCAGGTCGCGCGTGCCCAGGCGCCGCTGCGGTCTCGCCGGAGCCTCGGGCGCCTCCGCGCGGGCGACGCCGACGCGCTCACGCAGCTCGCGGATCGCGGCGGGCGCCAGCGCCTGCAGCACGATCTCGCCGCCCTTGCCGCCGCCGCCGGTCTGGACGTGCACCGCCTGCACCCCGAACAGCCGCTGCAGCGGGCCGTGCTGGATGTCCAGCGCCTCGACCCGGGCGAGCGGCACGTCGGTCTCCGAGACCCGGAACAGCCCCGAGCGGTAGTGGACCCCGCGCTCGTCGACCGCGTACGTCGTCGTCCGCCAGCGCACGTAGCCGGCGATCGCCGAGCCGGCCGCGCCGATCACCGCGTAGATCGCGCCGCGCAGGAGCGCGTCCGCGTCCAGGCTGCCCCGCGCCAGCGTCAGGCCGACGACGATGAGCAGCGGGAAGGCGGCGCCGGTGAGGGCCTCGGCGGCGAACACCGCGATCCCGGCGGGATGCAGCCGCCTAGCCGGCATCGACGTCGGCCAGCGAGGCGATCCGGCCGCCGAGCGCGTCCGCGTCCCACTCGCTCAGCAGCGGGATCGTGTGGCTGCCCGCCGCGGTGTGCACGATCACCGTCGAGAGCCCGAGCATCTGCTCCAGCACGCCGCGCCGCGTGTCGACGTGCTGCACGCGCTCGAGCGGGATCAGCGTGCGCCGGATCGTGAGCGTGCCGTGGCGGATGTCGATCGCCTGCGGCCGCACGTCCCAGCGCCAGCGCCGCCAGCGCAGCCGCGGCACCACCAGCGGGGCCACGACGAGCCCGAGCAGCGGCACGACCCACAGGAGCGGCGCGAGCGCGCCGTCCACGGGTCCGCTGACGATGCCGCCGATGATCAGCGCCACGCCCCAGATCGCGGCCTGCTGCACCGCCCACGCCAGCCGCGCCGACGGCGCGAGCGTCCGTCCCGGCTCGCCGGAGTCCGCCATCAGTCCGCGGCGTTCAGGAACTTCGCCGCCGTCTCGATGATGTCAGGGCGGTCCAGCCACATCCAGTGGCCCGCGCGCTCCACCATCTCCAGCCGCACGTCGTCTCCGCCGAGCGCGTCCGCGAAGCGCTGCCCCCACTCGGGCCGCGAGTACGGGTCGTCGGTCGGCCACAGGATCAGCGCCGGGCAGCGGAGCTCGCCGAGCCGCGCCCCCGCGCGGGTCATCGTCTCGGACGGGGAGGCGCGGTAGAGCGCGAGGATCGCCCGCCGGGTACCGCGATCGAAGTCCTTCCAGAAGCGGTCGATGAACCAGTCCGGCATCGGCCCGGAGGTCACGTTCGACTGGCGCGACAACTGCTTGAAGCCCCACTTGGACGTGGTGGCCATGAACAGCTCGCCGACCACCGGCGTGCGCCACATCCGCGCGACCCAGTGCCAGCGGTGCCCGGGGAGGAACGCGGCGCTGGTGTGCAGGACGATCCGGTCGATCCGCTCCGGCACGCGCTGGGCCAGGGCCAGGCCGACCCCGCCCCAGTCATGGACCACGAGCGAGAAGCGCTCGAGGCCGAGCGCGTCGGCGAACGCCTCGAGCCAGCGGTCGAACCCGGCGATCGAGTAGTCGAAGTCCGCCGGCTTGGCCGAGCTGCCGAAGCCCGGCAGGTCGGGCGCGACGCCGCCGATCCGCTCGAGGTACGGGATCCAGTCCCACGACGCCGTCGGCACGCCGTGGACGTAGAGGATCGGGGGCCGGCCGTCCGCGGGGGCCTCGCGCCAGTGGGTCGCTATCCCGGCGACCTCACCGGTGCGCTCGACCACTTCCCGGGTCACGCGCCAGACGATACGCCGTCCGAGGAGGCGCTGAGGGCGCCCGCGAGCCGCTGGTAGTGGACGAGGTCGAGCTCCGACTCGAACACGAACGGCAGCGTGAGGACCGGCGCCTCGGTCTTGGAGCGCAGCCGGCGCAGCTGCGCGCGCTGCGCCTTCACGCGCTCGTGGCCGGCCAGCGCGGCCTGCACCGCACCCCGGTCGTGGCCGTCGCGCGCGGCCGCGCGCAGGCGGCGGACGTCGGCGGGCGAGAAGCGCTCCGGCCAGGTGCCGTTGACGACGATCGCGTCGAGCCCAAGGCCGACCGTGTCGCGGAGCCGGTCCTCGAGCTCGAGCGTCTCGTTGACCGGCATCTCCTCTGGCAGCGCGACGGCCACGTAGCCGGTCCGCGCGGGATCGGAGAGCATGTCGGCGACCCTGCCCGCCTGGCGGCGGATCGGCCCCACGCGGGCGATCTCGGAGAACGTGCGCGGCGTCGAGAGCATCGCGAGGCCGTGCCCGGAGGCCGGCGCGTCGACGATCACCAAGTCGTAGGTGCGGTTGTGCCTGTCCCAGCGCTCGAGCTGCGCGAGCTCCCACACCTTCGCGATCGTGATCAGCTCCTTGGCGCCGGGCGCGGCAGCGACGAAGTACTGGAACGCGTGCGAGTGCGACAGCACGCGTCCGGCCGGCCCGCCGCCGAGCTGGCGCCCGATCCACTCCAGCAGCGCCTTCTGGGGGTCGATCGTGATCGCCCACAGCCCGTCGGCGAGCTCGATCTCCTGCTCGGGCCGCACGCCCTGGCGGGCGAACGCGCGCGACACGCGGTCCTGCTCGGCGACCTCGCAGACGATCGTGCGGCGCCCGCGGGCGGCGGCGGCGAGCCCGAGCGCGGCCGCGACCGTCGTCTTCCCGACGCCGCCCTTGCCGGTCACGTAGACCAGCGCCTTGTCGCGCAGCAGCGCGTCCATACTCAAGAGCCTATGACGGCGATGGACCCCGTCCTGCGCGAGGGATACGAGCGGTCGCGGCGGATGCTGCGCCGCCACGACCCGACCTACTACCTGGCGACACGCGGGCTGCCGCGCGAGCTCCGCCCGGCGACCCACGCGCTGTACGGCTACGTGCGGACCGCCGACCAGATCGTCGACGGCCCCCGGCGCGCGCCGACGCCCGCCGCCCGCCGCGCGGCGCTCGACGCCTGGGAGGAGGAGCTGCGCGCGGGGGCCGGCTCCCGGGCGCCGGTGGTGCGCGCGCTCGCCGACGCCGCCGAGCGCCACCGCCTGCCGCTGGCCGAGCTGCGGACCTACATGCGCTCGATGCGGATCGATTGCGAGCCCGTGCGGATCGCCCGCTGGGAGGAGCTGGTCGCCTACATGGACGGCTCCGCCGGCTCGGTGGGGCGCATCATGGCGCCGCTGCTCGGCGTCCCGGCGCGCCATCACGCGGACTTCGGCCGCCTCGGCCTCGCCTTCCAGCTCGCCAACTTCATCCGCGACGTCCGCGAGGACCGGCGTCTGGACCGCGTCTACCTGCCCGGCGAGGACCGCGCGCGCTTCGGCGTGGCCGAGGCCGACCTCGGCGCGCCGCGCGCGACGCCCGAGCTGCGCGCGCTGGTCGCCCACGAGGTCGGCCGCGCCCGCGGGCTGTTCGCCGCGGCCGCGCCCGCCGTGGCGTCGGCGCCGGCGTCGGTGCGGCCGGCGATCCGGCTGGCGGTCGGCCTCTACGGCCGGATGCTCGACCGCGTGGAGTCGGGCGGCTTCGACGTGCTCGGCGGCCGCCACGGCGTGCGCATCTGGCAGCTCCCGGGCGCCGCCCTCGAGGCGCTGCGGCCGTGACGCGCCGGGCCACCCTGCGCGGCGAGGCGCGCACGCCGCTGGACGCCGCCGCCGACGTGCTGGTGTGCGGCACGAGCTTCGCCGGCCTCGCGGTCGCCCGCGAGCTGGCGGGCGCCGGCGCCGACGTGCTCGTGGTGGATCGCTACGAGATCGGCGAGCGCGCGACCTCCGCCTGCGCGGCGCCGACCCCGTGGCTGCACGCGATGGGCGTCGAGCGCTCGATCCGACAGGAGATCCCCTGCATGGCGTTCCACACGCCGCACGGGTCGGCCCGCTTCCGGCTGCCCTGGAGCTGGTCGAGCTTCGACTACCGTGAGCTGTGCGCGGAGCTGTGGGCGCAGTGCGATGCGCGCTTCGCGATAGCGACGGTCAAGGGGCGGGGTGTTGAAACGGATCGCGGCACGCTGACCGCGCCGCTCGTCGTGGACGCGCTCGGCTGGCGCCGGATCCTCGGCCGCGGGCCCAACGTGCAGCCGCCGGAGGCGGCGATCAGCCGCGGGCTCGAGGTCCACCCGG
>JBIOTP010000110.1:0-2108 GCA_044865965.1 Solirubrobacteraceae bacterium
GGGCGGGACGTCACCGGGCGGCGCCGTCTCGCAGGCGTCGCCGACGCCGTCCTCGTCCCCGTCGGCCTGGCCCGCGTTCGCCACCGACACGCAGTTGTCACGCGCGTCGGGCACGCTGTCTGCGTCCGCGTCTGCAGGCGCCGGCGCCGGTGCCGGTGCCGGTGCCGGGAGCGGGCTCAGGTCGACCGTCCAGGTCCACACCGCCGGGGTGGGATCGAGCGTGCCGAACTGGTCGCGCGCCCACACGGTGGCGGAGTGCACGCCGGCCGCGAGCCCTGAGTACGAGAGCGGCGGGCGGCATGAGACCGCCGGGGCCCCGTCAAGCGAGCACTCGAAGTTCGCGTCGGCCTGGTTGCCGGCGAACATGAACCCGGCGTCGGGCGACCGCGAGAGCGGCGGCGGCCCGGTCAGGATCTCGGTGTCCGGCTGCAGGACCGGGCTGAACGTGATGTCATCGAGCGCGACGAAGCTGTCCGCGACGATGCGCACGGAGGAGATCTCCGCGACGCCGCTCGGTGACTGCCGGACGGCCGGGCGTGCGAACGGGCTCGACTCCGGAATCGGCTCCCGCGGGCCGACTCGCTCACTGCCCGCGGCGTTCGGCTCGCCGGTCCAAGCGTCCACGGTCACGCTGGAGGTCGACGACACCCACATCGAGACGCCGGCCTGCGGGGAGGCGAAGCTGATCGTGAGGGACGTCCCGGGCTCGAGTCCCAGCGAGCGCTCGCTGTCGCGCCCCGGGTGGACGATGCTCGTGCAAAACAGCGGCTCGGCGGCGCGTGTAACGGTCGTCTCACCCGAGCCGCAGAACTCGCTGAAGCGCGCGCCCGCGCCCGCATAGAAGTCGCCGTCGAACCGACCGTCGGGAGCGCTCTCGAAGTCGAGCACGGTCGGCGGCGGGGCGAGCGCCGCCTGCGCCGGCGCTGCAATGACCAGTCCGAGCAGCGCCGCGACGACCGCCGCGCGCACGATCACTGGCAACGCTCGATCTTGCTCGTCTTGACGTTCAGGCAGCGCGTCCGGCGCGGGCCGAGCCCGCCGGCGCGCACCGGCCATTCGAAGTAGCTGCCGGTCGCCCCGAAGACGTAGCGACCCTTGCCGGTCCTGCCGAGCGTCACGCGGATCGACACCTTCGCCCCCGCCGGCGCGCTGCGACCGACGAACCTGGTCAGCGAGACCCGCCCCAGCCGCTTCGCCTTGATCGTCTGGGAGCCGCACCCGGGAGTGCACCGAGCGACGACCTTCGCGCCCTTCGGGACCTTGTCGACGATCAGGCGCTTGATCGTGATCCCGGCGCCGTTGCCGTCGAAGCCGATGCTGGGCACGACGCGCAGCTCCGGCGGGCACCCGCCGAAGCGCTCGATGCCCGGCACCTTCGGGCACTTGTCGAGCGCGTCGAGGACGCTGTCTGAGTCGGTGTCGGGGAAGAAGTCGACCTTCAGGTTCATGAGGCCGCCGGCGCCGCCCGCGCCCCCGACCTGGATCGTGTAGTTCTTCTTGCCCTCGACGTCGATCAGGAGGTCGTCGGCGCCGGCATTCGCCGAGCAGTCGACGAGCCGCGTGATCTTCGAGTCCCGCGCGTTCCACTCGTAGACGGCGACGACCGTCTGAAAGCCGGTCGCGCGGATCTGCACGCCGCCGTCGACCTGCGGCGCCAGGTCGTACCAGACGGTCTTCCCGAACGACGTGCCCTTGCAGTCCAGCGGCTCGGGCGCGCCGCCGCCGAGCGGCTGGCCGTCGCGGCTCGGGTTGAAGACGTCGGGCTGCGTCGTCGCCTCGGTCGTGTCCGCCGTGGCCGTGAACTCGGTCTTGTCCACCGGCAGCGAGGACAGATAGTTGTCGTTGGCCGGCGGCGCGGCGGCGGCCAGCGCGGGAGTGCCGGCGAGCGCGGCCGCGGTCACGGCGGCGGCGAAGAGGAGGCGAGCGGGACGCATATGGTGCTTAGCCCAACACAGCGCGCAGCGGTGCGCAAGTCCGACTTACCAGCCGTGCCCGACGAGCACCGGCTCGGGCACCAGCGACACGCCGAACGTCGCCCGCACACCGGCCGCGATCTCGCGCGCCAGCGCCATCAGCTCGGCGGTCGTCGCACCGCCGCGGTTGACCAG